>JANMWO010000398.1:0-4330 GCA_031394025.1 Acidobacteriota bacterium
TGGCAATCAGCTCTTTGCCGCTTTCACTGGGGTTTGCTTTGCCACTATCAAAAAACATGCCCTGCTCTTTTTCAATCAGTTCAATGCGCAATCCTTCCCCAGTGACAATCATTTTCACATTATCTTTGAACTGTTGAAACGAGGGAATTTCCTTCATGGCGGAAGTGATTTTTTCTTTTAACTTAGCCATATTGTCTTCATCCAGGCTGATGGATGTGCCGCCAGCACCACTCATCTGGCTGCCCATCTGCTTTCCATTGCCCGTTGGATCCTGAAAGTAGCCACCCACGGCTTTCTGCACTTCGGCACTGCTGCTGAGTAGCCACAACACCATGAAAAAGGCCATCATGGCGGTGACGAAATCGGCATAGGCCACTTTCCAAGCCCCCCCGTGATGTCCGCCATGGCTGACGATTTTCTTGATGATGATAATATTTTCTTTTTCGTCAGACATAAGATCAACCTCCCTTACAAGCTTTTTCCATTTCCTTGAAGCTGGGTCGAATATGATTCGGAATAGACCGGCGGGCAAGTTCCACCGCCAAAATGGGAGCCGAACCTTTGATGAAACTGATCAGTCCCACCCGGAGGAAGTTGTAATACTCCTTTTCGGCGTCATTGATTTTGGTCATCATACCGGCCATGGGTCCAAAGAATCCATAACATAGCAGGATGCCCAAAAAGGTACCCACCAGCGCTGCGGCCACGTGATGTCCAATTTCCTCTGGCGGCCCACCTAAGGAGCCCATGGTGATGACGATGCCCAGCACGGCAGCCACAATTCCCAAACCGGGCAGCGCATCGGCCATGGTCGATAAGGCGCTGACAGGTCCATTGGCTTCGTGGTGGTGCACTTCCATATCCAGTTCCATCATCTGGTCCAGATCGAAATGACCCACGCCCCCAGTGATGGCCATGCGCAATGTATCGGCGACAAAGTAGACGGCGTGATGATTCTTGATGAATGTTGGGTATTTGGCAAAGAGCTGGCTTTTATCGGGCTCTTCAACGTCTGGTTCCAGCTTCACAATGCCGTTCTTTCGCGCAGTGCTGAATACTTCATTCAACATCTTCAAATGCTCTAAAAAGACCGGTTTTGTGTAGGGACTCCCTTTCAGTATCCCCATCATCGCCTTGATGATTCCAATGACCACCGGGAGCGGATTCGCTACCAAAAGCGTGCCAATGGCGGATCCCAAAATGATAAGAAGCTCATAAGGCTGGAAAAGGATTTCCATATGCCCTTTGCTGAGCAGGTAGCCGCCAACCACTGAGGCGATAACGATAAGCATTCCAACGATAGCGAACATAGAGTTATAAGGTGGTATTTCCAACCACGATATTCTTATCGTTGAAAAGTTGAGATTCGAGAGGATTTCAGGGGTCTAAGCAGGAACCTGATGTAATAATTCAATCATCCGTCCGGCGGCGCACTGACCGGCTTCCTTTTTGCTGATGCCCTGGGCCTGAGCATTGAGCTCTTTCCCCACCCGCACTTCCACCGTAAAGGTCTTAGAATGTTCCGGTCCGCGTTCAGCCGTAACAATATAGCGGGGTAAGGGGAGCTTGCGCGTCTGGGTTATTTCCTGCAACGAACTTTTGTTGTCTTTCCCTTGCAGATCACCATCGTCACCCAGATTTTCAAACTCGTGAAGCACTAATCCACGAACAAAGCTGCGCGTTGCTTCAATCCCCCCATCCAGATAGACGGCTGCAATCAGAGCTTCTACGGCATTGGAAAGAAGGGCTTTCTTCTCACGACCGCCACTCATTTCCTCGCCCCGGCCAAGCACCAGATATTCACCCAGCTTCAGAACTACCGCAACCTCATGAAGATGGCTGGCGCTGACCAGAAAACTCTTCATCTTGGACAAGCGACCTTCCGGGAATTCCGGGAATCTTTCCACCAGGGCTTCACTTGCCAAAAAGCCCAAAATAGAATCCCCCAGGAATTCCAACTGCTCGTTATCTTCCATCTTTTCAAGTTGATGGGGTGCCTTTTCAAAGACACGAGACTTATGAGTCAGAGCCTTTTCAAGTAGTTCCCGATTAGTGAACGTATGGCCGAGTTGTTTCTCCAGAAGATCCGTGACGTTAACCATTGAAACCGTCAGTTTACTCTACTTTTTCACGGCTGAGGAGGCAGCAGTGGCTTTTTGTTTTTCTGAAGTGGCGTATTGCTTAATCGCTGGATGCAAATCGGTCATGGCCAGCACTTTGTCCAAAACGGCCAAGGCTTCGGTAGGTTTACCAGCAGCCAAGTACGCCGAACCCAGACGAACCATGGTGGCAGGGTCTGGCGAAGCAGCGGAATCGACAGAAAGCTTGAACTGGGCGGCGGCATCGTCGTACTTCTTCCGAGCCAGCGCGATCATTCCCAAAGCCTGAAAGGATTCCGACATCTGATCCTTCTTGAACCCATCCCATTGCGCATCGGTAATGGCCGGGTTGAATTTTTCGGCAACCTTAATATTCTCCTGGGCACCTTTGGCCATCTTTTCAGCACGACCTAGCTTTTCTTCCTTGTCAAGATCAAACTCGCGTGTTTTTTGGGCAATTGTTTGAGCCAGGGAAAGCTGGGCAATGTAGCTTTTTGGGTCGGCTGCCAGAAGCCGTTCAGAGTAAATAATGACGTTTTCGGAATCGCCTTTCTGCTGATAGCTCTGGACAATGGCCTGCAAGGCGAAGGTCTTGAATTCGGTATCGGCAAACTTGGTCAGTAATTCATTGGCCGCTTTTATGCGAGCGTCGGCATCGGCCGCGTTTTGCATGGCAACAATGGCGTCCACTTCTTTTTGCGACTTCGGCTTCGGCTGGGCAAAGGCGGTGGCAGCGGTTAGTAAAGCCACCATGGCGGCTACTTTCAAACAAATCCCTTTCATCAACAACTCTCCTTGGTCCCTTGTCGGGTATTTAATTTACGCGGGCATCGGCTTTCTTCAAGCTTTGCTCAGCGGTTTGACGGGCTTTTTCGGACGCCCCTTCAATCTTCAATGCGGTCTCAAAATGCGACTTCGCGGCATCGGTCTCACCTGACATAGTAGCTAACTGGCCAAGGTAGACGTGGGCCCAGGCTTTGGTTCGGGGGTCTGGATCAAGCTCCAAGGTTTTCTGAAACAGCTTCTCACTCAACTCGCGATTTTGCTGCGTGGCGGCGATTCGCGCTAACCCATAATACGATTTTGCATGCAGCGATTTCTCGTCTGTTTGTTCCAACGATTGTAAAAACAGTTGGCGCGACTTTTCTAAGAACTTGGGGTCTTTCTTGTCGAGAAAGATTTCTTCGGCTGCCGCAAGAGTTTTAGCCGCTCCAGTCAGGGCTATCGCCTGTTCTTCTCGGGGAGCTGTCTTGATGGTTTTCACCGTTTTGGCGGCAGCGAATTGCACGTTTTCAAGCCGCTTGTCTTCCCGTTTCATATCGATGGAATCAATCAGATCAGGGTAGTAGATACGAAATGCCTGTTCGCTCTTCTCGAAAGCGGGAAGCTGTTCGTAGAAGTGAGGGGTAAGAATAAACCCTTCTTTGAAAGCTTGTTCCACCATAGCCGGGCCTTGCTTGCCATGCAACTTGGCATCAATCGCTTTCATGACGCAGACGCTGGTTAGCAGAATGAAATCCTCTTTATAGAAATCGTCCAAAGCTGGGGCGGCACGGGCAAAATCGCTGAGTCCGCGCTTCTTATAAATGTGTTCGCCGTACTTGATGCTTAAAGGGTCAAGCAGGTATTGCAGGTAGGCATATCGGATATGGTCAATGGGCGGCGGCGCACCACCGGGTTTCGCAATGGCAGCCAGCATCTCTGCCGTTGGGGTGATCACCAGAAAGAAGTCATCTTTGTAACTACGAGTTTGTACGTTGTTGGGTGGGCCTAACAGATCAAAGAAAATCTGATACCGTCTGCCGACATAGCCGCTGGTGACGTTGCGCAGGTAGCCATTGGCCTCGCGAACAGCATTGGTCACTGGTTCATGATAAACCGCGATAACCTGATCAATTTGCGGCTGGGCCAATTTCCACAGTTCGTCGATCTTCGCTTCCCGATGAAAGCGAATCATGAGGTCCTGAAATCCAGTGAGCGTTAGGACGTCCAAGGGAATTTCGTGTTCCCGAAATGTGGTTTCGAAGCCTGGAGGGCCTACTGTGGAAAGGGCAAAGCTGATGTACTGGCTGAGTTCGGCGGACGGGCTGCCCTTCTTGTGCTTCTTGATAAAGTCTTTCAGATCTTCCAGCACCGGAGGTTTTTGGTGAGCGACGTACTCGCGAGCGAATTTACGAAGAGGATGGTTATTAGGGGAATCCAGGTTCTGGTCAAAGCCTGCGGCATTCAAA
>JANMWO010000407.1:0-6432 GCA_031394025.1 Acidobacteriota bacterium
TATAAGAAAGCCGGTTTGCAACCGGTGGCGGGCAGCTATTTCCAAAGCTATCCGGTGACCACCATGGCCAAACTGGGCAAGCGAAATAAGCTGACGTGGCATGAAGGTGCACTCAAAAAAGATGCAAAGTTTGAAGGTGACTTTACACCTTTGAATTTTTCCTCTGCGGGAAGCGTGACTGCGCCAGTGGTGTTTGCCGGTTACGGCATAACCGCCCCGGAATACAACTACGACGATTATCAAGGCCTGGATGTGAAAGGGAAAATCGTCATTTTGTATCGTCGAGAACCGCAGGAGTTCGATGAAAAAAGTGTTTTCTCCGGCAAGAGCTATACACGCCACGCCCAGTTCGACGCCAAGGCGACCAATGCGAAACAGCACGGGGCAAAAGCTGTAATCATGCTTACCGACTTGGGCAGCAGTGAACTGGAAAAGTTCGGCAAGACCGCCGGACCAGCCAATGCTGGCATCCCCTTTGTTCAGATGAAGGCGGAAGCTATGGAACGCTGGTTGGAAGGTCAAGGAAAGTCTTTGCGCATACTGCATGACGATATTGACAAGGATTTAAAGCCGCGGAGTTTTGCGCTTCCAGAAAATATCACGATTGATATGCAGGTGGACGTGGAACGTCAGGTGAAGCAAGTTCGCAACGTGCTGGGCTACCTTCCCGGCAAGACTGATGAATACGTTATTGTGGGTGCCCACTATGATCATTTAGGGATGGGCGATCAGTTCTCGCTCGATGCGAATCCGAAAGGAAAGATTCATCCGGGGGCCGACGACAATGCGTCGGGTTCGGCTGGTGTGATGGAACTGGCACGCTACTTTGCATCCCGACCGCAGGAAATGCGCGGTATGCTGTTCATGGCATTTTCTGGAGAGGAATTAGGACTTCTAGGATCAGCTTATTATGCTGAGCACTCCATGCTCCCCAACGCCAAGGCGGTGGCCATGGTAAATATGGACATGATTGGGCGCATTCGTGATGGCAAGGTTTACGTAGGCGGATCGGGAACTGGTTCCACGTTGAAGAAGATTTTGGATGAAACAAAGAAACCGGAAGGAATGCAGTTCGATATGTCGGAAACGGCCGGGTACGGTTCAAGCGACCACACGTCGTTCACCATAAAGCAGATTCCGGTATTGTTCTTTTTTTCCGGCTTACATGGCGATTATCATCGGCCGACGGATACCTGGGACAAGATCAACTCCAAGGAAGCCATTAAGTTGTTGACCTATGTGGCCGATGTGACGGAGAAGTTGAGAGAAGGTGAAGAAAGGCCGCTTTACGTCCGCGTTATGCCTCCGCCTGGGAGCCAGGGATCGGCGTCTGGTTCGTCTGGAGGTTCCAGCGGTTACGGACCTTATTTCGGCAGTATTCCCGATTTTGCGGAACCACCGAAAGGGGTGCGCTTTGCTGATGTACGGGACGGTTCCCCAGCGGCGAAAGCCGGTCTCAAAGCTGGCGACATTATGATCTCCTTCGACGGCAAAGATATTCAGAATCTTTACGATTTCACTTATGCGTTAAAATCGAAGAAGGTGGGGGATGAAGTAGCTGTGAGAGTGCTTCGTGGGGCGGAAACCTTAGATGTGAAGGTTTTGCTCACCGCCAGAAAATAACTTATCCCGTCCTAATGGAAGACTCTCAGAAGTCCGATGAGTATAGAAGGAAAGCATTTTAGTGACTACACTGCCCGCCCATCAACTCTGGAAGCTACCACCGCTGATTCTGCACCCGTTTTCAGATTCTGCAGGTCCTAATAAGTTGGTGGAAAGTTCGCGCGCCAGCATGATGATCCAAGGGCTGCTGCCCAGTGACAACATGAGCATGAACCAACTGGACCAAAAACTGTTGGACGGACGCTATTGTGAAATCCGCATGTTGTTTTATGTTGGCAGGGATCTGGTGCGTTGGATGGAACAGTGTATGGAACTGGTAGAGCGGGATGAAGCGCTGGCCAAGGCGAACATCAAAACGCAAAGCTTTTCTGAAATGTTGGTGACCGAACCGCCAGAAGTTGTAAAGTCCAAACTAAAACGTTGGGGAGTAGCCGACTATAAGGCCATTTTCTCCCGTGCTTTGGGATTGAACGCGGTGTTCCAAAATGTACCTGGACGCGAAGATCTTAGCGAAGACTTTATTCGAAACTACTATCGTTTTGCCGATCACATGTACTCCTGTCGTCAGCATATGTTCGACTTTAGTCGCATTTCCATCCAGAATTTCGACTTTGAACTTTACGCTTCTGGAGAATATAGCAGAATGCTGGAACGCGAGTGGGAACGCACTAGTGAACCATCTAAACGCTTGAGCGAATAGCTTACAAACGGCTATTGGCCTGTGTTGGGTTAAAAACAGGCCTACAAATTGGACTTGTCCATGCACTCTTGCCAATTGTTCGTGCCACCGCTACTAGTCCAGTTAGTGCCGACTTTGATAGAATCACTATAGTTCATGCGCCGGTCCTTTCAGATTCTCATTGCCTTCGCTCTGACGGCATGTTTGCTGCTTGCTGCTTCCAAGAAGAAAAAAGAGGAGACCACGCAAGTACATGAAATTCTACCCGATCCACCGGCCGCTGTTGTGGCAGAAACTGCGCGCCTTGAATTCCGGGTCACTCCGCTTTCAAATAAGGGATTACTCTCCCAGCAGACCCGCGACTCCCTAAAGGAATTAGTGAAAACCTTGCGCGGTGGCACCGTAGTGAAGCTGCGTGCTTTTGTAGCCGGCACAGGCGACCTGCGGCGTGTCGGAAATATTGTCAGCGAAGTGTTCACCGATAAAAAAATGCCCATTCCGGCAATCAGCGTGATCCAAATTGGCCAGCTCCCCATGGAAGGAGCTCAAGTTCAGATTGAAGTCATCATTGCCGGCAAAAAAGAGGTAAATCCCAATGGTTTGGGGTTCCTTTCCGGGATGGGCGGCACAGGCAAAGATCCTTTAGCGAAGCTGAACGATTTGACGGCCAAGGCCATTGCCGACCTCCGCACCGCCGCTGCTTTTGGTGGCTCTGAACCTTCCGACGTACTGCGAGTGACGTGCCTGGTCAGTTCGTTGGACCACCATGCGGAAATCCGGGGCATGGTCACCGCTGCATTCCCATCGGCGTCGGTCGCTATGGTCCAGGCGGAACGAGCAATGAACCAGGCACTATCAGAATGCGAAGGCGTTTTTCGATTGCGCAAAAAACCTTCCGCCGCACTGGTTTACTTAAGCCCGAAAGAGATGAATCCGTCGCCCAATTATTCCAAAGCGACGCTGGTTGGCTCTGACCGTATTATTTTCACCGGAACGCAGATGGCCTTCCATTTTCAGGATGCCGACATCCGGTTGGCTTTCCAGCGCATGGCCAAAGTCCTGGACCAAAACCACGGCAGCATTCGCCGTGTGGCGTTCTCTAACTTTTATCCGGTTTCCAATGGCATGGTGGAAAAAGTTCGCAATTTGCGCTTTGAGTTTTTTGACAAAGAACATCCTCCTGCAGCCACCATGCTGGTCTATGAAGGTTTGCCTGGGATGGATGCTTCCATGGCCATTGAATTGATCGCTGTTCCTTAAAGTACGCAAGTCCGTCGAAGTACAATAGAGGTTCATGTCAAAACTTCTGGTTTCTTTCGGCGAAATCATGCTTCGCTTGGCCCCTCCTGGATATGAGCGCTTCCTTCAATCGCCCCAATTCTTAGCCACATTCGGCGGTGGTGAAGCTAACGTGGCGGTGGCCGTTTCCGGCTTCGGCATACCCGCTCGCTTTGTGACGCTTGTTCCCGACAAGAATGCCATTACCGACGCCTTCATCGGCGAGTTAGGACGCTTTGGTGTAGATTCATCGGGCGTCATCAAAGTTGGTGGCCGGTTTGGAATCTATTTCGTCGAACCCGGTGCGAATCAGCGTGGTTCAAAAGTGCTTTACGATCGGGCTCATTCGTCCATCGCATTGGGCAAGCCAGGGGACATTGACTGGAACAAGATGTTGGATGGTGCCACTTGGTTCCACATTACGGGCATCACGCCAGCCATCAGTGAAGGGGCTTCGGAACTGGCACTGGAAAGCGTCAAAGCCGCGCGGGCCAAAGGCATCACCGTATCGTGCGATTTGAACTATCGGAAAAATCTATGGAAATGGGGTAAGCCAGCCAAAGAGGTAATGCAGCGCCTGTTTGAATTTGTCGACGTGGGCATTGCCAATGAAGAAGATTGCCAAATGGCTTTGGGAATTCAAGTGGACGTGGATGTTCATTCCGGTACTCTTGATCACGCGCAGTACGAAAAACTGACCAATAAGGTGCTAGACCAATATCCATCGCTGCAGAAGTTAGCGGTCACGTTACGGGAATCTCATAGTGCTTCTCATAACGGATGGTCGGCCTGCTTGAACAATCGCAAACAGTTTTTGCTGAGTAAGCATTACGATATTACCCACATTGTGGACCGCGTCGGTGGCGGGGATTGCTTTGCTGGTGGACTGATTTACGGCCTGAATACTTTGGCGGACGATCAAGCTGCGCTGGAATTCGCGGTGGCTGCGTCGTGCCTGAAACACTCCATACCAGGGGACTTCAACCGCTTTTCAACAGAAGAAGTGAATGGATTAATTAAAGGTGGCGGTTCAGGTAGAGTGCAACGTTAGCCTGACCAATATGACGGAGCTTCCCTATCTTCAAAGTGAAGAAAACTTAAACCAATTCCTGGATGATTTTGAGAAGGCCAAAATTCCATTCTCTGATTGGACTCATTCTGCTCACATCGCCATGGCCTGCAGTTATTTATTTAAGCTGCCCAAGCGGGAATTATTGGACACAGTTCGTCGCAATATTCGCAACTATAACGTGAAGGGTGGCGGCAAGAACACAGACACCAGTGGATATCATGAAACACTGACGGTGCTATGGTTGTGGGTTCTGGCAGAGTTTCTGGACGGGCTGTCGGAAGGTCTTCCCAGAATCGACGCGGTACGAAAAGCGGTGGAGCGATACCATGGAAATCGGCTGTACTCGGATTACTATTCCTACGACGTGTCAAAGTCAGTGGAAGCCCGCAAGATTTGGGTGGAGCCAGATATAAGAGTACTTCCAGAAGAAGGCTGTCCCTTCGACATTTAGGAACATAATGGAAAAAATAAAGTTGGCTGGTACTGATCTTGAAGTTTCCAGGCTGTGCCTTGGAACAATGACTTTCGGCAAACAGGCGTCGGAAGCGGAATCCATTCGGCTGGTGGAAACGGCGTTGGATGGGGGCATCAATTTTTTCGACACAGCCAATGTGTATAACGCTGGCGCATCGGAAATGCTGTTGGGTAAGGCCTTGGGGTCCAAACGACGGCACGTGATTCTGGCCAGTAAAGTCAGGGGGAAGATGGGCGACAAGCCGGAAGATGTAGGGTTATCGCGAGGGGCCATTCACAAAGCGATTGAAGAATCGTTGCAGCGACTGGAAACGGATTACCTTGACCTCTACTATCTCCATCAGCCCGATTACGATGTTCCCATTGAAGAGACGCTAGAGACCATGGAAGGCTTGGTGAAGTCTGGCAAAGTCCGTCACGTGGCCAGTTCCAACTACGCTGCCTGGCAAGTGGCCCAATGCCGAGCTGTCGAAAGTCAGAAAAAGTATCAGCCGATTTCCGTAACGCAGCCCATGTACAACCTGATTGCTCGTGGCATTGAGCAAGAATTTCTGCCCATGTGCAAGGCGTACGGCATTTCTACTTTCGTTTATAATCCGCTGGCTGGCGGGTTACTGACTGGCAAGCAAACAGCGGAGCAACCTTTGAAGGGCACCCGCTTTGATGGCAACCAGCAATATCTGGAACGCTATTGGCATCAGCAATGCTTCAGTGCAGTAACGGATTTGAAGCGAATTGGCATTCATGGCAAACGCAGCTTGATCAGCATGTCATTGTGTTGGATACTGCATCACACAGCGGCGACGGGCATTATTCTGGGGGCGTCCAGCAGAGATCAGTTAGTGATGAATCTGAAGGAAGCATCGCTTGGTCCACTGGCCGACGATACGGTTGCAATGTGCAATCAAGTTTGGGACAGGTTACGCGGTGTGGCACCGAAGTACAATCGGTAGGTTTTTCAAGAAAGTCGAGGCTGGCAGGCAAAAGTGCCTGCCCCACAAAAACAAGACACCGCGCACGGGTGTGGGGCAGGCGATTCCGCCCAATGTCATATAGTTTTCCAGCATCCTTGTAACCTTCGTTGCGATAACCTGTGGCTCCCTGGCCTGGATTCTTGTTATCAGCGTGCATCGGCGTCCATCAGCGGCCATTAATCTGAGCCGCAGATGGACTCCGATAACCAACCCTTACGGCTGCTGCACCCATTGCCAATTGAATCTGGCTCCACCCAAATCTTGCGGGCTTCCACTGACTTTGACACGTCGTAGGAATAGTAATCCGAGTACAGCCGATTTCCATGGTATCG
>JANMWO010000421.1:0-9745 GCA_031394025.1 Acidobacteriota bacterium
TGGGCATGAGCCTTCAGCTTCGCTTCTTCCTCTGGGGTCAAGTTGATCGTGACGGCCATGGCATCAATTCCTCCACTCTCATCATCATATCAAGCGACAGTTTGCCGTCATTGCAATACCCACCAAAGCAAGCTACCGCAATAGCATGATCGACCCAAAAGAAGTCGAAGTGGATACCACGACTTTAGAGCTGTTGATCGTGGCATCAAGCAGACTAAAGCGGGCACTCACCGCAAGATGTTGTGCCCAAAACGGGAACATGATACCCTGGGGACGCTGTGCGAATTTTGGCGCGAAATACCCTAACCTTCTTCCTCGAAACGCTGAAGGGCCGAAAAGATCAACCGGCTGTGAAAACTGCATTGGACGCTTGGTTCCACGAAGCTGAAAGAGCATCTTGGCGGAATTCGACCGACGTGAAAAGATCGTATGCGACGGCTAGCGTTATCGGCGAGGAACGGGTGGTGTTCAACATCAAGGGCAACAGCTATAGGTTGGTGTCAGCCATTGATTATGCCCGTCAAACGGTTTTTATAAAATGGGTGGGCGCGCACAACGATTACGACAAAATCAATGTCAAGGAGGTGCGGTATGGTGATCAAACCTATCAGAAACGACGAAGACCACAATAAGGCGCTTTTAGAAGTACAAAGGCTCTGGGGTGCCCGCGAAGGGACTGCAGCTGGTGACCGACTGGAAGTATTGATGACACTAACCGATGCTTACGAGAGAGTCCATTTTCCTGTCGATTTACCAGACCCTATCGATGCCATTCGCTTTCGACTGGAACAGCAAGGACTGGATCACCGCGCCCTGATTGGAGTCATTGGTGCACGCAGCCGAACGCACGAGGTTCTGCGAGGGGACAGGGCACTGTCCCTGGCCATGATCCGTCGTCTTCACGAACGATTCGGCATTCCAGCTGAAGTGCTGATCTCCCCGATAACGAGGAAAAAAGTCAAACGGGCTGCTTAAATTCCAACCCCTGGAGATCAATCCAGGCTGACATTACGTCAGATACTCCGTCAACTGCTCGCCAGCAGGCACCCCCGTTCATTTTGCCAACCAACAAACGCCATTGCAATACCAACCAAATCAAGCTACCGTAAGACCATGATCGACCTCAAAATGGAAATCCCAGCAACAAAAGAAGTCGATGTCGATACCGTGGCTTTAGCCTCAATTGATCAAGGCATCAAGCAGGCTAGAGAGGGCCGTAGTGTTCCTCTCGAAGATGTGTGGGATCTGATCCCCAAATGGATTTCCAAGTTCGAAGCTCAGACCAAGCGCTAGTTGAATTAGAAGACAGTATCAAATGCTGTTGAGTAAATTTCTCGTGTCCCTGGAGCGGCTAGACAACGAGGCAACACCTAATTAGGTGAACGGTGTTTGACCGTACCCATCTCTCCAACCAAAAGACATCTAAAATTTATTGAGAACCCTTACCTGGAACCACCACCAATACTTTAGTGCTCAGTGCGTCACCTTGTAGAGATGCCGTGCCGAAATCTCGAATCCCGAGATACCAATATTGTGATAACGTGGAGGTGGGAGATTTGCCCCAAACAGAAATTATCTTTTACGAAGATGAGGGATATGTTCCAGTGCTCGACTGGCTCAAGCAGCTTCGTTTCAATGACCCACGGGCTTATGAAAGTTGTGTTGCTTCGATCGAACGATTAGCGGATATGGGGCACGAATTGCGAAGGCCATTGGCTGACATGCTGAGAGACGGCATCTACGAATTGAGAATTCGGAAAGGGCACGTGAACTACAGGATTCTCTACTTTTTCCATGGGAGAAATGTGGCGATTTTAGGTCATGCTTTGACGAAGAATGACAAAGTCCCGATTGCCGACATCGAACGTGTTGTTCGTCGCAAGCAGGCTTTTGAGAAGAACCCAATCGAACACTCATACAGAGAGGAAGAACAATAATGCCTAAAACTAGAAACGCACTCAAAATTCTACAAAGCGTGACTGGCAACAACGAGGCCCTCAAGTCCGGTATCGCTAAAGCGAAAATAAACTTTGATGTCGCCCAAATGATCTACGACGCCCGCGCCTCTGCCGGTCTCTCCCAAAGCGAACTTGCCGCACTTATCGGGTCGAAGCAGCCAGTCATCGCCCGACTGGAAGATGCCGACTATGAGGGTCATTCACTAACCATGATGCAAAGGATCGCCGCCGCCTTGGATTTGCGGCTTGAGCTTCGTTTCGTGCCTCAGAAAAATCTGCCGCCGAAGTCAGTAGACGTTGGCTCAAGACGCAAATTACAACCAGCTTGAGGGAACCGTAACCTCAACGCATTACATCTGCACATTCCTGCTATCATGCAGTCATGCCAGTTGAAATTAAGACGATTGGTGCCAGTGGGCAAATCTCCCTTGGTAAACAATACGCCGGCAGGACCGTTACTGTGGATCAGGTGGCGGAAGGTGTTTGGACAATCAAGACTGCACAGGTGATCCCAGATGACGAACTTTGGCTTCATTCTCCAGAAGCGCGAGGGAGTCTGGATCGCGCTTTGAACTGGTCCGCGTCGAATCCCCGTGCTGAAACAGATCTGAATCTTTTGGCGAAGAAAGCCAAGCAAAAGCGTTAGGCGATGAAGCCAATCCGGCTCGACCTCAACAATCCAGTGTTTCAAAAACAGTGGTTCTCCCTTGAAAAAGAGGAACGGATGGCTGTCCTAAACTGCTGTATAAAAATGGCCGCCATGGACTGGACCACACTCTACCGCGACAAGGGATTGCGTTGGGAACTGATTCAAAGTCGAACAGACGCACATGGACAGCGGCTCTATTCCATTCGCATCACACAGAAAATCAGGGCCGTCGTGAGACGTAGTGGAGACTTCCTCGAATTCCTGACGCTATCGCCACTGACCCCAAACGAATTGTTATCCGCAGATGCACGCAGATAAACACAGATCAAACAGACCCACAAACGCAAGCTCTTTTCGTGCTTATCTGCGTGTATCTGCGCGCATCTGCGGATAAAAATCCGTCAAAACCAATCTTCCAGGCGAAGCCCATCAATCCGACTGAATTCGGCCACATTATTCGTAACTAAGACCGCCCCTGCCATCACCGTCGTCGCCGCGATCATGCAGTCGAACGGTCCAATGGTTGCCCCGCGTTTCTCCAAAGCAAGTCGGATGTTTGCGCATATGCGCGCTGCTTCTGCGTTAAATGGAAGAATTACTACTTCGCCTATAAGCGTCTCCAATTCCCTCCGGCGCCGGTCAGGATCCCGGCTCCGCAGTGTGCCGTATTCTAATTCGAACAGTACCGTGGCTGGTATGCAAATTTCCTGCTTCGAGGTAGCTAATAGGCGTTTCCGCACTTCACCTTTGTTCTTGAACGCGTGAATAACCGTATTGCTATCGAGTGCGAACACTACATGGACTCGCGCGGCAGATCAGTGCCCAGTGTTTTTCGCAAATCCTCAATGTCTGGAAAGTCATCATCGGTCCAAGTACCCAAAACCGAAACCAGTTCCGGTGGCCACTGAGTTCGAGCCCGCTCCAGAATCAGTCCTGCAATAAAACGGCTTTGAGATAGCCCGCTGGAATCCAATTCTTTACGGAGCAATTGCTCCGTCGTTTCGTCCAGGTATATTGTTAGTTGTGACATATCGTATAACTTATAGTATACGATAATCAAGATTCTAATCATAACTGCATAGACTGCAGATGCATCAACAAAAATCAGGAGTTCCCAAACGCAGTAACTAAATGCTGATCATGTCCACGACTCCCATCAGCTAATCCCGACCCAAATCGTCCCACCACATCCTTGGCCCGATCCAGTCGATTTGCTTCGCCAGACTGCTCCAACAGAAGGGCTACCCCCGCCCGTATCAACTCAGCCAAAGACTGATTCCGAGCCGCCGACATCTCCCGCAACCCCACCGCCTGCGTTTCCGTCAACTGGATTTGTATTCGCACCATCTTTCCAGTTTATCGGACCTGCTCTCCTGTAAAATAACGCTATGCCAATGGAAAGCGCCCTGCTCCACTACCAACAAAGGCTCCAACAACTCCAGTCCAGCATCGGGGCCATTCAATCCCGTCAACTACTCACCGCCATGGTGTTCAGCACCGCCCTATTGGTCTTCTTCATCCTCAGTTTTGCAGCGCTCAGCCGTCGTGCCATTCCCGTCTGGTCCTCGCCGTTATCCTTGCCATTCGTACTTCTTTCAGCAAGGAAGTATAGCCGCCAGCAGGCCTCACGATGGAAACTCGCGCGGCTTCAAGATTTCTACAGGCTTGGCCTAAACAGGCTACAAGGGAAATGGGCTGGGCAAGGTCAATCAGGCGAAGAGTTCTCAATTCCCAACCATGTCTACGAACGCGACCTCAATCTCTTTGGGACTGGCTCTCTTTTCCAACGCCTCTGCACCACACGCACACACGTTGGCAGTCAGCGGTTAGCGAACTATCTTCTGGAAGCTCCAATTACTATGGATGAGTGTCGGGCCCAGCAAGCGGCAGTTCAGGAATTGCAAAGCAAGACCGACTTGCGCGAACAAGTTGCCACGCTGGGGAAAACCTTCAACCAATCCACTTGGGAAACGTTTGCGACTTGGCTGAGTCAGGAGCCGACGAAGTTTGCAGCGTGGATGCGACTTTTTGCCGCTTTCACCAGCTTAGCTACCGGATTCATTCTCCTCATCGTCATCACCGGCCATGCTTCATGGGAACTTGCCATTCCATTCATAGCCGTCCAAGCTGCCTTCGGATGGGCACTCCGACCGCGTGTTCTGCAAGTAATCCAACACACCCGTTTTGTGTCCATTGAAATTGGGTTGATCCGTGAAGGGCTAGCGCTATTGGCCACGCAGAATTTCCAATCTGCCAAGCTAAAGGAGCTTACACGAAAAGCAACCTCAGAACAATCTGCCACTGAAATGCTTCAATTGGAACGCTATCTGAAAACTCTCGATCAGCGACAAAAGGACTGGTTTTACGGCCCCTTTCTTCTTTTGCTGGTTGGGACGCAGTGCGCAATGGCAATTGAATCCTGGCGCATTCGCAATGGGTCTAACTTGAAAAACTGGGTGGAGGCATGGGCAGAATTTGATGCCCTCAGCGCCCTTGCTTGCTACGCCTACGAAAGCCCTGAAGATACTTTTCCCGAATTCGTTGAAGTCCCCGCCACATACGAAGCTGTGGGGCTTGGCCATCCCCTTTTGCAGCCGGAAATGTGCGTGCGTAACGATGTCAAGTTACACAGCCAAGGCACCCGCCTGCTTGTGATCAGTGGTTCAAACATGTCCGGCAAAAGCACTCTTTTACGCGCTGTTGGAATCAATGTAGTCCTGGCTGCAGCCGGAGCTCCCGTACGTGCTCGAAGTCTTCGCCTATCATTATTCGCAACTTGCGCATCGCTATCTATTCAAGATTCCATCCTTGAAGGCAAATCAAAATTCATGGCCGAACTGGATCGTTTGCGGGAAACTATTCGGTTGTCCAAGGAACAGACTCCTGTATTGTTTCTGATCGACGAAATTTTCAGTGGCACCAACTCGCAAGACCGCAGAATCGCCGCTGAAGCGGTTGTCCGCACCCTGATCGCCGCTGGCGCTGTGGGTGCGATTTCAACTCACGATCTTGCACTAACTCAGATTGCCGACTTGCCCCATATGCAGGGTTCCAATTGGCATATGGGCTCCAAGGACGCATCGAATCCCCTTGATTTCGATTACCTGCTGAAGCCTGGAATCACCACAGAGTCAAACGCTCTGGCCATCGTCCGCCTGGCTGGGGTGGCCTTGTAGTCCCGTGTACTCACCGCCGCTCCAACCACTGCTTGTAACTAACCCGTCCCAACTCAAATAAATCCGTCGTCCGCGCGTACCAACCGCCCCCATGCATCCGCCCAATCACGCCGAGCTGATTAGCATCCACGTGCAGCGTCGCGGCATCCACATACGCGTCGTCAATATGCAGATGAATCACTTCGCCAAGTAGTACCGACGTATTTCCGATCTCCACAATCGAATGATACTTGCACTCCATATGAACCGGCGATGCGGCGATCCTTGGGGGCTTCACCCGCACACTCGGCAAGGTCGCCAAAGCAGCTATTTCCAGTTCATTGATGCCGTGTGGAAACTCCGTGCCTGTCTGGTTCATCTGCTCTGCCAAAGTTTCAGTCACAAGCTGAATTACAAATTCTCCACAAGCCATCATGTTGCTGGCAGTGTCCTTCAACATGCCATTGCTGCGGCTAATGCCCAGCACCACAATCGCCGGGTCTGACCCCATCAAATTGAAAAAGCTGAACGGCGCGGCATTGATTTGCCCAGCGGCGTCCATGGTGGTCACCCAGGCAATCGGACGCGGCAAAACTACCGATGAAAGCAACTTGTGACGATCACGGACTGGCAAAGTGGGGATATCGAATTCCATTGTGGTTTACTCTAACAGAATGACGTCTCGCGACAAATTTGTACATGCCCTGCTCTTCGTACTGTTCGGAATCCTCGTCCCCTGGTTCAAGGGACTTCCCTTTATGGATCTACAGTTGCTAGCCGTGTATTCCTGCCTGGGATTTCTATTCGTTTCACCCAGAGTGGTGGATGATGTATTCGGCGCGGGTAAACGGGTGGACCTGCTTTCGCTGGCAAAAAGCATTGCATACGGCTGGATCGCGGCCATGGCGATGATCGCGTTGGGCCTCATCACCGTCAACATTGGACTGCCCCGGCGCGTCCTGCCGCCCGTGGTTGTTCTGCTCAGCTTGGCCATTCTTAGCCTGCTACTCTCCATAATCGTAGGTTCACTTTCCGCCGTTGTTGCACAGCAATCCACTACACCAGACAAGGCGAAAAGCATTTTGCGGATCTCGTTTCTGCTGCTGCTCTGCGTTATGTTGGCGGCACCGCGGCTGCTCAGCGATTCTTTGCAAGACCAATTTTTATCACTCACAATAGCTGATAAATTCGCGCGGTTCACGCTTTGGACAGCACCACTCCTGGCCATGTCGGCAGCGGCCTCAGTCGTTTGGGCAGTGCGTCGCGGTAAACTGGTAAATTAAATGAAAATTACTGCTAAAGCCCCGTGCCGAGTTGATCTGGCCGGCGGAACTCTGGATATTTGGCCCTTATACTTGTACCATCCGCACGCGGTTACCGTGAATTTTGCGGTGAATCGGTACACTTCCTGCACTGTCCAAACACGAACCGACACAAAAATTGTGCTTCGTTCCCGTGATCTGAAATCTGAGGAAGTATTCGATTCGCTAGCCGCGTTGCAGGCCGCCAAAAAGTATAAGTTGCCGTTAGCCGCCTATCTGGTGAAGTTTTTTGCCCCTATCGCTGGTATTGAAGTGGAAACATTTTCCGAAGCACCAGCAGGTGCCGGAATCTCGGGCTCCTCCTCATTGATGATCACTCTGGCCAGTGCTCTGAATAAATTGACCAGGCGCGGTTATTCGCTTGAGCAAATTCGCGAAGTGGCTCAAAATGTGGAAGCGCAAATTATCCAGGTGCCCACCGGCTGTCAGGATTATTATCCGGCTATGTACGGTGGTGTAAGTGCCATTGAACTGCGCGTGGATGGATTGCACCGCAAAGCAATTCCCATTGATTTTGAGGAGCTGAATGCCCGCACAGTGCTTGTCTATACCGGTGAGCCGCGCAATTCCGGCATCAACAATTGGGAAGTGACCAAGGCCCACATTGATGGCGATAAGCAAGTGTTCCAAAACTTTTCCAAAATCGCGAAGATCGCTGTTCGCATGCGTGCCGCTTTGGAAAGCGGGGACTGGCAGGAGACCGGTAAGCTGGTGCGCGAAGAATGGTCGCATCGTCGCAAGAATGCGCCGGGCATCACCACTCCATTGATTGACAGTTTGATAGAATCCACGCGCAAGGCCGGTGCCATGGGAGCCAAGGTTTGCGGTGCAGGCGGCGGCGGATGCGTATTTCTCCTGGTTGAAAAAGGTACCAAAGAAAGAGTGTCGGAACTGATCGTAAAGCAAGGTGTGGAAGTGCTGCCAGTAACTGTTGCGCCCCGTGGAGTCTCCGTTACCGTGAAGACGTAAGATCATGGAGGAAACAGGACTTAGTAAATCGGGTGCAATTGTTCGCGTAGGTGTCTTCCTGTTTCTGGCCTTCACTGGTCAATTAATTCTTCCCTGGCTTATTTTGCCATTTGGATTGTTGGTGGCTGCGGCGCTGGGGACCTTTGCATCGGCAGCGTTGGCTACCTTGTTATGTTTACGGATGTTTGAACGCTCGCCACTGGCCGATGTCGGCTTACGATGGCACGCATCTGCCTTGAAGAACGTCGGGACAGGTCTATGCATTGGCATTGGTGCCGCGCTTCTGGTGACCGTAGTCCCATGCTTGTTGCGCATGGCCGAATATCAATCCCACCCGGAAACGCCGTTTCAATTTTCGAGCATCCTGTTTGTTTCTGTGATCCTGGTGTTTGGGGTCATTGGAGAGGAAATTCTGTTCCGCGGATATGGGTTTCAACTGCTTGCTGGGACATTCGGCGAATACCAATCGCTGCTGCCAGTATCCGTACTGTTCGCTGCGGTTCATGCGGGCAATCCCAATTCCACATCGCTCAGTTTGTTCATCACATTTTTATGGGGAGTGCTGCTTGGATTCGCTTTCCTTCGAAGCGGTGATTTGTGGTTGCCCATTGCCATTCATTTCGGATGGAATGTTACACTTCCGCTGGCAGGGGTGCAGTTGAGTGGGTTTACAATGGGGTTGACTGGATACAATTTGGTTTGGAAAGCCAGTGATTTATGGAGCGGTGGAACCTATGGGCCGGAAGGTGGCTTGGTGACCTTGCTGGTAATCCCGTTGGTGTTTTATGCCATCTATCGCGCTCCACTGGAACGTCAAACCCCGTTTCTGATGCAGAACCTGTATTCTCAAATTAAGGAGGAACAACGCCATGCGCCAATTGATGTTGCTTAGCTTATCCTTCGCCTTAGTTGCCAACGCCAAAGTAAAACTTTCCGACGAAGAACGGATTGAAATCCTTCGCGGACTTTCATCGGAATACGCCACTGCCAAAACCATGATCCCCCGATCAAAGAAGCCTTTGGTGATTCAGTTAGACGGGCTGATGAAGGATAAAGCCGCTTGGGACGATGCCATGAAAGAATTTGGCCCCGCCGCCCGCTCCGGTGAACTGGTGCAGATCACCAAAATCACTATTGAAGAAGACAAGATTCTCTTCGAACTCAACCACGGTTTGAAGACCGGTAAGAAGTGGTACGAACACATTGATGTGGGTATGGGCGGCAGCACAACCCCAGTGGGCAGGGCTGATCAAGTAGCCACCGCAGGCACCTATTTATCCTTGAAATTTCCAGAGAAATTGCATGACATTGACTCCGTAAAGATCAAGGCGATTCTTAAGCCGATCCTCGATTTTGAAAAGCGTACGGTAACGGAAAACTACGTCGATCAACTGCCCGAACCAGTGAAGAATGCCATCAAAGAAAAGCGGGCGATAGAAGGTATGGATAGGGAACAGGTGATCATGGCGCTGGGCCGTCCGCGCAATAAAGAACGTCGTACGATTGACGGCGATGAGATTGAAGATTGGATGTACGGCCTACCACCAGGTAAAATCACGTTCATCACTTTCACGTCGAATAAAGTGTCAAAAGTGAAGGATTCCTACGCTGGTTTAGGCGGTTCCACAGCCCCAAACCTACCCGTTCAGTAAAACGTCCCCTTTCGGCGACCTTCACGCGAACTCCAGTTTT
>JANMWO010000462.1:0-7543 GCA_031394025.1 Acidobacteriota bacterium
ATCGCCTTCAATAACGGCTGCAGGCCTGGCAGCAATTCCGCTGGCAGTGAATTCAACGCACGTTGTCCGAACGTCTCGGTTACCGATGCTGGCAACCGCAACCCCTCGCCTTTGGCCATCCCTCTCACCGAATTGACCAGCAGAGTTCGTGATCGCACTAGCGCATCGCGCGCCCGGATCAGATTCAGATCCAATTGCTGACTACTGTCGCGGTGCGTGATCGGATTCAGCAACGCCGGATCCAATCGCGCATACCGCGCTAGTTTCTCGGCATCGTTGCGGTCGTTCTTCCGATCACTTTGGCTGATCCCTCGCAGATCTCGCGCATTGGCCACCAGCACTTCATGACCATACTTTTTCAACTCGCGGCTGATCCACCCAGATTGCCCTCCTACTTCCAACGCAATTCGCACCGGCGGGATTTCTGCAAAATTCACCCAAGTCGGTTTGCACTACCGCCGTTCCGGCTGCGCCTTTCAATTTTGCTATTGTTCTTAGTCATGGCTGGTTCTCCTTTTGCACCTTAGATTGCGTTGTTGGAAGTTTACTACTTTCCACTTGAACCAGCCGTCTCATCCTATCTGTCCCCAGGTTACCCTGATGTCGAAGCCACCCAACCCTTCCCTAAATCGATTCTCAATCGTAACAAAGGTGAACCACTTACCTTCCTCCTAAGTGCTTGTGCCATCAAAATATTCCACTTCCAGCGCTAGATATTTTTCTCCTCACTGACGATAGATCTATTTACGGCCCTCCCTTGGCTGCTCAGGTGTTTAATTCTCCGCTGGCGAGTTGCCGACTTCCGCGGATGGCAGGAGTTCTGATGTCGAAAACGAAAATATTAACGTTCCGCTACCCCAAATCCTTACGGATTGCCGTTAGCCTTTTGGGCTTCATCCCCTTGCTGATTCTTGAAGGAATTATCGTCGGGAATATTCAACTGGCACCGGGGGGCATGTCGCGAGTTTGGGCCTTCCTTGCCTGTTCCTTGATCCCTTTCCTGGTGGTGAATATTGTGTTCACCGAACTGAAGCTTGAGGAAGACAAGATCTCTCTTCGCCGCATGTTTTGGACCAAGGCATTCACCTGGTCGGAAATTGAATCGGTGGAACAAAAGCCTACCCTTCATCGCCTGAATCTGCGTAGCCAGCGGGGCGTTTTGTCCATTCACAAACAGTTTAAGGATTATCCACAGTTGTACAGCATTCTGCGCCATCGTATTGCCAAAGACGCTTTTGGGCCTCCGCCAGAGGAACCTCTTTCCATTCGTTCTTCTTTGGTACGGCGGATGTTTTTCATGGTGCCGCCCCTGGTTGGGGCCTTGGGATATTCTTATTCGCGATTCCCGCATCAGGAATCCATCGCATATTGGTTCTACGGCGTCGCTTTGTTGATGTTGGCTGCCTCTGGATATTGGGTGCTGTTACGCATTGAACTAGAGTGCAACGAACTGCGCCTGGTTTACCCTTGCCGCACCGTTCACCATCCAATAAAGAATCTGAACGAGATCAATGTTGTGCAGCGATTCCAGGAAATTGCACTGCGGTTAAATCTGTCCGGTAAGCCCGTTGAGATCGGAGAATCGCAAATGATTTTAGCACCAGAGGAGCTGGCGTCCACATTGGAAGCGCGCCATGGATCTAAAGTGCGCTATCTCTAGTAAGAGATGCTGATTGATCCTTCCGCGCAGATTTCCCCACTTGCCCGAGTGCACCCGGAAGCGCGGATTGGCCCACAGACCGTTATCGGCGATTTTTGTATTATCGAACAAGATGTGGTTGTGGGCGCCAATTGTGTGCTGGAACCCTACGTTTTCTTGAAACGCTGGACCACTCTGGGCGATAGCAATGAAATTTCGGCCCACACTGTGCTTGGTACCGATCCGTTAGACAAAGGTTTCACGGGGGAGCGCAGTTATCTAACGTTGGGGCACAGGAACAAGATTCGGGAGCACTACACCATTTCCCGCGGCACCAAGCCGGAATCTTCCACCATCTTAGGAAACGACAATTATGTGATGACCTCGGGCCACATAGCCCACAACGCCATCATCGGGTCAGGTTGCACCATCGCCAGTTGTGCACTGGTGGCTGGTTACGTGGAAATTGAGGATCAGGCTTTTGTTTCCGGCGGTGTGGGAATTCACCAGTTTTCCAGGGTCGGGAGGCTGGCCATGGTGGGGGGCAGTGTGCGGGTGAACAAAGATGTACCTCCGTTCTTCCTTTACAGTGGACTTTACATAGCACCCGTTGGGTTAAACAAAGTAGGATTGCGTCGTGCGGGTTTTACGCAGGATCGAATTGCCCGACTCAAGCTGGCATATCGGATTCTTTACCAATCGAACCTGAAACTTAAAGATGCGTTGGTGCAACTGGAAACCAACCTTGGTGGCGAGGACGTGGATTATCTGGTCGCCTTCATCCGCCGGTCAAAGCGGGGCATCTGCCGACCAGACCTGTGGTTAAAAGACCGCTCCCTCGCGGTCACGGCTCGGTAACGGACTAATTCTACAGAGCCGTGACCGCAAGGGAGCGGTCTTTCAAAAACCTGATAGCTTCGCTCCAACACTTGAAGCTGTCCGATTGCGGGCAAACTAAGTCGGCAAGGGGCATCGCTAATGCAGTATCTGGCTTTCAACCTTGCCCAAGCTAGGCGGGCTGGCAGGCTGAATGCCTGCCCTACAAACACATCTCCAGGTCTAGTGAAAGTTAGTGAATTTAGTGTGGGGCAGGCATTCAGCCCAATGCCCCTTAGTGCTCCCCTTTAGAATCTCCAACGCTTGTTGGGATAAGCTGTGACTGCCTGGCCTGGATTGTGTTATCAGCGTGCATCGGCGTTCATCAGCAGCAGATTAATGGCCGCCGATGGAGGCTGATGCACGCTGATAACAACAATTGCGGGAAAACTACATGAGATTGGCATCCGGTGGCTTTTAACTCTATGCACTCTATGCATAAAACAGCAGCGTTCCAATGCAGCCCAGGCCCAGCCGGGAGGCCTATCCCAGTCACTTCGGAAGGTAGGTTAAAAATAATTACATTTTCCTGTTCCGTTAAGGTCTTACAACTGTCCTAATATTCGTGCAGCGTTACAGTTATAATCGCAACTATGGACAAACTCTCCGACGAGGAACTGATTGCCCAGTTTCGTGCACGGGGATCTCAAGCAGGCGACCCGCATCTGAACCTTCTTTTTCAGCGCAACTACCAGAAAGTATCGCTCTGGTGCCTGCGATTTACTGGGAACAAGGAATCAGCCGCCGACTTGGCTCAAGAAGTTTTTCTCAATGTTCACAGACACTTGGAATCTTTTCGGGGCGATGCGAAATTCTCTACGTGGCTTTTTACGGTAACGCGGAATCATTGCCGCAATCGTTGGCGGTCCAGCCAAGCAGCACCCGAACAATCTCTGGAACCTGCTTTGGAACTGGTCATGGCCGACACTTCGCCGGATGCTCATGCGCAACTGGAAAGCTCGCAATTGACCAATTTGATGAAACAGTTCATGAAAGAATCGCTGGAACCGACCGAACAGCGTGTGATGACGCTGCATTATGTGGACGAAATGCCTTTAGATGCAATCACGCGGCTGTTGGGATTAACCAACTCCAGCGGAGCAAAAGCGCACGTAGTCAGCGCCAGGCGCAAATTGAATGCGGCCGTGGCTCGATGGAAAGAGGGAATACCCAATGCCAACCCATGACGGGGAGAACGAATTAATGCGCCGGGCACTTGAAGTCACTGCCGATTGTCCGCCTCTGGATGAATTGGTGCATTCTACCCACCCACTTCAAATTGAGAATCATTTGAAGGAATGCGCCCACTGCAAGAGCGAACTGGCGCTTTATCTTGAGTTTGAATCGGCTGAAGCGCGTCCCGAAGAAGTCGCCGATCTGCGGTTTGTAGCTGCGAAAACAGCGAAAACGGTGCAATCGGCCATTGCCCCAGCTCCCTGGTGGAAGCAGATTTTCGCTCCACAAGTTTCGTTTGGAATGGCGGCCTTGCTGGTTGTTGTGGCTGGCACCATGCTTACTCGCAATGCCAGTACCCCGGAGCCGACATTCCCTGGTGACATTCCTAGTGTATCCACCTTACGTGCCACCAGCATTCAACTGATTGAGCCAATTGAAGATATTAATCTTACTCCATCTTTGTTTCGGTGGGAGAAGTTAACAAACAGTTCCGCCTATCGGGTGATAGTATTTGAAGTGGATCATGTGGAATTATGGAGTGGAACAAGCACCACTGCTGAAATGGTTATTCCAGAATCGCTTAAAAAACAGTTATTGCCAGGCAAGACCATATTATGGAAAGTTATCGCCTACGACGGCCAAGGCAAGCAAATAGCGGATTCAGAAACACGGAAGTTTCGCGTCGCTGTTAAGTAAAGCAAAGTTAAGTAAGGCAAGTAAGTAAATCATCGGAGATTGATTATGAATTTCATTCGTTTTCTAGCACCTTTCATTGTAAGTAGCACCGTTCTTATGGCTGGCGGAGGCAAGCCCGTTGTTGGCGGTGGAGGTGGAACCCCAGGCGTTCTCTCTCTACGACTGAGTAGCGAAACGGCCCCGGCAGGTGGTGTGGTGCAGGTGAAGTTGCTGCTTACAGAACCCTCTCCCATTTCTACAGGCAAGGTGAACTTTGAATACGATACAGCCATGTTCAGCGATGTTCTGGGCATCAATCTGATTGCTCCTGGCGGCGATGTAAGTGGCACTGCCATTGTTTCCAACGGTCGGCTGAGCCTGCACTTTACTTCACCGAAAGGCACCTTTGGCACAGTACTCGGTTACCCAATTTTGACCATCGCAATGAAGATTCGCGCAAACAAGTTTCCAGGAAGTGCATCCTTTGTAAGTCTCAACACCAGTACTTCTGTCTTTTCAGGCTTGCTAGGAGCTACGCTGGCATCCACCATCAAGCCGGGTTTGATCACGGTAGGCACCAACCCAGCCGTCTATAATGTGTTGCCAGGCGGCGGCAAAATTAAAGCAGGGGACCCAATTACAATCGTTGGCAGCGGCTTCGATAAAGGCTCCAAAGTTGCCCTGGATCCAGCTGGTGCAATTCTAACTCAGTTTGTGAATTCCAATACCCTGATCCTCACCACCAAAGCTGATTTTCAATTGGACGGAGCGCGCGTGCGCATCATCAATCCTGACAAAACCACAGTGGAATACTATTCTTACCTGCGTGGGCAATCTTCTGGAATCAGCACAGATGCGGTGTTGGCTCAAGCAGTCCCCTTGTTTTCCGGCAGTGAGTATAACCTGGTTGAAATTCCCACAGCCAACCCGGCTTTCGGACAGAATCAGGATACAGGCATCGCTCTTGAAAATGCCACGGCAACTGCCGCCGACGTACGATTGCAAATGACCGATGCCTTCGGGGTGAAATTAGGTGAGACACTGGTGCAAGTACCGGCTTATATGAAGATGACTCGTACCGTCCAGGAGTTTTTTGGAGTGAAGCCCACAGTAGTCAGTGTGGTCAAAGTTCGCTCTTTAATTCCCGTCCGTGTGCTGGGTATTTTGATTGACCAAACGGCGCTGGATGTTTACCCCATCAACGTCTACGGCGTGCCAGTTCCATAAGCCCGCAGACGAACAATAAGCCAGCCCCTAGCATCATCATTTGGCCAACAGATACCACTCGTCCCAACGGACTAAATCCATCCCCTGTTAAAACAAAGGCACCCCAATATTGGGGTGCTGCCCACTTCGTCCCAGAGTGCAGAAATCGTAATTTGGCTTCGCGCAAGGCATGTGCTTTGGTCTCTCCCTGACTCAAATGAGTGTAAAAGATTTCCATGAAATGGGCTGTTGCGGCGTCATCCACTCGCCATAATGTAGTGATGGTGGATCGGGCTCCAGCAGTAAGAAATGCCCGCCCTAAACTCATCACTCCTTCGCCTTTTACAAAGCGGCCCCGCTCTGTTTCGCAAGCAGAAAGGGTGGCCAACTCCACACCTTTTAAGTCCAGATTATAAACCTCGTTGAGGAAAAGATATTCGCCATGTGCGAACAACAGTCGCGATCGGTCTGGCTCTTCTTCATTGGCTGCCCCGTGCGTGGCAATGTGCAGCAACTGAACCCCTGCCGCACGTCCCAGGTATTTTTTATCGGCATCCAAACCGTTTCTAACTTCCACTTTGCCCGATAAAAGACGCGGTAGGGATGCAGTTTCTTCCGCGGCATAGCTTAATTGCTGCCAGCGTTCATCTCCCGGCAACAGCGTGGCGGTGCCAGTTGCTGGATTTCCGAACGCCAGCGCCTGCCTTTGCCAGGGCCATAGCCAACCGCTGCGTGTGGGTTGCGCATTGACAAGAAGGGCCGCAGCCGGAAGATGCGCGATTTCAAATCGTTCAATCAGCATCTGCTTTGATTGCCAGGGAAGCGTGTCCATGGACTGGGAGGTTTGCTGACCATCGGCGATGATCCACAATCGCTCAATCCCCTGGTCTGGAAAATTACCCAGGCCTGCGCCTTGACGAGTGATCCAAAGCATCAACGGTTTTGGCGCATGTGCCCAGTAACTCCACACGGCGGTCTTGTCATCCAGGTGTTGTTGAATGTCACTAATTGTGATGGTCGGCATAGTTACAGCGCGCCGTAGCTGATCTTGAAACATACGCGCCCGGGCCCGTTCCATCAACTCCAAAATGCGATCCAGGGGCGGCTGCGGCAATGCTGCCAGCTTGGAAATTAAACCGTCATACACGTCGCGTTTATCGGCCAGAAATTCCGGTCGCAGCGCACGCGATGCCAAGTTCAATCGCATGCCTTCAATGATCCGCAGCGCCTCAGTTTCATACTCAATGGCTTTTTCCGGGGCGGCCACACTGGCCATTCCATGCAGCGCCTTCCACTCATCGTCAGGGGCTTTTATTTCCGACGCTAAGGCGCGGGCCATGCTCCAATCCGAGGCGGCACCAGCGGAATCTTTCATCTGCGATTTCACTTCAGCTCGATACAAATACGCCTGCATCAGCTCACGCCGATCCTTACTGGCAGTGGTTAGCGCAACCAGCCGGTCGAACCCCGCCAGTGATGCTTTGTAGTCTTTTAAATCCAATGCTCGGGCAATGGCTGAATTCTTCTCCACTAGAATCTGTCCATCGCGATGCTGCTGTTTGGTGTAAAGAACCCTGGCTTGCGCGTAGAAAGAAAGTGCCTTGTAGGGATCGCCTAAGCGACGGTAGAGCGTGCCTTGATTGGTTAACAATCGTGCTTCTTCGCTAGGCGAAAGCGACCCCGGCTGACCGCGCATTTCCTTGTAAATGGCTAGCGCTGCTTCAAAGCGACCCAGTCGTTGGAAAAGCACTGCCTGATTGGCAAGAGTAAGTGGCTGTTTTTGTATCTTGTCGGCAGCTTGATAAGCAGAGAACGCATCCTGGTAACGACCTTGAAAATAGCGTGCCGCCCCAATGTTATTCCAACGCCGAACCTGATACAGAAACAGCCACTTACTCTTGCCAATCAGGCAGTGCTTTTCCAACGACTGGGTCGCTTTGAAGCAGCACTAGCCATTTACAAGGAAATGCG
>JANMWO010000501.1:0-12350 GCA_031394025.1 Acidobacteriota bacterium
TGGGCAGGGTTGAAAGCCAGATACTGCGGAAAAATGACGATGACTGTCCTACTTAACTCCCAACTTCGGAATTCAGCTTAATGGCCTTCGGCTTCTAAAAATCGTTCCGATTCAATGGCTGCTTTACACCCGGCACCGGACGCCGTGATGGCTTGCCGATAAATTCTATCCTCTACATCTCCCGCATGGAAAACGCCGGGGATGTTGGTGCGGGCGCCGCCTTTGCCTACAATGTAACCTTCGTCATCGGTATCAATCTGCCCTAGAAACGGCTTGGTATTGGGGATGTGTCCAATGGCCACAAACAAGCCATCCACATCCTGATTTTTGGTTTCGCCTGTAACCAGGTTCTTCAACACCACCCCCACCACATCGCCTGTTTCATTGGGAATGATTGATTCCACCGCCGTATTTAAAACCAGTGTGATTTTCGGGTTGTTCATCACCCTGTCCACCATAATTTTCGAAGCGCGGAACTGATCGCGACGGTGAACCAGGGTGACACTTTCACCAAAGCGCGTAAGAAAATTGGCTTCTTCCATAGCCGAATCGCCGCCGCCTACTACCATAATCTTCTTGTTACGAAAAAAGAAGCCGTCGCAAGTGGCGCAGGAACTGTAACCCTTGGCAATGAACTTTTCTTCGCCGGGGATGCCCAACCAACGGGCTGAAGCGCCAGATGCGATGATCACGGTGCGTGTTTCAACCCACACACCAGCCACTTTCAAACGGAATGGTCGCTTGGAAAAATCAGCTTCTTCCACTGACCCGTGTATGTAATCGGCACCAAAGTGGATGGCCTGCTGCTTCATGTTCTCCACTAGCTGGGGGCCGTCCACACCTTCTGGGAAACCGGGGAAGTTTTCCACAATGGATGTGATGGAAAGTTGGCCACCCGCTTCATGACCAATGATCACAAGTGGGCTCAATCTGGCCCGGGCAGAATAAATAGCGGCTGTGTTTCCGGCGCAGCCTGAGCCGATAATGACGACGTTACGCATGATGAAGGTTGGATGAGAGCCCATCCAATCCTCATGCTAACACGCTTGATCCAGGTTCCCCGTCATTTGTGAACGGCCACTTCTGCCACCACATTCCAAGTGAACTCCACAAACCCATAAAAAGACGATTCCAGCAATCGTTCCACATCACTGTGCGCGCCGTAGTTGACACCATCTTCTTCCGTGGTGGCGGGCCCAATTCCGTAGCTGGCCATCCCCTTCGCCCGTAGTTGCGCCTTGTCACTGGCACCGGTGGACATGGTCGGCAGCACCATCGCTTTTGGATACATGCGCTGACTTACTTTTTCCAAAGTCTTGTAGAGTTCTGTTTGCAATGACGATGTGGGGGAGACGGGTCGCGTGGCAGGTAGAGGAACAATTTTCACAGCCGGATCACCAATCACTCGCTTCATCTCTTCATAGAATTTTTGGATGTTCTCATCGGGCAAGGCACGAATATCCAAAGTAGCTTCGGCTTCCGATGGAATCACGTTGGGGCCAATGCCAGCTTTCAACATGGTTGGCACAACTGAGGTGCGTAACATGGAGTAACGTCGAGGTTCGTTTTCTGCTAAGTATCGTTGCGAAGCTGCTGCCCGCTGGGGATTGAACAGGCCGTTATAGTAAGCCGCTTTTTCTGGAGTGCTGATGGTAGCCAGTTTTTCAAAGTAAGTGCGAGTGGTGTCATTCAGGCGCATGGGCGTTTCCCATTTGCCAACTTTTTCCACCGCTCCACTAAGATGAATGAGTGCATTGTCCAGCCTGGGGGTTGATCCATGACCCGACGTTCCGTTGGCCACTAAGCGCACGCGCGCAGGAACTTTTTCCGCCGTGCCAATGTTCATCATGGTTACCCGACCCCCTTGCAGCGTGGCACCACCACCTTCTGTAATGGAAAACTCAGCGTCAATCTGGTTGAAATGCTGAGCCACCATGAAGTTGATGCCCACGCCAGTGACATCGGCCTCTTCACCAGATTCGGCCAGAAAAATCACATCCCGATCCAGCGTTACCCCACTGCGTTTCAGCAGCAGCATGGTCATCAGATTTGCGGCCAGGTTCGGCTTGTCGTCCAATGTGCCACGCCCCCAAACATAGCCATCTTTGAGCACAGCTCCAAAGGGATCAACCGGCCATTTTTCCCGCTGCACACCAACCACATCGGTATGCGCCAGAATCAGGATGGGCTTCTTTGATCCATTGCCTTTCAACCGAGCCACCAAGTTTGCCCGATTCGGATCAAGGGCAAATATTTGGGTCGGAATCCCGTCTGCTTCCAGAACAGTTTTCAAATAAGCAACAGCCTTCGATTCGTTGCCTGGAGGGTTGCTGGTATCAATCTGCACCAGGGCTCGATAATGTTTGAGTGATTCAACTTTTTGATTTTCCCAGTTGATGGTGGGAACCTGTGCCGATGCAGCGCAAAGGAAGGCAAAGAAGGTAAGCGCGCATGGTTTTGCTAAGTGAAAGGTCATTCAGCACACTGTAGCATTGAACTTCAGCGCTGGGGGATTGCAGAGAGTATCATTGAACTTCTGGCAAGGAGAAAGAGAACGTTGAGCCTTCACCCACTATTGAATTTGCCCAGATCTGTCCGCCGCCGCGTTCAATGATTCGCTTACAGATAGCCAGCCCCAAACCGGTGCCGGGATATTCATTCTTATGCAGGCGTTTGAACAATCCAAAAACCCGTTCCGCATACTCTTGTGCAAAGCCAATGCCGTTGTCTTTGACGCTGACAATCCATTCGCTTCCTTCCCGCCTGCACGTGATTTGAATCGTCGGCGTTTCAGTCGCACTGCGATATTTCAGAGCATTGGAAATAAGGTTCTGGAAGACTTGTGCCAGTTGAGACTCATCACCGCCAAAGGAAGGAAGCGCATCTACGGTAATCACCGCATTTTCCGCTCTAATTCGATCTTGAAGGGTGCTCAGAGCTTGGGCCAACGACGCGTTTAAATCAGCAGATCGATGGACAAGTGTTTCATCCTTTCCAGTATGAATTACGTGTGAAAAGTTCAGCAGATCTTTTAAAAGCTGATCCATTCGTTTCACACCGCTATCCACCTGAGCAACAAATCCACAGGATTCGTCAGTCATATGCGGCTGAAGTTCACGGGCCAAAAGCTCCGTATAAATGTTCACCATGCGCAGCGGTTCTTGAAGGTCGTGACTGGCCACGTAGGCAAACTCCTCAAGTTCCCTGTTCGCCCGTTCTAACTCGTTCCGTGCCCGCACCTGCGCTGTAACATCGCTGCACACCACAACGATGCCCGACACCATACCATCGGGCTCACGCAAGGGGTGGAAGACACAATTAAACCACGCGTCTTCCAGTACGCCGGTTCCGTTCTGATCGTAAGGAATAAGCCATTCGCTGGCGGCAAACGGTTCACCGGTGTCCAAAACGCGGTTGAAAGCGTCCCAGACATGCGGTTCCAACTCAGGCACGACGTCCTTAAAGCGACGTCCCACCAACTGCCTTCCTTGTAGCAGGGCTTGATAAAAAGGATTGGCCAATTCAACCACAAAATCGCGTCCTCGAAATACTACGATGGCAACCGGGGCTTGCATAAAAACTTGTTCCAGTTGCGCTTCCTTTGCCGCTAGCGCCTTTTCAATGCGCTTTCGCTCAGTAATATCTTCGATGATTGCAATGAATTCCGTTGCCTTGCCGCCCTTGTCCCGTCGCATGGTTCCTGATGCCCGCACCAATACTGTCTGGCCGTCTTTTCGAATGTAACGCTTTTCTAAAATGGGCGGAACGTTCGCACCTGTCCTATGCGCTTCACCATACTGGTGGGTCAACTGGACGTCATCGGGATGAGTGAAATGGTCAAAGCCAGCAGCAGCCACCTCCTCACGAGTGAAGCCGAGCATGTCTAAATAAGCTTGATTCACTTCGACAAAATGCCCTTCTGGTGTTGTAAGAACCATCCCCACAGGTGCATGGGCAAAGGCTGCGCTGAAGCGTGCCTCGCTCTCCCGCAGCGCATCTTCTGCCTCTTTCCTGGCTGTGATGTCTCTGGTTGATCCGCTAACAGCTTCCACTGACCCATCCGGTCCAATTGCTGGAACAAAGATGTACTCATACATGCCTGCCAGTCCGCTTGTCGCAGTGTAAGGGGTCTCATCGCGAATAGGTTGCTTCGTATCAATCACCTGCTGAATCTGCAGTTGAACCCTTTCGGCAAGGTCTGCGGGGTAGTCAAGCTCGGCGACGGTCTTTCCCACCACTTCCTCAAACGTTTTCCGCCACAAGCGGAGCAGTGGTTGGTTGACATAGGTAAACCGCCCATTCAAATCGAAAACGTAATTAAGATCTGGAGAATATGTGAGCGCAGTTTCCAGCGCCTGCAGACGTTGCTCAACGATGAGCACAGTTCCATGATCCTGTGATCTATTCCAATTGGCTCGCAGGAGCGCAATTTCATTCTGCAGTTCAATGTTTTGTGCCCGAAGCCGCAGAAGCTCCACTTGGTCCGCGTGGATTGCCAAATCGTTGTTCTTCATCGCGATATTTCAAAACACGAAGTGCAAGCGGTAAATCCAAGCATGAGAGGAAGAATAAATGTCCCAATCGATTGGAAGGTCGTCCACATGGCTGAGCGTATCACATTTTTCAATAGCGGCAACGTTAACACTACTTACCCGCTGACTTACGCACCGGTTCAATCGTAACCTGGTGTAAACCTACCAGCAGCGGCCTGGTGTCTCCGTTGGGCATTGCTGCTATGGTTCGGGTATCTGGTGTATAAATTCGCAGCTCATTTGGGCCTGGAGTGATTCCCACGGTGCAATACAGAGTCTGGCGTTTTTCTAAAACTACTCGGCAGATTTCCTGATGCGTAACGGTGCCTTCCACAATCAGTGTGCGGATGGAACCGGCGCGGCTGGGGCCCGGCTCCACATCCAGCTCTAAAGAAATTGTTTCTTTTTCCTTAGCGATCAGGTTGAAAGATATTCCCCCTTCTAAACCGCTTCCCAACCATAAATAGCCTCTTTCCACCGGCCCAAGATCTTCAATATCCCAAGGGATTCCCAAATATCCGGTATCCACTCCGACGCGCGGTTGCAGGCGTTTCCCAACTACTAGCAGCGGGGCCTTGGCCGGAACTTCGCTCAGTTGCTGTTCCTCAGTGACTTGATGCTGCACAGGCCCGGCGAACGCAGTAGCAAACAGCCGAATGCGGCCTGATGACAATAGCATTGGTATGTCGGATTGCAAGCGCAGCCACTGTAGAATTTCAGGTACTTCCAATAGCGGTGCCCATTCAAATGGAAGAGCTCGCTGATCTTGAAAAAGCAGATGGGTAATGTGATTCTCTTCAATTTTACGACGCAACGTAGCGGCGCCAAACTTTTCCTTGCCCCACGGAAAGACGCTGTTTGAATAACCGTCGTAGGGGCCAAAAAGTGGGTAGTCGGGTGCCTGATGATTGCCAAATAATAGAATGCGGGAATGGCTGGGAATCAATGGCAAGGCTTCCTGAAACGGGTCGTTGATCAGTGCCATTGTAATTGGATGAGCCATGCGGTTACCCATTAAAACCAGAGCCTGGCACACCGGGGGAATCACTGCCCAAGGAAGCAATAGTAAAGCCACCGCCTGCACCCAAGGTCGACGAACAATCAGGTTATCCAGATAAGCCGCAGCCAGAATTACTCCTGCTACGTAGGGTGTAATCAGGAACCGCTCTGGCAATCCGGAATGCTGCATCCAGCGGATTCCCAGCACTATAGCACCGGTCAACGTTCCCATGAAGATGGCGATAATCAACAATTGTGGGGAAGATTTGCGCAGCAAGGCACGGAAGAAAAATCCAATGGCCACCAGCCAAAGCAAGCCGCCTAGTGAAAATCGATGAGCCAATTCCAATTGGCTGTATTCAAAGTAGCCTGGCCATCCAGTTCTCTTCTCTCCGGCCAGAATGCGATTGGCACCTAGAGCCTCGCCCACTTTTCGGAACCATCCGTTCCATGCAGCCAACCCTACTGAACCGGGTACTGCAGGAAGTTCAATCAGATTCAAGAAGAAGCGCCCTGTGTGTGTTTCTACTTGTTCCACACTCAATACACTGGCATGGAACTTACGCATCGGTTCCGGCCCCAGTGGGTTGCCGCTATTCTTCCAATTGAACGCTAAAGGAACCACTGCACCGCTTAGGATCAAAGCCATCAGGAGGCCTGCCACAAAGGGTCCAACTGACTTTCGCCCTCTGCTCCAAAGCAACAAAACCAACGGCACCAATAGGACCATTTCTACGGAACGGATGTTCAAACACAAAACAAAGTAGACCCCCAACCAGAAGTAATCTGTGGCGCTATTCTGCTGGCTTGCTGCGATTTTTATGGCCCACCATAAAAGTCCACAGAAGAATACAATAGACCACATTTCTGGCTTCAACATGGGTGCGTAGTTAGTAACCAGGGGGGTAGACATCACCAGCAGCACCGTTCCCAGTGAGACCACTCGCGATACGCGCAATGCGCTGAGTAATAGCCATTGCGCCACAATAGCCAGTGGCACGCCCAGCCAGAATACAGAACGGGCTACCCATTCCAAACGCGTGAGTAACACCGGCCATAGGAAAAACAGTTCACTCCCAAATTGCAAAACCGTTTGCCGATCATTATGGGTTGGATATGGAAAAATGTTCCGATTGGTCATCCAATAAAGGACTCGCGAGGCGTGATACATTTTCTCATCGCCTTCAAAAATAGGGGTGATCCATTGGAGTACAAACGTCAAGGCAGTGACCGCAGCGATTAAAAATGCCAGAGCAATTTCCACCCCAGTCCAGGGCTGACTTTGAAATCGCAAATTAGTAGAGATCCACGAACTTGAGGGGATAGATTTTCTTAGCAGCCAAAGCGCAACAAGCGCAATCACGCCGTGAACAACCATCCACGGAACTGTGGCCAATTGATTGAATACAGAAAGTACAACGGCAATCCCGCCGATTTGAAATACTGCCAATGCCAATACAATCCAAAATCGCTCAGCTCCGCTGCGGCCAAAACGCAAGGCTACCAACAGACCCGTAATCAATAAGAACAGCGCCGACACTGCCAGCATTAATCGGCTCCTGGTAACTCGGGAATCCGCTTCCCGTACCGCTTGCGAAGCTCCTCAATTGCTGCCGGATGCACACGGCTATCCAGTTCCAACTTGTAAGGATGTGTTTCCCACTTGTCAAAGCAGCTCTGCCAATACTCAAATGTAAGTAAATCGTCCGGCGTGCCCCAACAAATGTAATGATCCACTTCCAGAATGCGGCAATGCAGACCCAAGGCCACCGCATCGTTAATCGCCATGTCGATATAGAATTCACCATTCACCCGCGCTTCCCGCTCAATCATACGGTTAGTCGCAGCTGTATAATCAGCAGCGCGCTTAAAGGTAAAGGTGCCGATAATGGAAGGATCGGTGGCCGGGTTGGTCAGTGGAACCTTCACTGAAACGCGCGTCACCTTGCCATCTATTTCTTCTACCCAACCATATTGTTGCGGATTGCGAATTGCACCTGGATGCCCACGCATCACCCATACAATTACATCGGTCTCAATGTCTTCGAGTAACTTCATATAAGCCGTACGGTCATACAACATACCGTTATCGCAGGCTCCAATGGTCACAGGCATTTGCGGATCAATATGTTCCACACCGGCCAGCGCCGTGCGTGCCTGGCCGTCAGTGAGCTTTTCCAACACCACAAACCCGGCATGGGGAAAAGCTTGCAGAATACCCATTTGAATCTGGGCCAGTCCCGGCAGATCCTGCCGCAGCACGAACACATGCTGATCTGCCGGAGGCATGTCACTGGCCGCCTGCACCACCATCGGCTTGCCAGAAACTGCAATCAACGGCTTCACTGTAGTCCAACCACGATCTGCAAAGCGTTGCCCTAAACCGGCCATTGGCACCACAACGGAACCTGCACCAGGAGTAACTGCATGCGCGGCAAAGTGCGGATCAACAAGTGCCCGAAATATGTTTGACCAGCGGACATACTCAGCCAAGTCATGCGGCGTTCCCCATTGCATAAAGTGCTGCAGGTCATACACGGCGACGCGTTGCTTGTCTTCCAACATGGGACGGTACACCATGCTGGCGTAATATTCACCGCTCACTTTCAGATCATCCCGCTGCATGGTGCGTCGAGCATAGTCCAGCATTTTCTGCCCAGTGCTGAAATAGTAAGTGCCGCTGGAAGCATACTCGTTCATCGGCGTATCAGTGTAAGGCCGCTTTTCCTGGATGGCTTGCACCCAGCCATTCGATTCCTGCTGGTAGGCGTAGTAAGTGGACCCGAGTAAGTGAGGATGAAAATAGCGGTAAGACGGAATAGCACCGTCGCAAGCAGTTTCAGCAGTGAACTGTCGGAAGTTTTCCCAATCCCAATAACAGGTGAAGTCGCAATAGTTTAGAACTACGGGAACATCGCGATGAATGAAATCGGCAGCGCACCAGGCAGCATAGACCGGACCCAGTTTGTGCGGTGGAATGCCAACGATGGTTCCGCTGGGGCAGTAGTTTAAAAGCGTTTCCCGAATGGCGAACTCGGGCGTGTCCAAGTGGTCTTGATTGCAGATGAACAGGAAATCCGTTTCACCCGGAAACATGTCCACCACATGGCAGACAATGGGCTTTCCTTCCACCAGGATCATTGGCTTAGGTACGCTATAACCAGCTTTACGAAATCGCTCCCCAAAACCGGACATGGGAATAATTATCTGCATCAATTCCTGATAAGACCTTGACGATACTTTTCAGCATCCCAATTCATTAGTCCGTACACTTCTTCGTGGTCAAGAAACACAACATCACTCGAATGGTGCAAACGTTGTAAAACTAATCCCAGGCAAGCCACCATTTCTTCAGCTCCGGCACTGGCATTGGCAGCGATTAACAATCCGGCACCGGGAACCAGTAGCGCTTTGGCATCCATTCGCCATTGTTCGGAATAGCGAGTAAGTCCAGATGAAATGGTAGCGCACGCTGGCCCAATGAAAACCGTCTGATCAGGATACAATGACCCCTGCGCAGCTCGCTGAACACGATCATCAGTAAGTGCCGCTTGATGAGCCACTGCATGCTTCGGCAATTTCCATTGCCCGTCGCGGCAGTAAGTCGCCACAGCCGCTTCGTTCGAGGGTAAGTGATCTGGCACAATGGCCAGCCGCCGCTCCACTTCATAAAGCAAAGCCTCGGCTTCAACCACACTATCAGCAGCCACAATCAAACCATGATTGGCCAACACCCAAACTACAGGCGCGCCTTGAAGATGTTGTGACATTAGCTTGGTCAGCGGCGGGCCGGGACGAATGTAAGGAATCCAAGTCCATGGAAGTCCTTGTAAAAGCGTGGCCAGTTTCTGTTCCCCATCCCGCTGAACGGCCCACGCCAGAGTGTTCACCGAATGAACGTGAACCACGACTTTTTGTGGAAGCAATGCATGAAACGAAGTTTCAATGGACGCCCGCAGTGGTGACTGGTTCAGCGGTGCAGCAGCAGTAGGATCAGCGCGCACACGCGCCAGGTCAATGGGCAGGAACATCTCTTCGTGTTCGGCATTGGAAAGCCATTTACCAGAAGCTTTCACCCACAGCACGTCGTCTTGCTTTAAGGAGGTGTTGCCACCAGCACCTTGAGTCAGTGTAAGGTCACAACCAACTTTGGCGGAGAGGCGTTTGAGTGCAATGAGTTCAGGGGACAACTTTACTATTATGCTATTTGCAGCAGGGAGCTATTATTTAAATTGGATAATAGGACGTGAGGTTGCCACGAAGTGCACTCACTATGCCGTTGCCCCGATTACCGTTTCCGAAATAGATCAACTATGCGTACCTCACTTCTCATTTTTCTCGGCTTTCTCGGCCTTCTCGGCTTGGCGACCATCGCCACCGTCGCCGCACAATCCGCACCCGATGCAAAGCAGCTTGCCGCCAAAGCTGCTGCCGATGACCTTGTTCACGGTAAATTAACTGAGCTGGCGGCGCGCTTTAACGAGCAAACAAAAAAGGCTTTACCTGAAGCCACTTTGAAGCTGCGCCTGGGCCCCGGCCTTGCCCAATTGGGCGCATTCAAAAAATATCTGGACGAACCCATGCGTCAAACTTCCGGTGAGAATGAAATGTTCATTTACCCGGCGGAATTTGAGAATGGCGCGGTAGACGTCACTATCGGCATCGACGGCGCTGGCAAAGTGAGCACCTTGCTAGCCAGGCCGAAAGTGGTGAAACCCCCGCCAGCGGTGAGTCCCGTTCAGGAAGAAGACACCATTGTGCGTACTCGCGATTTCGATCTGCCCGGCACCATTTCCTGGCCCAATGGCGCCGGACCATTTCCGGCCGTGGTGTTAGTGCACGGTTCCGGCCCGAATGATCGGAATGAAACGATTGGTCCCAACACTCCCTTTCGTGACCTGGCTTGGGGCTTGGCCCAAAAAGGAATCGCCGTGTTGCGTTATGAAAAGAGGACGAAGAAATACGGAAAGGAAGCGTTTGACGGCAATACCACCCTTAAACAAGAGGTGATGGAAGATGCTCTAAGCGCCGTCGCCCTGCTGCGTGGAACGGCCAAGATCGACGGCGGCCGCATCGTGATTCTGGGGCACAGCCTGGGCGGCCAATTAGCACCATTCATCGCCAAGGATGATGGAAAATTGGCGGGCATTGTGATTTTGGCCGGTCCGGCGCGTCCCATCAGCACCATTTTAGTGGAGCAATTGAAGTATATGCAAACACTAAATCCCGGGGTGAAGGCCCTCGAAACACAAATCATCGAAGCCGAAAAATTAAAAAACGTGACGGAGGAAATGGCTCCTAAGCTGTTTTTCGGCGCGCCGGGGTACTACTGGAAAGAGTTGGATTCGTTCCAGGCGGTGCCCACAGCTAAGGCGCTATCCCTGCCTATCCAAGTGTTGCAGGGCGAGCGAGACTATCAGGTATCGATGGACGATTTCGCCCTTTGGAAGTCCGGTTTATCAGGGAAAAACAACGTAGTTTTGAAAAGTTATCCAAAGTTGAACCACCTGTTTATGGAAGGGCAAGGCAAGGCAACGCCAGCGGAATATCAGCGATTGGGGCACGTGGCAGCGTATGTGATCGAGGATATCTCCCTATGGATCAAGGGCCTCCCGGCCCATAAGCTCTAAGATGAAACTGAGATTGTGTAGGGTATTTTTCAACAAGGGTCTTGCTAAACGTTCGTTGCTCAGGGTCCGATAGTAGGTATATGAGCGAGAGGCGAATCGAGCCGAGAATGATGTGCGCAGATCTGGTGGATGTCCGGTGGAAAGACCATCTTGGCCATTGGCAGCGGACTATTGCGAATTTGGAAGACATATCCGTTTCGGGCGCCTGCCTGCAAGTGGATGAAGAGTTGCCGTTGGGCACTGCTGTCCAAATAGCCTATCCAGAGGGTGAACTGGCTGGAATGATAAAGTATTGCGTCTACCGGGAGATCGGGTATTTTCTAGGGGTCGAATTTGCCGATCAGAAGAAGTGGAATGCCCGCCGGTTCCAACCGCAGTATATGTTTGACCCACGAAGGCTGATGGATGTGGACCCAGAGCCTCCTCCGGTGACTCCGGCAGCCGAGCAAACGACGACGCATTCCGTTATGCGTTAACCTGATTTTCCAGGTTGGTATCAGCGAGCAGGAGTAGTATTTTTTACCTTCAAAGGATTGCGCCACCGCAGTCCTTCGAAACGGGCGAAATCGCCATCGGTGGAGCACAATTGCAAACCATGTTCAATGGCTAAGGCAGCCAAATGAGCGTCCGTCACCAAATTGCCTTGAGCGTTTACGTCCCTCAATAGTCGGCCCAGAATTTGAGCATGGCGCTCAGTGGGTCCGGGAATCCAAACCGTGGGTAATCGTAACCAGGATTCAATTAGAAATAGTGCTTCTTCAATTGTTGCCGGACGCGCAAATAACCTGGGATTGGTGGTAATTCGCAAGAATGCTAACAGCGATTGCCAAGGGATTCCAATTCGATGACCAGCGGCAACTTGTTCCCGTAACCAGGCATCTGCTGCCCGATGTTCAGCCTGTTCTTTGACGCCAGCGTAGATCAACAGATTCGCGTCAACGAGGATCATTTTCGATCAATTCCAAAATGTCGCCAATGTTGTCAAAATTCTGAATCAACGGGTTGCCGAGATTCATAGGTGTGGGAAGGTCGTATTTCGGCATGCTCACCTCAATTGCGAAGCCTCTGCGCAGCCTTTCGTTGATCACTGCTTTCAACGTGGTCTTTTTTTCAGACAGTTCCTGTTCGATGAGGGCAGCAACGTCTGAATCCAGGCTTAGGGTCGTTCTCATGTCTTGATGTTAGCATG
>JANMWO010000536.1:0-2669 GCA_031394025.1 Acidobacteriota bacterium
TGAGCAGGCGCTGACTCCCCGGCTGTGCGCTGACTCGCTGTTCAGTTAGGAATGCGGGTAACTGGCGAACCTGCCACAACCCTTGCACCACTGTCATTCGACCAGGCTTTCCCTCCGTCGTTGTCCGGCTGGCATAAGTGACGTCACGCGATGGGGTGAAGGTAGTTTTCGATTTCAGCAGTTCAAACAACTGTCGACCTAGAGTCAAAAAGCGCCCATCCTCATTTGGGGGGCCTTCCAAATACTCCGCTGTTTCCGTATTGTGCATGCTCAAAAACAAATGCAGGGCATGACCGGCATCGACCCACTTTAAGATTGCCGATTTCTGAGCCGTTACTTCAGGCATAGCCCGTGGGTTGGAAACATCCCAGTTGCGATTCAAGTCATACCCATTCGCGTTGTAGCGCACCCCGCCTGCGGCCATTCCGTCAGGGTCTGCCGCTGGCAAAATTTTCCAGATAGCCTGATTGCGAAGCCGCTTGGCATTAGTGGAATCTGATAAAAGGAATTGAACTGCCCCTTCGGCCACCCAGGAGGTAAACGTCTCCCAACTGTGTTGCCGGGCCATCAGCCAAATTACCTTCTTGTCTGCTTCTGGAATCTCGGGGTTGGTAATTGTCCAAATATACAGCGGACGATGGTGGGCACTGCGACCTATTTCCTCGACCTTAAAAGCAGGGTTACGCCGTGCATTTCGCATCAGCCGAGACAAATGTTGATTGGTATACGGAGGAGTGTGAGCAATCCAAAATTTATCCGACGTGGGCTTGACGAAAATACGAAGTCGCGGTTCTGTGGCGTCGTATTCTACGCGGGCGGCAAAAGTCCACTTCACGTTGTCATTACTAAAGACGGGAACGGTATCTTTCGTAACTGCACCACGATTCGGTTGGTAATTATATTCGCCGGGAAGGCTCACCAGATCCAGTATCAGTTCACGATTCTTCGCTCCATCAATGCGGAAGTAATACCAATTGGCTTGCCGATTACGGCCATCCTGATCCGCTTGCCCAACCAGGGAGCAACGCAAGTGTGTGGGGCTGAGGTGTTCCACTTTCCCAATATTCCCACCCTCGAAATGAGCCGAAACGGTGATCACAGCCAACAGAAATAGCATAAGCCTACCTTTGTGAAAGCAAATCGCGACGGAAGGTGAACAGGCAAGCGCAACCAACGGACAGAGCTCCAAAGGCGTATACCAGCGCTAGCCAGGACATGGCACCGTCCAGCCCCAACGTTTCCCCCATACGGCCAATCGCCAGCGGAGCAAATCCTCCGGCTACAAAGCCAAGGCACATCATCATGCCAGTGACCGTCGCCCTGGCTTCCGGACGAATTACATCGTAGACGGCAGCAAATTCGTTGGAATCGAAAAGCCCGCGACAGAAACCGAAAATTCCTAGCGACACCATAACCGTTGTGAAATCGGCGCTGCTGCCTAAAAGGTAAAGAAAGGGGATGCCGCCGGAGAGTCCTATGAGTTGGATTAAAGGTCGACTCAAATTTGTTTTGGCGTGCAGTGCATCGGCCAATCGGCCCCCGACCAACACACCGGCGATGGCCCCCAAATTATGCCAAAAGGTGGCGTGAAATCCGGCTTGGGTTAAGCTGATTCCGAACTTGCGGAAGAGCATGGTGGGCGTCCAACTCAGATATGCCGAAAGAACCAGGATTTTACTCACCGTTCCAATTGTCAATAAAAGAACAGTGGGTTTAGTGGAGATCAATTGGAACCGCTGGCGAAGGCTCATCGGAACCACTGGTTGGCTATCGACTGCACCGCGGACGGGCTCAGGCAGGAATGCAGCTACAACAAAGGCCATGCCAATCCCCGCAGCACCGAAGATCCAAAACGCGGACCGCCAGCCATATTGTTGACCCAAATATGCAGCGGCCGTTCCGCTGGTCATGGTGCCGATGTAGACTGCCGTTTGATGCAGGCTCATAGCAGTGGATCGGCTGCCCGACCCATGCAGATCCCCGATCATGGAATTGGCAGCAGGATAGTAGAACGCTTCTCCAAATGCCGTTAACCCACGCATCACCAGCAGGCCCGTGAAGGCACCAACCATGCCGGAACCAGCGGTGGCCGCACTCCAAACGATGAGTGAGCCGATAATGATCCATCGACGAGACAGGGTGTCTGCCAGATTGCCAGAGACCAACACCAATGGTGCGAACACCCAGAAAAAAACGCCGCTGAGAGCACCAAGCTGCGTGTCGCTAAGGAGCCATTCTTTTTTTACGAGAGGGAGTACGGAAGACAGCACCTGCCGGTCAGCATAGTTGAGCAGATAGATGAGCCAGAAGATTATCAGGACACGCCATTTTGCCATTTCTTTCATTTACCGCCTCAGAACGGCATGCTTTTCGTGAACCACGTTGAGTGGGTATCCATCACTGGATGTAGTACGGACAATCACTTGTAGCAACGCGGGCCATTCATCAACACCTTCGGCCCGCAGACGATTCCGTAAATCTGCAACTGAACCAGAGTTGGTCAAATATTCAATGCCAGCAAGAGACCCATCGGAAGTAATGCCATTGAAGATAATCGTACGATGTACTTGGAAGCCAGGAGTTTTCTCGGTTTGAATTGTAATCAAGCCAAGATTGGATTGATGCGCCCCTGTGGTGGTATTGAGGTAGTATTTCCCTGGATCGGCAAG
>JANMWO010000561.1:0-11856 GCA_031394025.1 Acidobacteriota bacterium
CTGAGTCGTCCAGAAGTGTTTCTGGGTGGTGGCTTTTCAATGACTCAAGATGGGAGTGCGCTGGCGTTCACCGCACCATCGTCAACTTCTTTGACCGAAGTGTATGTTACAGGTAAAACGGATTTCGAGCCACGGGCGATGACATCTATGACTACCCAGGTGAGCGATCTTACGTTAGGATCGCGCGAAGTGGTTACCTGGAAAAGCAATGATGGGGCAGAGATTGAAGGGATACTGATCAAGCCTGCTAATTTTGACCCGACAAAGAAATATCCGCTGTTGTGTATTCTTCACGGCGGGCCGACTGGGGTGGATCGTCCAACGCTGTTGGATTCCCGTTATTATCCCGCTGACATCTGGGTGGGCCGTGGGGCGTTGGTGTTGAAGGTGAACTACCGGGGAAGTGCCGGTTACGGAGAAAAGTTTCGCCAATTGAACGTCCGGAATTTGGGAGTGGGTGATGCTTGGGATGTGCTTTCGGGTATTGACGCGCTGGCGGCCAAAGGTTGGGTGGATGAGAAACGAATGGGGTGCATGGGCTGGAGCCAGGGAGGTTACATTTCGGCATTTCTTACAACGTCAACCACGCGATTTGCGGCGATTTCCGTGGGAGCAGGAATATCCAATTGGTCCACTTACTACTACAACACGGACATCACACCGTTCACGATTCAGTATTTAGGTGCAGACCCGGCCGTTGATCCGCAGATCTATTTGAAGACTTCGCCGATGACTTCAATTACAAAGGCGAAGACCCCAACGCTGATTCAACATGGCGAATTAGATAGGCGAGTTCCCATCGCAAATGCTTACGAATTACGGCAGGGACTTGAAGATCGGGGAGTGCCAGTGGAAATGATTGTCTACAAGGGCTATGGTCACGGAATCACAAAACCCAAATCGATGAAAGCTGTGATGGAACACAATCTTGCATGGTTCAATCACTATTTATGGGCGGATACGAAGCCTGATTTTGTGACGCTTGGGGTGAAGGCAAAAGCGCCTGGTGATGAGGCGGAGTCGGTGGTGAAGTAAGTGCCACCTTTCGTTTGCGATCACCAAGCGGGTCATCCAGACTTTTAGGATTCAGCCCGTCGTTCTTCGATCAATTCTTCGGCCAAGGAACTCTTGCTTTGGAGAATCCCGCGCCATGCTGGAACGGGATGTGCGGTATTTTCCGATGGGCAAAGCCACAGAGCAATTGCCTCAGACGGCGCTGCTTGAACTGTTTGGCCGCGACGGATCGCCTCTGCGCGAAATGCAATCTTGAGATGCCGTTTCATGCCATTATCATGACATGAAATTATGAATTACGGCAATAGCTCCATGAGCATTACGGCGCCGTTTGCTGACGGCAATACGAAGCTCATCTTAGCGGGCTTACGCGTTTCTTTATCCACCCAAATAGTGCCTTTTTCACCACCACCATCGGCAGATGCGAAATCTACTTTATGGCAATTGAAGGTGCCCGCAGGTACTGTGATACTTTCCATTCCCGTCACTTCAAGCCGAGTCAACTTTTCCTTCTGACGTTGCATATCGAAGTTGCGGAACGATGCTGTATAACCTGGAGCCAACGGCAGCGCGGCTATGGACTGCATGGAACCAGCGCCATCAGCAAATAATGGACCTGTGAGCGGAGCGTTGATGGGTTGATCTTGCCCGTTCATGGACATTTTGCCAACGGCTTTATCCGCCTCGTAAGTGAGCCCAATCGCTAATGGACCCTGGGTTGCCTTCACCTTTTTAATGGCCAGCGTAGCCTTATCCAGTGTGGATTCATTGGTCATTACGCCCATTTGCGATTCCATTGATTCCGATACAACCCAGTCGCCATTTTCTTCCTTCACAGTAGATGAAACCTTGATGGCCACTTCCTGCGCGCCCATTGTCAGTTTGGCCTGATAACGTAACGTGCCAGGTTGCAGCGTGCCCGATACTTTGGGAAATTGCAACGCATTCGCATCAACTTTTTTGGTCACTTTTACAGTGGCCGGGTCAACCGTGATTTCTGCCAAGCGTTTGGTTACTTCTGGTGTGCCACCTTCCTGATAACGACCGTCCAGATGCTTGGAAAGGAATTTTTCAACAGCCATAAACATGGCCATGTTGTTTACTGGTCGTTGAAAGCCGTGACCTTCATCGGGGGCCATCAAGTACTCTACAGGGAACTTTCGATCACGAAGAGCGATGACGATTTGTTCCGCTTCCGCACGATTCACACGAGGGTCATTCATCCCTTGCACAACCATCAAAGGCGTTTTGATTTTATCGGCAGATGTAAGTGGAGAACGTTCTTTAAGCCAGGCCTTGCCTGCTTCTGTTTTGGGATCGGCCATGCGGGCGAACATCATTTTCTTACCTGCTTCCCAGTAAGCCGGGATGGAATCAAGCAGTGTGATGAGGTTGGAGGGGCCGACGATATCCACCCCAGCGCGGTAGACATCGGGAGTGAAGGCAACACCGGCGAGAGTAGCATAACCACCGTAGGATCCACCGAGGATGGCGACACGTTTGGGGTCGGCAATTCCTTCGGCAACCAGGTGCTTGACGCCCCAGGTGATGTCGTCCTGCATCTTGCGTCCCCATTCGCCGTTGCCTGCGTTGAGAAACTTTTTGCCATAGCCAGTAGACCCACGGAAATTCATAGAAAGCACTGCATATCCGCGATTGGCGAAGAATTGGGCCAGGCTGTTGTAGCCCCAGGTATCACGACCCCAAGGGCCACCGTGCGGCACAATCACCGTGGGCAGACCCTTTTCTGAGAAACCTTTGGGCAAGGTAAGATAGGCGGGAATCTCTAAGCCATCGGAAGATTTATAACGGATGGGCTTCATCGCAGAAAGCGATTCACGAGGCAGCTTTTCACGAACAACATACTGTAGCGTCAGTTTTTTATTCGTGCGATCAAACAGGTAAGTTGAGCCAGGTTCGGTATCGCCGCTGGCGGAGATGAGCCACAGTTTTTCATCGCTGGAATGTGATCCGAAACCGATTTCTTTTCCAGGCAGTTTAGATTGCAGTAACTTGTAATCAGCTTCCAGATTCTTATCTTTGAAATAGCGCCGGGTCTTTTCGTCAACATATACGGTGGCGGTAATTTCATTGGTGACATCGCTAAAAATAGCCGCACCGAAATCGACGCGCTTCATGGGGTCTGATTCCACTAGCACTTCAGTTGACGTTGTCGGGTCGAATAACACCAGTTCGGCAAGATCCTTGCTACCTTTATTGGTTTCCATGTAGACACGCTTGCCGTCTTTGGTGAACCGCACGGGGCCGCAGGATTCAAATACGTCGCAGGAATACACTTTGGTGAAACCGGCCGCATCCACGCGCAGAATTTGTTGTTCCCCGCTATCCGTCACATGCATGGCTAAGCGGAGTTGCCCTTGTTCATCGAAGAACCAACTGGCAATCTTTTCGGTGTTCTTACGAAGTAAAGTCTTCACGCCGGTGGAAAGTTTCAGTTTGTAGAGATCGTGCCAGGCCTTGTCGCGATCATTGAGGCCGATGTAAACGGTGTCTGGATCATTCTTGGGAATGCTGTAAATCTGGATCTGAATGCCTTTGGCGCCGGTAAGATCGCGGGCAGCAGGGGCATCGGCACCAGTGGCGGGGGATGCGGCGGGGTCCACTGCGTAGACGTTAAAATTTTCATCCCCATCATTGTCCTTTACAAAGAGAATGTATTTGGAATCGCGACTCCAGAAGTAACCGGCAATGGGGCGCTTGGTTTCAATGGTCAGAAGGCGAGCTGCAGTGAAGGGTTCCTCGGTCTTCTTCACCCAAACATTGCGGGTGTCTTTATAGGGCTTTTGAAAAGCGATAAATTTCCCATTGGGGGAAAGTTGGGCACCTGTGATTTCGGGATTGCCGAAAAGAAGTTCCCGATCAATGATCGGTGGAATCGCTTTGGGTTGCGCAGTGAGTGGGCAAAGGGTAAATGCCGTTGCGGCGGTGAGGCAAATGAGTCTGGTTAGGTTCATAGGATTACTTCAGTTTAGAACGAACAACTTCTGCAATTGGTTCAAATAAATTAATGGGGCGGGCGTAGGCCGTTTAAGGACCCATACTGTGAAAGTAAAGATGAGGGTGGACCGAAACTCAGTTCAGCCACCCTCAACTGTTATGGTAATTCCATATCGCGGGAGCCGCCGCCATCTGCGTCGCTATACGAAATTGCGGGTTCGCCAGGGGCTCCGGTAAACGATACGATGGACTGGCTCCTTCCTCCTGAGACAGCAGGCATTGTCTTGACGTGCAGACTACCAGCATCAACTTTTGCATGGGGCTGCGGATTTGGAGCGAAATCAAATACCACTTCCTTACCTTCTGGATAGCGGATTTTAAAGTTCACTGGATTGTGCGTAAGCTGGACTAGTAATTCCAATCCGGCGGGCAGGTTCACTTTGAAGTGAGGCATAACTTTCTTCCTTTGTTTTATTAAATTAATCGGACAAATCTTGGATCATGCAGCAACCGTGGTGATAATTCCCCGCTATTGACTAGCTCGGTTATCAAATCGCGCGGCACGTTTTCTAACAATGGCAGAGCCGCTTCGATATCACGAATCAGGTCGTAGACAAGCACTAGACGTTTTTTGACGGTATACGATGGAGGGCTGCTGATTGTCCGTGCTTCCAATGCCAAGGAACGAGCCTGGGGTTCTTCCAGCAGTTTGGCGTGATAGTAGGATGCCCAGGCGATGGATTCGGCTTCGCGTCGGTTTGCTCGCAGTCCTTCTTCGGTACGTTCCAAGCCTTTCCGAAAAGCTACCACGGCATCTGCTTCGCGACCCACACGTCGGTAGAGGTTGCCCAAGCCGGCCCAAGTCTTGTAATAACTGGAGTTGCGCAGAGCCTCTTCATAGGTGGCCACTGCTTCCGCGTAACGACCGGAGCGTTCTTGCCAATCGGCGAGAACTTCAAGCGCAGGCCGGGTTCGTTTGATCTTCAAACTTTCTTCAATCCTTGGCCATGCTTCAACAAGTCTGTTGGTAGCCAGGTAGATTACAACCAGATTAATACGAGCGCGAGTTTGGTTAGGCCCCAAGCGGACCGATTCCATCCAATATTTTTCCGCTAAATTGAAGTTCCGTTCTTCGTAATAGAATAAGCCTGTATCCAGATGGGTTTTGTAGTATTGCGGTTGAACGGCCACGGCCCTTAGAAATGATGCTTCGGCCAACTGCGGCTGGTTGAGCATGTAATGGACGTAACCCAGCGAAATAAATGCCTCGGCATCATTCGGTTCTAGTTGAGAAGCTCGCCGGAATTCGACTAAAGCGCGCTCCCAAGACCCTCCGGCGGCGGCCAAACGCCCGGCGATGAAATGTACATGCGCCGAATCAGGATCTCGATTTTCGGCTTTCGCGAGCGCCGCAGCGGCGCGTGCTTCCATGGATTTATCGTGCAAGGTGCCACGAGCCCCAAATAGCGCTTCGGCCAAACCTGCGTATCCCAGCGCGGAATCTGGGGCCAGGGTAATCACTCTTTCAAAAAACGGAATGGCATTTGCGACATTTTCATAATCGACACGGGCGTAATACAACCCTTGCAGATACTCTGAATACGCCTCCGTATTGAGAGGATTGTGCGGTGGTAACGATTGAAGACCCAACTGCTGCGTGGTCTGTTCAATTACTTTCGATTGCATTTCAAACAAGCCAGCGGACAGGCCGGCAAGACTGGTTTCTTGTGACCATCGCTGGAGCTCTTTCCCGCTACTAATTTCCTTCATTTGGACGGTAATGGACCAACCCTGATTTACTCTTTTGAATTCGGTGGACAGCGCGTGGGTGGAGGATAACATGTCCTGAGCACCCTTCGATGATGTGATGCCTATATCGGTCATCAGTGCGATGGGTATAACGATGAACGGACGTCGGGCACCTCGCATGGACTTGAGGCGCGAGGAAATATCCTGGATAAATCCATTCAGCAAAGCGCGTGTTTCGCCAGTCAGTTGCTTGGTTTCAGACAGGGGAAGAACAGCCAACCGTACCACCGGCGAAGGCCAATACCTTTCTTTCCAAACGGTTCCCAACACACCGCTAGCGACCAATCCAAGGAGTGAAGCTGCCAACAATAGGCGACGTGAAGGTGGTTTCCAAAGGGCGGACTCTAATTGGTCCACGGATTGAAGTCTATAGGTCGGATCAGGGTGAAGGCAGCGCAACAATGCGGAACGGGCTGGTTCACGAATATCGGGAGGTAGTGGCGGTGATGCAAACCTTTCCTTCCACTCTGTCTCTTCTGGAAATGGCTTATGACCACAAGCCATTTCATAAAGAAGTACTCCCAGCGCGTAGATGTCCGATTGAATCGTGGCTGGTTGCCCCCTCCAAATCTCCGGTGCTAAATAAGCGGGGGTTCCACGGGCATGACTGCTGAAGATGTCGGAACTTTGAGCAATGCCAAAGTCCATGATTACCGCACGCGGGTGACCGGAACCGCTATGAGAAAGCATCACGTTGCCGGGCTTTAGATCACGATGGACAATGCCTTGTTCGTGGATGGCTTTAAGTCCCGCGCAGATCTGGTGGGCGATTTCAGTGCCTTCGGCAGAAGTCAACCAATTCTCGGGCGAATGTTGTAAGCGCGTCGCCATTGTTTCCCCTTCAAGAAACTCCATGGTGAGAAAATCGACCTCGCCGATGCCAGTCGCCTCCGTATGGATCTCAAATACACGACAAACGTTTGGATGGGTGACTTGCAGGGACTTACTGGCCTCTGGAGAAAGCCGTTTGCGGAATTCAAAACGTGGAGCCTTGAGCGCGATGCGCCGATCCAGCTTTCCGTCAAAAGCTTCGTAGACAATACCCATACCGCCTTCCCCAGCCACCCGCAGAATCTGGAAACGGTTAAGGACGGTTTCCCCAACTGCAAATGTCTGGTCGAACCGCTCGCGGGGAACAACTGGAGTCAGCAGAAAGCCTCCCAGTTTTTGTTCCCAATTGACGCGGCGTTCTACCTGGACAAGCAAAAGGGCATTGCCTGCGCAGGCTTCGCGGACAAATACGGTGCGTTCGCCTTCAGGGCGGGACATGGCTGCCAAAAAGACGCTAATGGTCAGTTCGTCTGTGGCTGACTGGATGGTTTCGTTGGCTGCCACTGCTGTGCCTCCGCTCGTTCGAATAGCCATATGCGAGCGTCTTGCCAGCGGGCCTGGGTGGACCGCAAGGGCAAGCCAAGAACTTCTGCCGTTTCTTCGTCAGTCATTCCGAAGAAGAATTTCAATTCAACGATGGAGCACTCCAAGGGCATAGACTCGCTCATCAGGTCCAATAGTTCGTCAATGGCCAATACCAAGTCCCGTTTTTCGCTACTGTTGGATAGCAATTTTTCTGGCAATCCTTCCAAAGGAAAAAAAATGACCTGGGGACGCTTGCGTGCATATTCGATAAGTTCTCTTCGCATGGCTCTAGCAGCAATAGCGAAAAAATGCGCACGATCACGCAAAGAAATATCGGCACCCGCCAAACGGACGTACATTCGGTTGACAAGTTCGGTGCCTTGCAGAGTATGGTGGGGTCGTTCACCGTTTAAAAGGTGCTGTGCCAAGCGGCGTAACTCCGGCATGACGATTTCGTAGAGCCTGTTTTCGGCGTCCTTATCGCCATTGCGGGCAAGTTCGAGAAGTACCGTCAATTCATGAGCCTGGGGCTCCATTGGTTCCTGCAAGTGAAATTTAGGTAAGTATAACACTAGTGGCAGGTTGCTGAAATGGATTTTCACAACCCTGAACTCACACGAATTCCTGCAGCAGAACATGCAGTTAGTGATGAGGATCATCGGCCTCTTTGCAAATCTTCCAGCGAAACAAAGCTGGACTTCGAGGCAGATGCTTGAATGTCATTCCGTCTGGCCTCAGCCAACTTAGCCTCTTTTGCACGTCCAACTTTACGAAGCAGAATGGCCTGGCCGGTGAGTGTCGGAATGAGCGTGGGATGGGCTGGGCCAAGCGATTTTTCAAGAATCTCCAAGCCAGAGGCATAGAGTTCCAGTGCCCGAGAATTGGTCCCTTCCAGCGCATGGAGTTCCGCCAAATTACTGAGGGTGACTCCGGTTACAGAATTTTCTGCGCCGCCGAGTTTCCGCATGATTACTAAAGAACGGTTGTAAAGTCGGCGGGCCTGAGCCAAATCACCTGAGCCAACTAGAGTATTTCCTAGCAGGTTCAGGACTAGCGCAACGCGGTAAGATTCAGGGCCTAAGGTGACTTCGAAAATGGAAAGAGCTTGGGATATTTGTTCGGCAGATTCAGCGTAACGTTTTTGAAAGCGAAGGATTTCACCAAGATTCGCCATAGGCGCAGCTATGGTAACAGATGGGGAAGTGGTCGCCCGTTTATACAGTGCAATGCTGCGACGCCAACATGCTTCCGCTTGGCTCAATTGACCAAGCCTAAATGCCACTAGCCCCTGATTGTTGAGGATCAGTGCTAACAGATTTTCAACGGTTTCCCCAGCCACCAGCGTGTAGCGGAATTCTTCGTCAGAAGGGGAAGTCTTGATGGACGCGTGGACGGACAGGGCGCGCTTGAAGCTGGATTCCGCATCGCGATCCTTGCCCAGCGCGTATTGCACCTGACCAAGAGTGTTCAAGACAAGCGTCAGCACTAAAGGTGAATCGTTCCGAAGGGGAAATCGAACGGCCCTCAATAGCAAATGCTCAGCTTCAGCGTGGCGGTGTTTATAGAAGAGCAACGACGCAAGACTCTGCAGCGCCATGGCGATGCTGTGAGGGGTGGACTTGTTCGATTCAAGAAGGGAGAGCACTCGGCGATGAATTGGTTCTGCGTCATCATAGCGGTGAAGTTCACGAAGGATCATGGCACGGTTGTGAAGACAACGGGCCAAAAGCAGAGCGTCACCTGCCATTTCGGCATGTTCCACAGCTCGAAGGGTTATTGGATCCACGTCCGAGACCGTTCTGAGTTTGATGGCCTGTTGGTCCAACTGCCTTGCCAGCAAGGCGTCTTGGTTCTCAGTTTGGCCGAAAACGGCCATCATAAAAATCAGGAAAGGAAAAGAGGTTCGCATTAAATGGCCTACTTGGAAACAACAGCGCAAAATCCAAATGAAGTCCGCAAACAAAGTGGACGAAGGGATTTCGCGCGGTGGTTCCTAGGAGACGACTATACGGTTTGAAACTAACTTGGGAATTACTTCAGCCAGGCGGTGGCTTTGACGGGACTCAGCGGTGGACGCACGCCATCATTCGTCCAGCCCTTCAACAATGCAAGAGCTGGCCCACATACTCGACCTTGACATGAGCCCATGCCGCAACGGGTGTGAAGCTTGGCTTCACGCCAACTGCTGTGATCTTCTAACTGGCCTAGTGTGACGTCTTCACAGCGACAAATGATGGTGCTGGACTGGGCTAATTGGAACAGTTCGGAACGTAGGGCAAACCTTGTTTTGAGCGCGGATTGGAATGGCCGTAGCGAATCGCGTTCGTTGTATAAGGCTTCTGCCCTGCGGAAATCTCCCGATGCGGCGAAACCTGCAATGCTTCCCTCCACCATTGATTTATCCACTCCGCCGATACCTGTCAATTCGCCGGCGGCAAACACATTCTGCATGGAGGTGCTCTGCTGATCATCCACTTTGACAAACTCATCGCTAAGCTGGCATCCGAGCAATGCCGCTAGTTCTGTATTGGGTGTAAGCCCGAATCCACACGCCAGATAATCGCAGGTCAGGGTTCGACCGCCATTCAGGATCACCCTTTCCAATTTGCCATTGCCTTCGGCTTGTACGGGATACCTACCCCAGTAGACGGGGACTTTGCGAAGTTGCCACATCAATCGCGTAGCTTGCATAGCCTTTGATAGATGCCTGGTCAGTTGCAATCCAAACATGGCCACGTTGCTGAAACTGGCCTGCTCAACAATCGCTACAACCTTGGCCCCACGTTTCAATAAGCTGTCCGCAACGGCGATCAACAGTGGGCCTGAACCGGCGATGACAACACGCTTGCCGTCGATATTGAGCCCACCTTTCACCATGGCTTGCAGGCCGCCTGCGCCCATCACATTGGGCAACGTCCAGCCGGGGAATGGCAGGAACAGTTCCCGAACTCCCGTTGCCAAAATCAATTTCTTATAACCGAGCTGGAAGTGTTCGGTTTGAAGAACTCCTGGTTCTGGGGCGTCCACGATGCGGGTCTCAGTCAACAGTTGCACACCGGATGAAATGAATTGACGCAACGCCTGATTGCTTTCACCTCGCCATATTTGGCCGCCCGCAGTTGGATTATCGTCGACCATTCCAACGGAAGCTCCACCTTGCCGGGCAGCGATTGCGGCAGCGATTCCGGCTGGGCCTGCACCTGCAATTACAATGTCGAAATTGCGGGGTTCCTCGACAATCGGCCTGATGCGTTGAGTGCCGATCAGGGAGTGCGTCTCGCCGGTTTCAGTTTCCACAAGCATTCCCGGTTTCGCCAGGAGTTGGCAACTGCGGACATGCGGCTCACCATTCACTGTAACTGCGCATTCAAAGCAGATACCCATGCCACATAGGGGTCCGCGCGGTTCACCCTTGACGGATATTCGTGAGCTGACTGCGCCACCATTTGCTAATTCTGCGGCGACGGTAATCACTGCTGTGCCGTGCCATCAGGAGCATAGTAACCGGAACGGCTTCGCACCTTGGCCCCAGGTTGCTTCAACTTTACTTCCAGTTTGTGAAACTTTCCATCGCGCGATTTCTGCGGTGGAGAGAAGGCCAGCATGTATTGGCTTCGAAGTTCTTTTTCGATTCTGTCGAAAATTTCCTTCGGTTCCTGTTGGGTCCCATCAAATAAAACGCCTCCCGTTTCCCCAGCAAGTCGTGCCAATTTTTTACGCCCGCTGCTGCCGACCCTTCGACCATGCGCGGGCTCCTGAATTGGAAAGACAATCGTGTCTGCGCCCTGGGCGGCTTCAATGGCAGTAGTCAAGGATTTATCACTGCCGGAATCTTCACCGTCGGTCAGTAAGATCAGCGCCCTACGCCCATCGGAACCTTTCATCTTCAACCTGGCGGTGTAAAACACGCTGTTCCATATAATGCTTCCACCACAAGGACTGCGACGATTTTCACTGCCCGGCTTGACGCATGGATCGCCCAGTCGGCTGAAGGGAAGCCGTTGTACCAGCAGTCGGTCCACGACGCTTTGCAGTTGCTCGTTGGAACTGGTGAAATCCTGAATCAGATTCAAACGTGAATCCAAAGTAACCAGCAAGGCCTGATCCTTAGGTCCTAACATTTGGCGTAAAAATTGCCCCATGCTCTGTTTATGTTTTTCAATCATACGGCGTTGACTGCCGCTGATATCGGCCACTAAGGCAACCGTAAGTGGTAAATCAGTGTCCTGCCAGAACTGGCTGATGGGAACCTGCTTGCCGTTGTCGAGAAGGGTGAAATCTTCCTTCTTCAGACCTTGAATGAAATTACCGTCTGGCCCCATAACGGAAAACGCTACCGTCACCAGTTCCACTCCCCCACGAAAGGTGGGTTGTTGAGCCAGGACTGTTGCTGCCAACAAGAAGAGCGCGCGCATAGAAGAAATTACTCAGTAGGTGGAAATGCCGAGCTAACTAAAAATTGTGCTCGCGGTGCAGCCAAGGGGGCAGCGCTTTCCTCTTCGGAATATTCTGTTACCGATTGATATTTGCCCACGCCTGGTTCCCGATGTACAAATAATTTACGACCCGCCACATCTAACACCCAATATTCCACGATGCCCGCGCGGGCGTAGAGATCTGCTTTCCGGGTCAGGTCAAAGTGCAGACTGGTATCTGATACCTCAATGACCAGTTGCAACTCCTGGGGTCTTTGATTTCGGGAAATAATCAGGTTGGACG
>JANMWO010000589.1:0-4883 GCA_031394025.1 Acidobacteriota bacterium
TGCCGTTGATGGTCTGAATTGTGTCAACGTTCGTTGCGTGGATGAGGCTCGAACAAGTTTGATCCCATTGCCTCTACGCGAAACTTGTATGTACCTTCCCATGAGGCCCAAAAGAGGTAGGCTACTGTGGTTACTCAGCAATAATGTCACCCTTAACTGCTCAGCACTTCCCCGGGGTCGAACATTAGTGGAAGTCGTGTGGCGACGGGTAATGCGACCAGCGCATCCAGATGCCGACCCGTTAAAGACGCGGTTCACTGACCTGCACAAAATGGTCGTTGAACTGGAAGAGTTTGAGGACGATCCAATGAAATCGAACGAAGCGAAACTGGAAGCAATTCAGATGGCCTGGTTTGAAGAGTGGAAGGAAAACCAGTAGGGCACGTATACTGATTGGGTGCCACGCCCACTTCTTTTTCTACTCGCTGTTTGCCTTGTTGCGCAAGATGGTGCCAAGCCATCGTACATCCCGACCGCTGATGAAATGGCGGCGCTGTCTGCGAAAGCTAAAGCACTGGGGCAGAAAGCGTATCCGGCAGACATCGCCATTTACAAAAAAGCTGCAGATTGGGCAGTAAAGTATCAATCCACAGAATTCTACACCAAGGCTTATTACAAGCAGGCAATGGATGGGCTGGACCGTGGCCTGGCTAGAGCAGAACAGTTTGCAAAAGGTGAAAAGCCCTGGACTGAAGCCAAAGGTCGATTGTCGCGCGCTTACATTTCGCGAGTCGATGGCAGCGTGCAGCCCTATGGATTGATCATCCCGGAAAGCTATCAGCCGGGTAAGCCGATCCGCTTGGATGTAAACTTGCACGGTCGTGGTGCGACGTTGACGGAAGTCAGTTTTCTTGCCGCGCACGATTCCACGAAGCCCGTACCAACTGACCAGGATTTCATTCAACTGGATGTGTTCGGTCGCACCAATAACGCCTATCGCTGGGCAGGTGAGACGGACGTGCTGGAAGCAATTGAAGCAGTGAAAAGCCAGTATTCCATTGACCCGGATCGTATTGTGTTGCGCGGGTTTTCCATGGGCGGTGCTGGCGCCTGGCACATGGGCTTGCACTATCCCGGATCATGGGCAGCGGTCGAAGCCGGTGCTGGTTTCACAGAGACAATGAAGTACGCCAAAGTGAAGCAGGCGAGCGTTTCAGAACAAGCCGCCATGCACATTTACGACGCAGTGGACTATGCCGCCAACGCAAGTCTGGTGCCCACTGTGGGGTATGGCGGCGAGATAGATCCGCAACTGGCGGCATCGCAGAATATTAAAGAAGAGCTCGCACGGTTGGGTTTGAAGCCTCCGCAAATCCTGTTCCTGGTGGGCCCACAGACTGCCCACAAATTCCACCCGGATTCGCTGAAACTTTCCAACGCATTCATCGACAAAAATCTTCCACGAAAGCCGCTAGGCGATTTTGAATTTGTCACGTACACCCCTCGTTACGGCAAGCTGCGCGACTTCACAGTGGATGCTCTGGAAACACTTTATGAACGGGCAACACTTTCCCGCAAAGGGACAAAGTTCATCTCAAAGAATGTGCGCACTCTGCAACTGGATACAACGCGAACCATCACGCTGGATGGGGAAACCCTGACAGGCAGGCAGTTCACTAAGAAGAACGGCCAATGGACCGTTGGAGCCCAAACCGCTGTGCATAAACGCCAAGGATTGCAGGGACCCATTGACGATGCTTTCATGACCGCTTTCCTCTGCGTTTATTCCAGCAAGATGCCCAAGGAATTGGAAGACTTTTCAGCGCTATGGTCGCGCTTCCTACGTGGGGATCTTCCGGTGAAAGAGGCCGGTAAAGTCACCAAGGCAGATATGGAAAACAACAACCTGATTTTGTGGGGCACCCCTACCAGCAACCCGCTGATTGGACAGATTGCCGCTAGATTGCCTATAAAATGGGCCAACGGGCAGATCGCAATCGGCGACCGAAAGTACTCAGAAAAGGAGTTCACTTTGCAGATGATTGCACCGAACCCGCTTGCCCCATCGCACTATGTGGTCATCAACAGCGGCCATACGTTCGGGGTGAAAGATTTAGAAGGGACCAATGCCTTGCTCTACCCTCGAAAAGGCGATTGGGCGGTGATCAACAAAGCCACCGGCGAAGTAATTCAATCGGGTCTTTTCAATTCCGACTGGAAACTTTGAGACCATAGAATTCATGCGCTATCGTACTTTAGGAAAAACTGGAATAGAAGTCAGCGAGATTGGTTATGGGGCCTGGGGCATTGGCGGACGTCAATGGCTGGGTGGCACCGATGACGGATCGTTGCTTGCTCTGAAACGAGCCATTGAACTTGGCTTGAACTTCATTGATACGGCGCTAGCCTACGGTGAGGGTCACAGTGAAAGGCTGGTTGGACAAGTGGTGAAAGAAACTGGTGCCAAGGTTTACCTGGCCACCAAGGTTCCACCAAAGAATCGTATTTGGCCTGCACAACCGGACATTGGAATTGAAGAAGTGTTTCCAGCCAGTTATGTGATTGAATCGACGGAAACCAGTTTGCGCAACCTGGGAGTTGAGACGCTGGACTTGCAGCAGCTTCATGTGTGGAATCCGGCATGGCTGTCGAGTGACGAATGGCGCAAGGCTTTTGAGACGCTGAAGAAATCTGGCAAAGTCCGGTTTGTGGGAATCTCCATCAACGACCATCAGCCCGATTCGGCGTTGGAACTGGTGAAGACCGGCCTGATAGACACCGTGCAGGTGATCTACAATATTTTCGATCCCACGCCGCAAAAACATCTGTTCCCGCTTTGCCAGACGCATAATGTCGGAGTGTTGGCGCGAGTGCCTTTGGATGAAGGGTCGCTGACCGGAAGCATCACCGAAGCAACACAGTTTGAACCGCAAGAGTTCCGAGCCATGTATTTCCGTGGAGATCGTAAGAAAGAAGTGGTGGCCCACGTAGCAGCATTGCAGGCTGATTTGGGTGACACCGGCGAATCGCTGGCGGAAACTGCTTTGCGATTCTGCATCTCGCATCCAGCTCTTTCCAGTGTGATTCCTGGCATGCGCCAAATCCGCAATGTGGAAAGTAACATGGGCGTTTCCGCGCGCGGTCCACTTTCTGAAGCAGTGCGGGCAACACTTGCCCGGCATGCCTGGGCGAAGAACTTTTACAATTAAAGACTATGAGCAACATTTTGCAATCGCTTCCCATTGGGGAGAATGTCGGCATTGCGTTTTCCGGCGGCTTGGATACTAGCGCGGCCATTTATTGGATGCGTCAAAAAGGTGCTGTTCCGTACTGTTACACGGCCCACTTAGGGCAACCGGACGAAACGGATTACGATAGCATTCCCCGGCGTGCTCTTGGATACGGTGCCGAAAAAGCCAGGCTTGTGGATTGCCGTCCGCAACTGGTTCGGGAAGGCTTGGCCGCGTTGCAGTGCGGTGCATTCCACATTACCACTGCTGGTGTTCCGTACTTCAACACCACGCCCATAGGCCGCGCCGTCACAGGCACCATGTTGGTGGGCGCCATGAAGGAAGATGCGGTCAACATTTGGGGCGATGGCAGCACTTACAAAGGCAACGATATTGAACGCTTCTACCGCTATGGGCTGATGGTGAATCCGAAGCTGCGGATTTATAAGCCGTGGCTGGATCAATTGTTTATTGACGAGTTGGGCGGCCGTAAAGAAATGTCGGAACTGCTGGAAAAAGCCGGTCTAAGTTTCCACATGAGCAAGGAAAAAGCCTACTCCACAGATTCCAATATTTGGGGTGCAACGCACGAAGCCAAAGATCTGGAATTTCTGAATAAAGGAATGAAGATCGTGGAACCCATTATGGGCGCTGCCTTCTGGCGTGAAGACGTGCACATTCGTCCAGAGGTGGTGACGATCACCTTTGAAGCGGGTCTACCCGTAGCCTTAAACGGCCAGACCTTTGCTGACCCTGTAGCGATGGTTCTGGAAGCCAATGTCATTGGTGGACGTCATGGCCTGGGGATGTCTGACCAGATTGAGAATCGCATTATTGAAGCCAAGAGTCGCGGTATTTACGAAGCTCCGGCGATGGCGCTGTTCTATATCGCCTATGAACGACTGGTGAGCGGAATCCACAATGAAGGAACTATGGAGCAGTATCATGCCATGGGTCGTCGTCTGGGTCGTTTGTTGTATGAAGGTCGCTGGTTCGATCCGCAAGCAATGATGTTGCGGGAGACGCTACAACGTTGGGTGGCTAAGGCAATTACTGGCGAAGTTTCCATTGAACTACGTCGGGGAAATGACTATTCCATTCTGGATACGACAAGCCCGAATTTGACGTATAAGCCGGAACGCCTGACCATGGAAAAACATGCCGGATCATTCTCACCACTGGATCGAATTGGTCAGTTGACCATGCGCAACTTGGATATTGAAGACAGCCGGGAAAAGCTATTTGTTTATAGCAAGGCTGGGTTAATTGGACCCGGCGCATTTGAAGGCATGCGGCTACTGGATGAAGGCAGCGGCGAGGTAAAAAAGTAGAGTTTGCTTACGGGTTGGGAGGTCGTTTTGCGATGGACTACCAGCCCAGCGCCAACTCCACAAACGTGTGAATGAAAGGAGAGGTGACAGCAACACACCAAGTGGAGTGGCGGTCGCGATCAACTCGGATGACAACCCTTTCCATATGGAGATTTACGTGATTGTTGTACGATCAAGTTAGGGTGGGACTATGGCAACAATCACAAAACAGACGTGGGCTACGATTGACTTGACGAACCCCGTTGAGGTCCAAGCATTGCGTGATCAGGAAGTAGCTGAAGCTGCACAACGTGTAACAAAGGCCGTGGATGAGCTTCGCAAGCTCGGCATAGTGGATAGTGCGGGACGCAGGGTTCGAAAAGCATTGCCGACGGAAATGACA
>JANMWO010000615.1:0-7607 GCA_031394025.1 Acidobacteriota bacterium
GCCACCGCGGGACAACCTGGGCGAGTTTGAACAATTGGTTCTGCTGGCCGTCTTCCGCCTGAAAGCCGACGCCTACGGCATGCGTGTCCGTCAGGAAATTGAAACAAGAACCAACCGTCCCACCTCCATCGGGGCTGTCTACGCCACGTTGGATCGGATGGAAGCAAAAGGTCTGCTGCGGTCGGAAGTTGGGGAGAGCACTCCCACTCGTGGTGGTCGACCCAAGAAGATATTTGTCTTAACCGCCCTAGGTTCCGATAGTCTGCGGCGCAGCATGGAGGCCTTGTCAAAAATGCGACATGGAATCAAAATGGGGGAACTCGAATGGCTTGTTTGACACCTCCCCGCGCCGCTGTGGCAATCCTCCGCATCCTATCGCCCGGCAGCGACCTTTCGATGATAGAAGGTGATCTGCTGGAAGAATTTGTCACCATCGCCGAACCCCGTCGCACAGCGTGGTACTGGCAACAAGTGTTCCGTTCCGCCCCTCCATTGCTCGGCATGCAAATCCGCCAACCTGAATGGAACGTCGCACTTTGCACATTTCTGATGTACGCAATCCCAATCCGCATTCTGGACTTCTTGTGGGCGTTTCTGCTATCGCAAGTGCCGTTGAAAGAGGACGCCATTCGTCCATTTGAATTTCTGGTCGTACATGTGGTGCTGGCCTGTGCCTGTGCCATCACTGCACAGGCTGCGCTTTCGCGATGCAACGCAGTCTGGCTGCTGCTCGCGTCGTGGCTCATCGTGGTTAGCATTCCCGCATGGCTGCCCACCTGGTTTTGTTGGATGCTGATTGTTGTCCCGCCCGCATGTTCTGCTGCCTTTGTCACGTTAAGGAGACAAACTTCATGAAGTGGATTAAACGAATCCTGATTGTTCTAGTTACTTTGGTGCTTCTAACCACGGGAGTGCTGTGGTATTTGAGTAGTCGGCCAGGTGCCGATGAAATTAACGGCAGCATTGAATTCAATAAGCCGCCAGCAGTTGTCTGGGCGTTTTTGGAAGATCCGGAAAAGTTGAAAAGCTGGGTGGGCTGGTTGAAAGAAGTTCGCGAAGCAATTCCAGGGCAACGGGGCTTAGGTTCGAGTCAGGTGTGGGTGATGGAAGACCGCAACAACGGGGGCGCCCTGATGGAGATCACTGCTGAGGTCATCGCCTACCAGCAAGGACGCTCGAAGACAGTGCGCGCCACAGTTCCCGGAATGTTTAGCGGACAGATGGAATACCTGGTTGAAGAAACAGGCAGCGGCCACAGTCGGCTAAGCCAGCATGGAAAATACACCTTCGCCAATGGATTCGCCAAATTGATGACTCCGTTAATCATGAAGTCCGCGGCCAGCAAGGGGAAGGAAGATATGCAACGTTTGAAGCAGAAAGTAGAGGCTCAGTAGACTGCTTCCACTCTCAACTCCGATAAATCCCCCTGCCTAAAAGTAGAACTTAAGGGCAAACTGAATCTGACGCGCCGGGAAAGTGGAGCGGATCGTGCCGAACGCAGCACTGGCCCGGTCCGTATTCGGCAAACCAAGATTTGTTGTATTGAACAGGTTGAAGAACTCGGCCCGAAACTGCAGTCGCATCGATTCGCGAGGGAGTGCGAACGACTTAAACAGGCCAAAGTCCAACTGGTTGAGAGGCAGGGCTCGGGCGGAGTTTCGCGCGGCATTGCCAAAGGGCTGGCTCGGGTCCGTCGGCAATGTTACATTGGCCGGGTTAAAGAAGCCGTTGGTAATGTCTGGAGAATTCTGCGCGTAAATGTCGCCGGTAACATTCGGACGATATACTTCTCCACCTCGAAATCCTGACAGATTGCCCACTACCTGGAACGCCGCCGGAATCGATCCGGCCCACGCCCGCAGATTCAATGGCGGTGCCGAAAGGAACGTGTTGATGCCAGAGATCTCCCAACCTCCAACTACCGCATCCACGGTCCGCGACGCACCGCTATGGTATTTCCGACCCACGCCAAACGGCAATTGATAGACGAAGCTGAAAATGTTGGTTACGCGTTGGTCGTAATTGGACGGGCCACGTTCGGCTTCCAGATTGCGCACATTCTGCGGACTGGCGTCGTTGCCGCCGCTGGTATCAAGCGACTGGGCCGCCGTGTCAATCGCCTTGCTCAACGTGAACGAGTTCAGAAATTGAAGGCCCCCGCTGAAGCGGCGCTCCACCTTCACCTGCAGAGCGTTGTAGGTGGAGTAAGCGGCCGGATTGAACCAAGTGATGGCGGCGAACTGCGGAATAGGGCGGCGCGCCTGGAGGCTCAAGTTCGCTGTCGCCGAAGGCTGTGGCGCAGCTTGGTTATAGTCGGCAATCACCGGAATATTATTGCCATGGTTGCCGACATATGCGACATCGACAACCAGATTCTTCATCACCTCCCGTTGGACGGAAGCAAAGTAACTTTGAATTAAAGGCGCCTGGAGGTCCTTCGGAATGTAAGTGATGTTGGAGAGCAGAGGATTGAAATTCTTGGGGTCCGTCAAACCGAGAGGGTAACCTTGTTGCGTGGTTCGGAACGACGGGTCCGCCGGGTTAGTTTGGTTGACGGTCGCAATCACCACCTGCGGCCCGTTAATGCCCAGTAAATCAGCCGATCCCACGCGATTCTGATGGACGTAGCTAATGCCGTAGCCGCCGCGGATCACAGTCTTCGGCGTCAAGCTATAAGCCAGTCCCAGCCGGGGGGCAAAGTTGTTACGGTCGGAGTTCACTAACGTCCGATCAAACAAACTGCCATTCTTGGCCTTCACTATGGAGTTCGAAGCCGGGTCGTAGTTCGATAGAACATTGTCCCTTTCCCAACGCGGAGTCGCATACTCGTAGCGTAGGCCCATGTTCAAGGTCAACTTAGCGTTCACTCGGAAGTCGTCCTGCACATACATGAAGTTCATGTGCTGGCGATAGTTGCCCACCACGTAATTGGCCAGCGAATATTGGCTGCGCAGCCCAAACAGGAAGTCGGCTAGCGAGTAACTGCTATTGTCCGCAGGCACAGTGCATCCCGTGGCAAGGCCTAATTGCGGACACGTCGGTCGACTGAAGAGGCCAGCATAGGCGTCGCGGCCATACAGCGGGTTGATGTCGTTCACTTCCGTGTTAATCGTTTGGAACTCGTACCCGGCCTTCAATGTTTGGCGCCCCATGAGCCGCGATACATTCAGCTTGTAATCGTAGTTAGTGGGGTTCTGAAACTGCGGATTGGTTGCCTGTCGGCCTAACTGGCTCAATCCGGTGATCGTGGTGGCTGTCAATCCGCCAGAGAGCTCTGGCGCGGTGGGCAGTCCAGTGATCCCATACAGCGCCTCCATGCTAAGGCCTCCGCTCAAGGGAGGAAACTTTCCAGCCCGCGTGCGGCTCACGCCGAAGCGCCCTTCAATGACAGTCTTTGAGCTCAGCGTCCAAGTGTAACCAGCGCCTAGTTGCTGGTTCAGTACGCGTGTGAAGCCGTTGCTATTGCCACCTGAAAGTCCAGGAATATCGGGCTGAGTAAAGATGTTCGACTTACGCTGGCTCCACCGTAGGAAGCCCGACATCTTCTGGTTAATCTGGCCATCGATCTTGGCGTCGTACTTGTCATTGAAATTGCGATTCGGAGTAAGTTGTTGGTAGTTATTCGAGCGAGTCGCGGCCCCGCCTGTATTCGGAGCGGGCAGATCGCTTAGCACCTTCCGGGCAAACGAAGTTACCGCCGTCGTTGGAATCGGCGTGCCGGCCTGATATACAGCGCCCGTCTGCGGATTCACCACCGTCACCGGCAATGTTAGCCGCAAGTCGTTCGGCGAAGGAAGGCTCGAAAAGTTCAACGTCTTGTCAATGCGGCGAAAGCCTTCGTAGTCTCCAAAGAAAAAGAGACGGTTGGGGATCAGCCGTCCGCCAATCGTGGTACCAAACTGATTCTGCTGCAGCACGGGCTTCTTGAATGTCGCCGGACGCGCTCCAAAGATATAACCGATGGCGTTCAAATCGGTGTTGCGCAGAAACTCATAGGCCGTGCCGTGGAAAGCGTTCGTGCCGCTCTTCATGGCTACGTCAATAGTGCCGCCACCGGAACGTCCGTACTCGGCACTGTAGTTATTGGTGATCACTTTGAACTCGGCGATGGAGTCCGGTGCCGGTTGTGCCACTTGGTTAGCAAAGCCCTGGTTGCTGGTGCCATAAGCGTTGTTATCAATGCCGTCCATCAGAAAGTTATTGTAAGTACTGCGCAAGCCGTTGACGGAGAATGCGCCTTCCCGCGGCGTTCCGGAGTAGGCCAGAGGGGTCCGAAGCACGCCCGGTGAAAGCAAAGCTAAGTCTGAGAAAGCCCGACCATTCAGCGGAATTTCAATAATCTGTGTCGCGCGAATCACTTGTCCACGATCACTCGAATCGGTCTGTAAGAGCGTGGCTACATCGGTCACTTCCACGGACTCGTTGACGGAGCCGACTTGCAATACCAGATCCACTCGCTGCCGGGCATTGACGCTGATAGCGATGTTCTTCGCCAGGGCCCGGGAGAACCCCTGGGCCTCGGCGGCTATTTGATAGGTGCCAATCTTGACGTTGGTAAAGGTAAAGCTGCCATCCTCACCGGTTTCTGTTTTGACGGCGATACCGGTGTCCTGGTTGGTTAGAGTGACAATGGATCTGACTACTGCGGCAGCCGTCGCATCGCGGATGGTACCCAGCACCTCCGCACTATCGAACTGCGCAAAGCAGACGTTGCTGAGCACGAGAAGCAAAATGATACGGGGTAAAATTATCATGACTGAGGGTAGCTTGGTTGGGGGATGAACGCAATGGGTGAGCGGCGGGAAAGTCTGCGAAGTCTCCATAGCAATTGCCACGGCAGCATTCACGGAATAAGATTGTTATCAGATCGGCAACTCCCAGGGGATTGCTGGATCAGTGGCGAGTTGTGGGGAAGTTTCCGGAAGTCTTTACGGACCGAAGAACTTGCAGCGGCAAACAAAATTATCCCAAGTTCCCCAGCGTCAAAAATCACGCAAGGTCACTTGGGATAAGTTTCGAACTTAGCAAATTGAATTCGCTGTTAGCCACTACAGAGCATTTGATTCACAAATATAACGGTCATGACCCCAGGTTGAGAAGCATTCCAAGTGAACGTTACCGGGAACCCACTAGTGGTCCCATTTAAAGTGGTTGCTATGACGACAGAACAACCCAAAGGAAAGGGGGGATTTAATGGGGGCGGCTGGTTTGTGTCGTTCACATTTTCACTGACAATGTAGTTACCAGCCACAAGCTGGGGAACGGTAATTTGACCCATGCTATCGGTTACGAACTGGTTCGTGACGCCATTGGGGTCGGTAACAGTGAAGATCCAACCAGGGAATGGTGACAGGTTCACGCCGTCGTTCAACACTTTTTTAAGTACCAAGCTAAATACTGAAGCAGCACCGGGCTGCGCCTTGAAATTGTCAGTTTTAGATTGAGAATTTAGAAAGCCATGAAAACAACCAGTGCTGCAAGGATTATCCACATTCGACGGACTGCCGACATAGCTGGCAACCGGCGTTGCCCAAACTTTGTAAACATTACCGACGTTGGGCGTGGTTAGGTAGTCGTTTGAACAAGTAGTGTTGGCCAGGCTGATAGTGATTGCGCCTTGCGCGCCGTGATCCTGATCAATTCCCGTTGCATGAGCCGGACCGCCAAAGCCCGTATAGGCAGTGATCAACCCGCCTGAAACGCGGAATCTGCGGTTGGAAACGGGATCGGTGCTTAGCAATTGAACGCCACTGGGATCTGTGACTTGGAAGAAATAATCGCCGTCTGGAAGGCCAGCGGCTCTGGCGGGTGCATGTGGGCCAGGGCCACCATCAAGGTACACTGCACATTTTGAATCAAATTGGTTTGAGTTAACCGTGTTTCCGGTAGCTGTTGTAGTAAAGATCGCACCGGAAACACCGGCACCTTGGGCAGTAGCAGCCAATAGAACAAAACAAATACCACTAATTAAATTTGTTTGGATTGAGAAGTTTCTAATTGTCATATCTCCATAGTATAGGACTTCATGGCCTTCATGTGGACGAAGTGTCAGATGAATTGGGGAAGTTGACCGCCGCCGCCTTGCCAAGCATCAATTATTAGCGCTATGAGTGGCAAGCCCCCCATTCTTGATTCCGGCGTTTGAACCGTTGTTGTTAAGAGGAGATCTGGTATTGCGGTGGGTGACAATGCCTTCGCCCAGTGGGCCACAGCGGAATCGGGACGATTTTGTACACGATTGACAATGAGATTCATCATCGCGGTCAAGGGTACGTCGACTTGCGAGCGCGTTGCATTGAGCCGCCCCATTCTATGATCGGAGCTGATAGAAGGTCTTAATGCAGTTTCCGGTAGCGGGCAACGTTCATTTATTCCCTTGCGGGTAAATTGTCTCGCCGCGCTCCGGCATTTCGACGAAAGTGTCGATCTTTTTCCGCCGACCCACTTCGGTCTTCACGTTGTCCATTCGAAAGGCCAGCGCAAAGCGGTTCTGTGCGCTGAGTGTATCGAGCATCCTGCTGGCCACAGGCTTGGCATCAATGGCAGCCTCAAGATCATCGGGAATCTTCATGTCTTTACCGCTGCCATAGGCACGGTCCCAGCGCCCGTCCGCCTGGGCCGCTTCAACCTCGTTCAGCCCGTTCTCCGTCATGCGACCTTCGTTGATGAGCCTCGCAACATTGTCGACATTGATCTGGCTCCAAATGCTCTTCTTGCGACGCGGCGTGTAGCGCTGCAGGTAACTCTTGTCATCCAGACCCTTGCGCACCCCGTCGATCCAGCCCCAGCAAAGCACCACGTCAATAGCTTCCTTGGGGGTGATCGATTTAAGCCCCGAATCCACCTTATGAAGCTTGATCCAGAGTTCATCTTCCTTGTGGTGATGCTGACTGAGCCATTGGTCAAAACTCTCGGCGTTCTTGAACTCACTTACTTTGTCGATGTTAACTAGGACCGCTGCCATCGGCCCGATTTTACCATCGACTTGCAAGTGATGGCTACGGTCGCAACGCGGTACCAGTGGTACTTTCTGCGTAACAATATGAACCAACTCACTTGTTAAATGACGCTAATAAATTAATAATTATGATAAGCTGCTGTGAATACCACATGCCGCCCTCATCAATTCTAAAAACATTCGCGCTATTTTTCCTTGGAGCCAGCCTGGTAAATGCCGCAACCATCACGGGCGGAGGTTTCTCTTCGATAATTTCCAACGATCCGTCGCTGCCCTCGCAATTGATCTTCAACAGCATTGTCACGAACCAATTCAGCTTCTCAATGGGTTTCGGCGGAGGTAACGCTCCGTTCGTGCCCGTGCCGCTCAACTGCGGCGCCAATGGTCTGCAGACGCCGTGCACATTGAGCTCCGGAACAACCTACTCCTCAACCTGGAGCAACCTGACACAAGATGGTCTAACCCTAGCCATGGGCGGCAACACCTACACCTATCAATATGGAACCGCGCAAGCGTGGCACGTGACGCTGAACTTCACGCCGATTTCGACGGTGACTTTCACTTATGGCGGCCCCAATTCACTGGTCATGGCGAACGTGACTGGCTCCCTTTACGCTACCGATTCGCTTGGCGTTGTGATTGTGAATGA
>JANMWO010000642.1:0-8688 GCA_031394025.1 Acidobacteriota bacterium
GTATGTTACCGAGCCGTGACCGCGAGGGAGCGGTCTTTCAAAGGCCTGATAGGCTTCGGGAAAACTAAGTGACATTGGGCATTCAGCCTGCCTGTTCCCTTGCGAAATAATGTTCCCAACCACGCGACTGCGTCCGAACATGCTCATAAAGAAGTCTCCATGGGCAAGGCCAGCGGAGGCTCCACCATGAAGTCAAGCTTGGCCATAGCCGCCACCGCTTCCTGCACCGAACTCTCCGAACTGGGCTCCACCGTTATCACAAATGGCAGATCGTTTTTCGATTCGCTGGGCAACTGCAGCACCGCGTCGAGACTAATCTTTTTATCAGCAAGGATGGATGACAACGACGCGATAATTCCTGGCCGATCTTCCACACGGAATCGCAGAAAATACGCGCGCTTTTGCTGAAGAACGGAGATAGGTTGAAACTCGCCTAAGCGTTCATGCGCAAAGGGCGAAACACGTTCCGGCGACCCATTCACAATTTCACGAGCAACGCGCATTAAGTCGCTGACCACGGCAACCCCAGTGGGTCGAGGTCCAGCACCACGACCGTAATAGAACGTGTCTTCGCCATACAGTCCGCGCACCCAAACAGCGTTATAAGCCCCATGAACATTGGCCAAAATCGTCGATTGCGGAATCAACGCCGGGCGTACAGAAAGAATCAGACCTTCCTTGGTTTGACGCGCACCACAAATGAGGCGGATGGTGTGGCCCAGGCGATGAGCATATTGAAAATCAATCGGCGAAATGCGACGGATGCCTTCAGTGAAAATATCGGATGCCGTGATTTTCATACCGAAAGCCAGCGCGGCAAGAATAGCCAGTTTGCTACGAGCGTCGAACCCGTCTACATCAGCAGTGGGGTCGGCTTCGGCATAGCCCAACTTTTGCGCCTCGGCCAGAACATCGGCGAAGGCTGAACCGTGCTTTTCAATCTCAGTGAGAATGTAGTTACTGGTGCCGTTGAGGATTCCGTAAAGCGCCGTGACACGGTCGCCGGAAATTCCTTCACGCAGGACCGCATGGATCGGGATGCCCCCGGCGACGCTTGCTTCCATAGCCAGATTCACGCGTTTGGCGATGGTCCGCTCCCACAATTCGCCACCGATGGACGCCATCATTTCCTTGTTGGCAGTGACCACACTCTTGCCCTGGTCAATGGCCGTCTCGACGATCTGCCGAGCCACGGTAGTGCCGCCAATCAGTTCGGCAACAATGTCCACTTCCGGGTGTTCGACCACACGGCGCCAATCGGTGGTCCGCTCCACGCCAGCAAGCCCAGCGGGCACAGCAACGCTATCGACCCCGCGGCTGCAGATGATTTTGACCCGCAGCGGGAATCCTAATTTTTGTTCAATTTGTTGGGCGGTCTCCGCCAGAATGGTCATAGTGCCCTGACCAACATTGCCCAAGCCTACAATACCGACACGAACTTCACGCATCCTTTAAGTATTGCATCGAAGGAGTACAATGAAGGGCGATGGGCTTCGACGATTACAAGGTAGTGTTGTACCGAAACCGACCCGATGGATGGGTTGCAGAGATTCCCGCTATTTCTGGATGCTATGCGCTGATGCCGACGAGGGAAGAGGCATTGGCTGAGTTAGCCGGCATATTTCAGTTGATCTCGGAAGAGTATCAGGATCGCAACGAGCTCTTACCAGTGGATACAACTGAGATCGTACATGCCTAGCGCAAGGGCGAACGAATTCCGCCGTGTTGCTACCAGACTTGGTTTTTTACCAATCCGCCAAACGGGGAGCCACGAACGATGGAAGCATCCAGATGGGCGAGCAGCAACTATCCCAATTCATAGAGGACAAGAAATCGGCCCTCCACTCTATTACAAGATTTTGAACCAACTTGGAATAGACCAAGTAAGATTCGATAAACTCAAGTGAGGATCGAGCAAGCAAAATTAACCATGAGTAAACGCATCAATGTCAGCTTGTCCACTTCCACTGTTGCGATGCTCGATAAGGTGGCTCCTAGAGGTCAACGCAGCAATTTTATTGACCGCGCAATTCAATACTATGTCAAAGACCAAAACCTCCAAAGCCTACGCCTGCGGTTGAAGAAGGAAGCGCTGGCCAATGCTGAAAGAGATCTTGCGATGGCCACCGAGTGGTTTCCACTGGAAGAAGAATCATGGCAAATCACTCAAGTGTCTTCAAAGAAAAATACCATTTCCCAACATGGTGAATCTATCTGATAAATTTGCGGCCCTACTTTTGGCCCGCGAGTAGACTTTGAAGAGCAACCCATGAAGACTATGATCGGGAGGATTTCTAATGCCCACTGCAACCTACGAAGACCTGTTACTAGAGGTCGTGCCTCAAGCCATCGAGACGGACAAACAGTATCGCGAAATAGGAAACCGCTTTGGCGACTTAGTCGGCAAGGCTCGTGCCCGTACAAGAGAAGAAACCAAGCTGATGCGGCTGCTGGCGATCCTGGTCGACGATTACGACCGTCGTCACGCACTCCCGCCGGATAACGGTACCCCAGCGGATCGATTGCGATTTCTGGTCAATCACTCTGGCAAAAGCCCCGCCGATTTGATCGCGATCTTCGGACAGCGCAGCCACGTAAACGAAGCTATGAATGGTAAGCGGAAAATCAGCTTGGACCATGCACGAAAGCTTGGAAAGTTATTCAACGTCAAGCCTGGGCTGTTTATTTAGAGCGTTGGATTAACCGAATAGTTCGCGATGTGAGCCTAGCCGCGCCAGACGTAGGATGTCGGTGCTTAGCTTGCGATAAATCAGCAGTAAATCGGGCTTAATGTGGCATTCGCGGTAACCAACCCAATCGCCGCTCAATGCGTGGTCACGGTTATTCTTTGGCAAGATTTGATCTGACACCAGTAGTTCCACGATAGTTGCCACCATCTGATCCACATCTTGGCCGTGACGCGGCATCGCCTTCGCGCGCTTGAAGTCACGCTTGAATACCGTTGACCGTTCAATCGTCCTCATTCAAGTCCGCCATCAGTGCTGCGGTATTGGCGAAGCGCTTCCCCTTCCCCGCCTCAAGCTCAGCAAATGCTTTGCGAGTCGTCAGGTTTGGTGCCTTAATTTCGAAGGGTAGGCGACGCTCATCCACCACACGCAACATCAGCAAACGGATAGCATCGGAAATGGAAAGTCCCATTGCAGCCAGAGCTTCAGCGGCGCGTTCTTTGGTCGCGCTATCGATGCGAGCGCGAACGTAGGTGTCCGCAGTCTTCGTGGCAAGTCTGCTTCGAATCTGGTTCTTCACAATTAAGTGTAGTCACAATGGGACTACATGTCAATTAAACTATTCACCCCTAGGCTGTTCCTCTACACTCCCCAACAAATCCACGCCCAACAGCAAAAACACCGGGACATAAACAAACCAGCGATCCTCCACCACTCCTTGCCACTGACCGGTGAGCAACTCCGCTAGTCGGCTCAAGTGGAAAATGGGCACCAAACTCACCCAGGCTTGCACTCCATAACTTTGGCTCATCGGCAGCAGCGCGGCTAGCCATGTCAGATACCAGACGTGGCAGTTGGCCGACAGCAATAACAGAGCCGTTAGCGTAGCCAGCACTCGCCACACCAGTGGACGTCGTTGAATTGCAATGACCATTGAGGCCAACAAAATCAGGCCGAACACCGCATACTTGGCATGATACGGGTTCGTGAATAGCCCAGCGATGAGGCCGAACAGGCTGTCATTATTCCGCCATCCGCCGACGAAGCCGGTCATGAACTGGGCGTTCTCCGTCACGTTGGCCCAGTAGGGAAACCCAAACGCCAGCACAGGCAACACAGCCATAGGCCAGTATTTCAATCGCCCAAAGTCACGACCAGTGAAGGCCAGCATCAGCACCGCAGGCCACCATTTCGCAGCAATGCCGAAGCCAATGAACAGGAACACCAGCCACTGCCAATTCCGTTTCGCCGCTAATAATGCCGCCAGCATGAAGAACACTGGGACTGCATCGTTATGACCGTTTCCCCAGAATTCCACCACCACCACCGGGCACCAGGCATACAACAAGATCCGTTGCGGCGCCAGCAAGTACAGCAACGCCAAGCAACCCAAATCGAACAACGCCGCGGGGATCTTGAACAAATACGCCTGCTGAAACGGGTCGTCTGACTTCGCCGCCGCCAACTGCCAATTCCATGCTTCCATCCGCTCAATCAATGGCCCATAGCCTGCGCGAAAGTCCTTTGCAACTACGTGCGTCCATGCTGCATCTTTGAAACTGGAACTTTGCTGGTCGGAAGGTCGTATTAAGTAGGGATTAAGCCCGTGGGCTTGTACTTGGCCCTCGAATCGGTAGCGGAAAACGTCGTCGGAAAATTGAGGAGGTTGGCTCCACGCAATGATGCGAAATAGCAGTGCCGCTAAAATGATGAAAATAGACACATTTCGAGACACCGCGTGCCCCGTAACAATCCGCACCGCGATCAGGTAAAATGTAGAGAGTATTAGATATACGGCTAGCCTGCCTTCCATGTGGAACAGTCCTGCCGCAACCGCAACCGCTAGGATACCCAGTGAGAGTGGAACAAATTTCATGAATTACTTTGTGCAGCCTTTAGCGCTGTTGAACAATAAGCCGATCCTGGAACAGATGAAAGTAGCTCTGTTTGATGATACCTTTGCGGGCATTCATCGGTTGGCTTGGTTTGACTATTCGCTGTTGGTTCCCTATTTCGCCGTGCTGATCGTGCTGAGCTTTTACGGACTTCATCGTTATGAAATGATCCGGGCGTTCTACAAGAATCGCCACAAGCTTGCGGTCGACCCTACAATTAAATTCGCCGAACTTCCGCCCGTCACCATTCAGCTTCCCATGTACAACGAACGCTTTGTTGTGGAACGTTTGCTGGAAGAAGTGGTGAAGATCGACTATCCGCGCCATCTGCTGCAAATCCAAGTTCTGGACGATTCCACCGACGAAACCCATCCCTTCACCGAACGTCTGGTTGCCGAATATCGTGCCGCAGGGCACCCCATTGAATACATTCATCGCACCAATCGTCACGGCTACAAAGCCGGTGCGTTGCAAGAGGGCTTGGAGATCGCCACCGGTGATTTCGTAGCCGTGTTCGATGCCGACTTCCTCATCCCACGCGACTTCCTAATGCGCACCATCCACAATTTCGCTGATCCGAAAGTGGGTGTGGTGCAAACCCGCTGGACCTATCTCAACTCTCATTACAACGTGCTCACCGAAGTGCAGACCATGTTGCTGGACGGCCATTTCGTACTGGAACATGTGGCCCGCGCCAGCAGCGGCCTGTTCTTCAACTTCAACGGCACGGCCGGAATTCTGCGCAAAGCCATGATCCAGGATGCGGGCGGCTGGCAGCACGATACGCTTACCGAAGATTCGGATTTAAGCTATCGCGCCCAAGTGAAGGGTTGGAAATTTATCTATTGCCCCGATGTGGAATGCTTGTCGGAACTGCCTGTGGATATGCACGGCTTCCAAGTTCAGCAAACCCGCTGGTCCAAGGGTCTCACTCAGTGCGCTTTGAAGTTAATGCCCATGCTGATGCGGGCCGACCTACCGTGGCGCGTAAAAGCGGAAGCGTTTTTCCACCTCACTCCGAACATCTCCTACCCGCTGATGCTCATCGTCTCCGTGCTGATGTTGCCGGTGATGATCGTACGCTTCTATATGGGTCCGGTGCAGATGCTGTTTCTTGATCTGCCGCTGATCGCCGCATCGTTCTGGTCCATTTCTGCATTCTATCTTGTGGCCCAACGGGAACTGCATCCCACCACTTGGAAACGCTCTTTCTGGCTGATGCCCGCGCTGCTGGCAGCAGGCGTAGCACTCACATTATCAAACGCCAAGGCTGTAATTGAAGCGCTGGTTGGCTATGAAACCGGATTCGTCCGCACCCCGAAGTACGCAATCGGTGGCGATAACAAAAAGGCGCTGGCGTCCAAATACAGAAGCCGCATAGGATGGCTTCCCTTCTTCGAACTGGCCGCAGGCACCTGGTTTTTAGGCATGATCGCCTACGCCATTGATACGCTCAATATCCTGGCTGTTCCCTTTCTGTTGATCTTCGTAGGAGGCTACTACTGGGCCGCCTTCGCCAAACTCTCCGCAGACTACCAGGCTCGTATGGCCTTCCAACGCCAACGCAAACTCGCTCTCGAAGAAGCCCAAAACTAATTATCCGCAGATGTCGCAGATGCACGCAGATAACATCCAAGATGTTGTGCTCGTCTTATCTGCGTTCATCTGCGTCATCTGCGGATAAATTTCTTTATTTGAGCCCTAAGATTCTGCGGTTAGTCTTCACATCGCTGGACCCGCCAGCGAAGTCGTCGAACGCCTTCGTCGGAACATCAATCAAGTGCGCCGCAATGAACGGAGCCCCTTCCGTTGCCCCTTGCACGCTGTCTTTGTAGCAGCATTCCCATTCCAGCACTGCCCATTTGTCATAGCCAGCCGCAGTCATCCTGGTGAACACCTGCTTGAAATCCACTTGCCCATCACCCAATGACCGAAACCTGCCTGGACGTTCCTTCCACCCCAGATATCCACCATAAACTCCCGCTCTGGGCGAAGGACGGAACTCGGCATCTTTCACATGGAACGCCTTAATGCGCGGGCCATAAATATCAATAAAACCCACGTAATCCATGCACTGCAAAACAAAATGCGATGGATCGTAATTGATGTTCACTCGCGAATGGTTCCCTGTGGCTTCAAGGAAACGTTCGAACGTTGCCCCATCAAACACATCCTCACCAGGATGCAATTCATAGGCAATGTCCACCCCAAACTGATCGGCGTAATCAAGGATCGGTCTCCAGCGTCTGGCCAGTTCCTTGAACCCTTCTTCCACCAATCCACCAGGACGCTGCGGCCAAGGGTACATCATCGGCCACAACAAAGCTCCCGTAAAAGAAGCAGTGCAATTCAGCCCCAAATTCGCCGATGCTTTGATCACCATCTTCATCTGCTTCACAGCCCATTCCGCCCTGGCTTTGGGATTCCCCTGCACTTCCTTCGCCGCAAAACCGTCGAACAATTCGTCGTAAGCAGGATGGCTGGCCACCAATTGACCCTGCAAATGGCTGGCTAGTTCAGTGATTTCCAGGCCATTGGTTTGCGCCTTCAAATCCTCACAATAACTCTTTGAATCAGCGGCCTTCTTCAGGTCCATAATCCGACTATCCCAACTGGGCAGTTGGACAGCCTTATAGCCCAGCGATTTCACCCATTTGGTGATGTTGGGCAAGGTATTGTAGGGTGGCTCATCACCCATGAATTGAGCCAGGAAAATGGCGGGGCCTTTGATCTGTGACATGTGGTAATTGGTATCCTAACAAAAATTGGTCAAGTAATGTTGATGCATCGAAAGATACCGCTTGACCTATGACGTTATCCTTGACAATCCATATGACAATATATTAACATCTCCTTATATGTAAACACTTTATACTTGACAAATAAACAGACAAACTGGCGGACAAAAAATGACCAAACACGGTCGTGAGTACGAGAAGTCTCACCCCTGGCTAACGTTCCGACTTGATCTTCGAGACGCCCCACCCTCCTTTTGGATAGCCCTGGGCGAATGCCAATCGAAGTGTGAACATATTTCCGGGGTGCCTTTGCGCCCCGATATTGCAAGAACTCTACACCAGGTCTATTTGGCGAAAGGGGTTTGGGGAACCACTGCGATTGAAGGGAACACGCTATCGGAAGAAGAGGTCTTAAAGCATCTTGACGGAAAGCTGAACGTGCCGCCCAGCAAGGAGTATTTAAAACAAGAGATCGACAATATTATCAACGAATCCAACCGCATGTTGGAAACAATTCACCGGGGCGAAAGTCTTACTCTCACAGTTCCCCGGATCAAGGAAATCAATCGGGCGATGCTCCACCGTTTAACTCTGGAGCCGGGAGTCACCTCGGGTGAAGTCAGGACTTACTCAGTGGGAGTGATGAACTATAGGGGAGCACCCGCCAAAGACTGCGAGTATCTGTTGGAAAGGTTGTGCGACTGGCTCAACGGTCCTGATTTCCAACCGCAAGCTGGCCTGGGAAGCATGCATATGGCGATCTTGAAAGCGATCATTGGCCATCTTTACGTGGAGTGGATCCACGGATTCGGCGACGGTAATGGCCGCACCGGGCGGCTGATTGAAGCACAAATGTTATTGGCAGAAGGCGTCCCTTCACCCGCCTCTCACCTTTTAAGCAATCACTACAACCTAACCAGGCAAGAATATCTGCGCCAGCTTCGGGCGGCCAGTGAATCGGGTGGCAAGGTCATGCCGTTTCTCGCTTACGCAGTCACTGGATTCGTCGATGGGCTGAAGGAGCAAATAGCTGACATCCGACAATTGCATTTGGATGTGGCCTGGGTGAATTACATTCACGAAGTATTTCATCACCAGAATAGCCGAGCCGCAGCCAGGCAGAAGGCGCTAATCCTGGATATCTCTACAAAGGTTGATCCGGTGCCGATGGGCGAAATGGATCAAGTATCGCCCCGTGTTGCCAAACTTTATGCCGGGATGCACGCCAGGACCTGTTCGCGCGATGTTGACTTGTTGAAAGAGAAGGGCCTGTTAATTTCACAAGGGAATGGGTATGTGGCCAATCAGTCTCTTATAAGGCAGTTCCTGCCGGTTAAGGCAAAAGGTCAATCTGCCACGGCGAATTTG
>JANMWO010000683.1:0-11974 GCA_031394025.1 Acidobacteriota bacterium
CCCACCGCAACAGGAGCCTCCTGCAGCAAATCCAAAAAACTCTGCGTCGCCCTATTAAACTTCTTCCGCTTCCGATGAATAATTCCCAGTGGTCGATACAAACCCGGTGCCCGTAACTTCACCGCCACCAGCCGACCCTGCCCAATCTCCGCTTCCAATACCCTTGCCGGCGCAATGCTCACGCCGCTCCCCAACGCCACCGCTTCTTTGATCATCTGCAAGTTATCGAAGTGCATCACCAGATTCACCGTCACCCCATGCTCCCGTAGCCAACGGTCCACCTCCCGCCGAATCGGCAGGTCATCATCGAACCCAATAAAATCCACTCCATTCAAAGCTTCAGGAGTCACCTCATCCAACCTTGCCAGCGGATGATACGGCGTACAAGCCAACACCATCTCCTCATGACGCCACGGCACCACCGCGATTTCCCGTGCCGCTTCCGGATAGCTCACCAATCCCAAATCCGCTTGATCCGCTTCCACCGACGCATACACTTTCTCCGGTCGAAGATAGTCCACCCTCAAATTCGCATCGGGAAACCGTCGTGCGAATTCCGTCTCAAGCCGCCACATCTCCGATAGTCCTACCGAATAGATACTGGCCACCCGAACCGTACCTTCTACTTCCGAAAGTAAGTGCCCCAATGCCGAATCAAACTCCTCCCGCCGCCTTAAAACGTCCCGACAAAGCTCATAATACAAGCGTCCCGCAGGAGTCATCGTCAATGGCCGAGTCGTCCGGTCAAGTAGTTGAGCCGAAAGCTCTTTTTCTAATTCCTGAATGTGCTGGCTGGCCGCCGATTGGCTAATTTCATTGAGCGATGCCCCTTTACTGACACTACGACCCTGGCCGATGTCCTTGAAGAGTTTGAGGTGCGCGAAGTTCACTCAAGCCAGAATATCATAAGCTGGCCTTATGTCAACGCCTTACTATTACAGATTTACAAATATTGTAACTATCAGAAAAACTGATAGTACTATTTTGAAAGAATCTGTTTGACTTATACTGTAGATCTCCTGTATACTTCGAAAATTCTATACTTGTAACCGGAGGTCTACTTAAGCATGTCCTTGAACTCAGAAGACCGGAACGAAATCCAAATCGGGCTGCCCCCAGCCCAAGGCCTGTACGACCCTCGCAACGAACATGACGCCTGTGGCATCGGCTTCGTCGTCAACATCAAAGGCCACGCCTCGCACGATATTATTACCAAGGGGATTCAGATCCTCATCAACCTCACCCATCGTGGCGCATGTGGTTGCGATCCGGAAACTGGCGATGGCGCTGGCGTGCTCATTCAAATTCCTCACTTGTTCTTCGAAAAGGAATGCCGCAAGATCGGCTTCACTCTTCCCGGCCCCGGCGAATACGGCATCGGCATGTGCTTTCTTCCGGTGGAACTCACCGCACGGCTCAAAGCCGAAGGCATCATTGAACGGGTTACTCGCGAAGAAGGTTTGGAACCGCTCGGTTGGCGTGACACACCCATTTACTCCGACGCCATTGGCCGTGTTGCCCGCGCCTCCCAGCCTTACATAGAACAGGTGTTCATCAAACGCCCCACCGGTATGGATGAAGATACTTTTGAACGTAAACTCTATCTGGTCCGCAAGCGCACTGAAAATGAAATGCTGGCTTCAGATATCCGCGAAAAAGATTTCTTCTATATCCCTTCGCTCTCCTGCCGAACCATCATTTATAAAGGATTGCTGCTCGCTCCCCAAATCGACCAGTTCTATAAGGACCTCGCTGACCCAGATACCATCAGTTCCATCTGCATGGTGCACCAGCGCTTTTCCACCAACACGTTTCCCACTTGGCAACTCGCTCATCCGTTCCGCTATCTGTGTCACAACGGCGAAATCAATACCGTCAAAGGCAACAGCAACTGGATGGCTGCTCGTCAGGCTGTACTCGCTTCGCCATTGTGGGGTGATGACATTAAGAAGCTTTACCCCATCATCCAGCCCAATGGCAGCGATTCCGCTACCTTGGACAACGCCGTCGAACTGCTTATGCTGTCCGGCCGTTCCCTGCCTCATGTTATGGCCATGTTGATTCCCGAAGCCTGGGATAACGACCCCACCATGCATCCCGATAAAAAGGCCTTCTACGAATATCACGCCTCCCTCATGGAACCGTGGGATGGTCCCGCTTCCGTCGCTTTCACCGATGGCCGCATGGTTGGTGCCACGCTGGATCGTAACGGCCTGCGCCCTGCCCGATACACCGTCACCAAAGACGACCTGCTCATCATGTCGTCAGAAACCGGCGTGCTGCCCTTCAAGCCTGAAGATATCCGCATCAAGGGTCGGTTGCAGCCTGGCAAAATGCTTTTGGTGGATACCGTGGAAGGACGCATTGTCCCCGACGAAGAAATCAAGCAGCGCCTGTATTCACGCCAGCCTTACGCTCAGTGGATTCGTGAAAATCAAATCACTCTGGATAAACTTCCTGAACCGCCGCGCGTCTACGTCACCAATCATGAAACGCTGTTGGAACGTCAACGTGCGTTCGGCTATACCGAAGAAGATGTCCGCATGCTGTTACGGCCCTTGGGCGAAAAGGGTGAAGAACCCATCGGCTCCATGGGTACCGATACTCCACTGGCTTGCCTATCCGATAAGCCCCAGCCGCTGTTCAATTACTTCAAGCAGTTATTCGCACAAGTTACTAACCCGGCCATTGATCCTATTCGCGAAGAGCTAGTAATGTCGCTCAACAGTTACATTGGCACAGAGCGCAATATTCTGGCTGAAACGCCGCAGCATTGTCATACGTTGAAATTGCCGCATCCCATCCTCACCAATCGCGATTTAGAAAAATTGCGCCGCGTCTCGACTGGTGATTTTCTCGCTTACACTTTGCCCACTTTGTTCAATGTTCACGGTGGTGAAAAGGAATTGGAACGGGCCCTTGATAGTTTGAACAAGCGTGCCAGTTGGGCTGTCAAAAGTGGCTATAGTGTCCTTATTCTGTCGGATCGCGGCGTGGATAAAGATTCAGCCCCTATCCCCAGTTTGCTCGCTCTCACCGCAGTTCATCACCACCTGATTCGCGATGGCCTGCGCACCCAATGTGCCCTGGTCGTCGAATCCGGTGAGCCTCGTGAAGTCATGCACTTCGCCCTGCTCATCGGCTACGGTGCCAGCGCTATCAACCCTTACTTGGCCATTGAGAGTCTGGAAGACATGGCCATCAACGGGCAGATCACCGTTAATTTTGAAACAGCACTGAAGCATTTCAAAAAAGCTGTCAACAAAGGACTGCTCAAAGTCTTCTCCAAAATGGGGATTTCCACGCTGCAAAGCTATCGCGGTGCGCAGATTTTTGAAGCCATTGGACTCAACAAAAACGTGGTCGATAAATACTTCACCGGTACACCCTCAAAGATCGCCGGCGTGGGCTTGGACGTACTTGCTCGTGAAGCGAAAATGAAGCATGAGCATGCCTTTCAACCAGTCACCGATTCCGATCAACTGCTGGATGCCGGGGGCCAATATTCCTATCGTGTGCGGGGCGAATATCATACCTTCAATCCCAACACGGTTACCAAATTACAACATGCAGTGCGTCAGGAAAGCTTCAAAACTTTTCAGGAATACTCATCGGCCATCAATGATCAGAACAAGCAGCTATGCACCATTCGCGGCTTAATGCAGTTCAAGACCGATAAGGTGAAACCCATTCCCATCGACGATGTGGAGCCGGCTAAGGAAATTGTCAAACGCTTTGCCACTGGTGCCATGTCCTATGGGTCCATCAGCAAAGAGGCTCATGAAACGTTGGCCATCGCCATGAACCGCATGGGTGGTCGTTCCAACACAGGCGAGGGCGGGGAAGATGAAGCTCGTTTTCCCATGCTGCCCAATGGCGATTCCAAGCGCAGCTCCATCAAACAGGTGGCCAGCGGTCGTTTCGGCGTCACTACCAATTACTTAGTGAATGCCGATGAACTGCAAATCAAAGTCGCCCAAGGTGCCAAGCCCGGTGAAGGTGGTCAGTTGCCCGGCCATAAAGTGGATGAAACCATTGCCCGCATTCGCCATTCCATTCCCGGAGTTGGTCTCATTTCACCGCCGCCACATCACGATATTTACTCCATCGAAGATTTGGCGCAACTTATCTACGATTTGAAAAACGTCAATCCCGATGCCCGTATTTCCGTCAAGCTCGTTGCCGAAGTGGGCGTTGGCACAGTGGCCGCAGGCGTCGCCAAAGCACATGCCGATCTGGTGGTGATCGCTGGTGATTCCGGCGGTACTGGGGCAAGTCCTCTGACTTCAATTAAACACGCCGGCGCACCCTGGGAACTCGGTTTAGCTGAAACGCAGCAGGTGCTGGTCATGAACGATCTGCGCAGTCGTATCCGAGTGCAGACCGATGGCAAGCTGCAAACTGGTCGCGATATTGCCGTTGCCTGCCTGCTCGGCGCTGAAGAATTTGCGTTCTCCACCGCTCCGCTCATCGCTCTCGGTTGTATCATGATGCGCAAGTGTCATCTCAATACTTGCCCTGTGGGCATTGCCACGCAAGACCCCGCATTGCGCGCCAAGTTTGAAGGCAAGCCGGAAAACGTCATCAACTTCTTCTTCTATATGGCAGAAGAGCTTCGCCAAATTATGGCGTCCCTGGGCATTCGCAAAGTGGACGACATGGTCGGTCGTGTTGACCTTCTCGAAATGAAAGATGTGCTGCATCATTGGAAAGCCCGTGGCATTGATCTTTCAGCCATTCTCTATAACCCGCCGCTGCCTTCCCGCGTTGGCCGCCGCTGCATGATCTCCCAGGATCATGGCTTGGCCGAAGCGCTGGATTACAAGTTGATCGATTTCGCCAAGGACGCAATTGAAAACGGAACGCCCATTGAATTCAAATTGCCCATCCGCAACATCCATCGCACGGTGGGCGCAATGCTCAGTGGTAAAATCGCTAAAAAACACGGCTCTGCCGGGCTGCCCGACGATACCATTCAGATTAACTTCAGTGGCTCCGCAGGGCAGTCTTTTGGAGCGTTCCTCGCCAAAGGCGTCAGCCTTACGCTTGAAGGGGATGCCAACGATTATGTCGGCAAAGGGATGTCTGGCGGTAAAATCGTGGTCTATCCGCCGCGCAATTCGTCGTTCATTCCTGAAGAAAATATCCTCATCGGCAACGTTGTTCTTTATGGAGCAACCAGTGGTGAAGCGTTCTTTAACGGCATGGCCGGGGAACGTTTTGCCGTTCGCAACTCCGGTGCAACCGCCGTTGTGGAAGGCGTTGGCGACCATGGCTGTGAATACATGACCAAGGGCATGGTGGTTGTGCTTGGCCATTGCGGACGCAACTTCGCCGCAGGCATGAGCGGCGGCTTTGCTTATGTGCTGGACGAAACTGGCGATTTCGTAAACTACAATTGCAACCGCACAGGAGTCGATTTAGAACCTGTAGATCAACCAGTAGATATGCAGGCTCTGCGCAATTTGATTGAGAAACATTTCAACGCCACCGGTTCACCGCGTGCCAAATGGATCATGGAAAATTGGGCCACAATGCTCCCGAAATTCGTCAAAGTTTTCCCCCATGAATACAAACGCGTGATGAACATTCCACGTCGCACAGAACCGCTGACCGTTCCATTGCAGCAACATCAACACGACTCTCCGAAGCAGGTGATCCATGGGTAAAGTAACCGGGTTTTTAGAATACGCGCGAGAAACGCCCACCCGCCGTCCTGTCGCCGAACGAGTCAATGACTACTTCGAGGTGTATCAACCCTTCGACGAGGAAAAGGTGCGCCTGCAAGGCGGTCGTTGTATGGATTGCGGCATTCCCTTCTGCCACACCGGTTGTCCGCTTACGAATATCATTCCCGATTGGAACGATTTCGTTTGGCAGGGCCGTTGGCGCGATGCCATTCGCCAACTCCACGCCACCAATAATTTCCCGGAATTCACTGGTCGTATTTGTCCTGCCCCCTGTGAAGCGGCCTGTGTTCTTGGCATCAATGAACCGCCCGTCGCCATTAAGACCATTGAACGCACCATCATCGATCATGCCTGGGCAGAAGGTTGGATCAAGCCCGAACCGCCGCCATTGCGCACAGGAAAGAAAGTTGCTGTCATCGGAAGCGGTCCAGCAGGCCTTGCCGCTGCCCAACAGTTAAACCGCGCTGGACACACTGTTGTCGTTTTTGAAAAAAATGATCGCATCGGAGGACTGCTGCGTTATGGCATCCCCGATTTCAAAATGGAAAAGCATCACATTGATCGGCGCATTGAACAAATGGAAGCCGAAGGTGTGGAATTCCGCGTCAACGCCAACGTCGGGGTCAATGTTTCAGCCGACGAGTTGCGTAACGATTTCGATGCACTCTTACTCTCCGGCGGCGCTGAATGGCCCCGTAATTTAAACGTCCCAGGACGGGACTTGAAGGGCATCCATTACGCTATGGAATTCCTGCCGCAACAGAATAAACGCGTTGCCGGTGACAACGTCCCAGATCAGATTATGGCCACAGATAAGCATGTCGTCATCATCGGCGGAGGCGATACCGGAGCCGATTGCCTGGGCACTTCTCACCGTCATAAAGCAGCCAGCGTGAATCAGTTTGAGATCATGCCCCAACCACCCGATGACCGTGCGCCCTCCACTCCATGGCCTCTTTGGCCACTTCAAATGCGCATCGAATCGGCCCACGAAGAGGGCGGCATCAGGCAATGGTCTTTAGCCACCACTAAGTTCACTGGCGATGAACAGGGCAACGTGAAAAAGCTCCACGGAGTGAAAGTCGGCCCCGCACCAAAGTTCGATCCAATCCCCGGAAGTGAGTTCGAAATGGATGCCGAATTGGTGCTGCTAGCCATGGGCTTTCTGGGCCCAGTGCGCAATGGATTACTGGAACAATTAACGGTAGAACTGGATCCCCGCGGCAACGTCAAAGCTGACGAAAATTACATGAGTTCAGTGCCCGGAGTCTTCGCTGCAGGCGATATGCGCCGTGGTCAATCACTGGTAGTCTGGGCCATTGCTGAAGGACGCAAAGCAGCCAGGGGCGTGGACCAATGGCTGATGGGCAGCAGTGATTTGCCTTAAGTAAGTGCCGGAATCTCATCCCCGTCAACTAACTGTTCATTGGGATTGATCCGCCAAAAAATAAATGCACTTACAAATAGCATGAAAGCCAATGGCTTCAGAGCGTCGTTGTAGTTGCCAAAGTAATCTTTACCGTCACCGTGTTCTTGCACTACTTTTTCTTCTGTCCATCCTCACGTATCTGGACCGTGTTTGTATTTCCGTGGCTGGCCCCCGAATGCAGGCTGAGTTGGGGATTGATCCTACCCATTGGGGCTGGGTAGTTGGGGCTTTTACGCTCACTTATGCGATCTTTGAAGTCCCCAGTGGAGCATCCTAGCCAGTGCTTTTAGCGGAACGGCGCGAACATTTCTGTTGTGAAGTATCGTTCCATTCGATCTGCAAACACCGTGACGATGGGGCCGTCGATCTTCAAACGATCAGCAGCAATTGCCGCCGCACGAAGGTTGAGCCCGGAACTTGGGCCAACCGGAAAACCTTGGCGCATCAATTGATGGGTCACTGCAATGGCTTCGCTATCTTCAACGTCAATAGTGGCCAAATTCGGTAAATCTTCTTCGCGAAAGATGGTGGAAAGGTTGTCTGCCACGCCAGGGATACGGGCGCTAAAGCTGGAACATTCCACATCGGAAATGTTTTCGAACGTAACGGGCTTGGCAAGGATCGGAATGGGGGAACAGCCCGCATCGCAAAAGCCCTGATAGAGCCCCACCAAGGTGCCTCCCGTACCAACTCCGCTGACCACGGCGGCGACCGTGCCACCGGGAATCTGATCCAGGATCTCGCGAGCTGTACCCATGCGATGGGCCAACGCGTTATCGGGATTGGAAAACTGGCGCGGCAGAAATGCCTGTTCTGTTGCCGCTATTCGTTCCGTTTCAGCAATGGCACCGCGTATCCCAAGTTCACGCGGAGTAAAACGTAACAGGCCTCCGTAGGCGCGTATGATTAAGCCCCGTTCGCTGCTGACGCCTTCGGGCAAAACGGCGGTGAATCGTAATCCAAGCTGCGCACAAACCAAAGCCATAGCGATGGAAGTGGAACCGCTGGACGCCTCCACCACATGTTCCCCCGCTTTAAGCTGGCCCTGCCGCATGGCTTTTTCAAGAATGAAACGAGCAATGCGGTCTTTGGTGGAACCGGACGGATTCAGGAATTCAAGCTTAGCCCAAATTTGCGGAGAACCCGCGGTGCTTACCGGCACTAAAGGCGTCGGCGAGTTGCGGCCCATATAGGCCTGAATGCTCATGGAAGAACAACACAGGCGAAGTTAGCAGCTTCATCAATACTGCCAGTTCCCTTGTAGCGGGCCACTTGTGGATAGGGACAAAGTGGACGCGTTCGGGTGGTCTTTCCATTCTCCATATGCGCGCCGATCAATTGCACTGGGGCAACGTCCTTCTCCACCCAATCCATGACGGCGGCCAACCAGTCAACCGTGTTGCAACCTGGGCCACCGTTGCAGTGGAACATTCCAGGCACCATGAAGAGCCGGTAAAAATCTTGCGTTGCAGCTTGACCCATACGCTTGCTCACCGTCTGGTAATATTCGATTCCAGGGAACGGATTTACCTGTTGGTCAGCCCATCCTGAATAATGAATAATCTTGCCGCCACGTTTCTTCAATGGGGCCAAGTCCGGGTTCCGCGCATTCAACTCCGCTGCCGCTTTGGCAACACGCGGAGGGTCCGTATCAAAGTTGAACATGGTGTAATTCCATGAAGGTCCGGGAGGCGGATCAAGCATAGCCAGCTTCATCTGACTTTCAGAGCGCGGCAACACGGTCTTAATCGGGCCAATCAAATTGTCAGACCAAACGGGCTCACTGCCCACAGGTTCACCAGGAAATAATAGCTTACCTTTGGAATCGCGCACGCCACCATAAAGTTTGTTCAGCGCTTCAATTTGCGAAGCGGTAAAGCAGTCCGCCCCTGGTTCGTTATCCGCGCACTTTGGGACATCCTTGGACGGGTTAAATCCGCAACGTCGAGGATCGTCAATGATGCCGTCCTTCAGCCCATCCAGCGCATCGCACTTGTCGTAAACTGCCTTGGTCAGCAATGGAAGTTTCTCCACCGGAATGGCCCCTGCGCCCAGTTGGGATTGACCCACCCATATTCGGCGAGTTACGTTACCAGTAAGATAAAGGCCCGGTGCACCAATCACCAAACCGTCGAAATCTTCAGGGTATCGTTGGGCTTCGTGCATTCCTTGGCGGCCCCCTGTGGAGCAACCCACCCAATAGGAAAATCGCGCGGGCTTGCCATAGTAGGCTTGCATCACTTGTTTGGACAGCACCGCTGTTTCATGCACAGCGAGGTAAGCAAAATCGAGTAACTTGCGCCGACCGTTCGGATTTTCTGGCGTGATGTAGGCGAAGGTGGCCAGCGGTTCTTTGGCTGCATCGTGACCCGTATCCGTGGAAGCAGCGGCGAAACCTTTGCGAACGGCACCATCCACCGCACCAAAGCTGATGACACCGGCAGTACCGCCGTTGCCTACCATTTGAAAACGATCATTCCAAGTGGTTGGAAGCTTGATGGCGAATCCCGCTTCTGGCCAAATGACACCGCGGACATCGCAATGTTCAGGCAAGTTAGCTTTAGCGGCCACTAACGTTGCGGAGTGAATCTTCACTTCATCCCCGAAGGACTTGGCAGCAAGGCCGTCGCATTGCATTGCGGGCTCGGCTGCCAGCAGGGCTACCGTTATTAGGGGAATGAACCAGAAAGCTTTCACTAAGCCTTCTTGCCCACGGCCATCTTCTCAAACTCGTTGAAGTAAACTCGTCGACCCTCATCCATTGCTAAATTCGACATCATCACAGCGCTGGAATCGGCCAGGCCCACTTCGATATCGGCTTTGGGTTTACCGCCGTTGCGGCAGCAGTCGAAGAAGGATTCCAGTTGAGTATCCACTGGGTTCTTGTCTTCTTCAGGAACCATCACGCCCTTACTATAAAGCCAGCGTCGGGCGAACTTCATTTCCTTTGCTAAAAATGTATCTTTCTCTGTGACTTCATCTTTGCCCAACAGCACGGGGATGGATTTTGAACCTTTCCCGGTTGATGCCAGCGATGCGCCAGCAACCACTGGCTTTGCTCCAGCACCTGCTTCGGCTGGCTTTTCCGGCTCTCGGAACCACAGCCCTAACGCTGGTTCTTCATCGGTGCCTACTGTGAGATGCAACGTCCCCTTTGTCCCCATGATGATTTCGCCAAACTCCGTGCGGCTGGCGTTAAACATCGGTGAATGAGAATTGGTGCAGATAGAGCTGTACATTAAGCGCTGCCCTTTGGGGTAGCGGAAAATCATTTGGATGTTGTCGTAGTTATCACGACCATCTTTGAAGTAATCAACGCCGCCCAGGCCCATCACCATTTCTGGATGCGAACCGAACATCCAATCGGCGATGTCGATCTGGTGCGAAGCCAGCTCACCGGTCAAGCCGCCAGACATTTTTTTCAGCAAGCGCCAGTTGGCGTCGTCACCACGAGGATCGTTCTTTTTCATGATCCAGTTCTTACTTGGTTTCGCCACCAGATTCCGATGCCACTGGGCGTAAACATTGGTCACGTCACCCAGCAAACCTTTATCAATCATCTGGCGAGCTACTTGATAGAACTGGCTGTAACGGCGTTGCAATCCCACCTGCAGCACTTGGCGGGAGTGTTCCTTCATCAATGCCCGCAGCGCAAACGCTTCTTCTGGCTTGAACACTAAACTCTTTTCGCAGAACACATGCTTACCAGCCAGAATGGCGTCACGCGTCATTGGATAGTGCATGTACAACGGGGCCGCAATCATCACGGCATCTACATCTTTGCGCGACAACAACTCACGGTAATCTTTGTAACCTTGCGGTTTGTCTTTGGAATCGGCGATGGCCTTTTTCAAGTTAGGCTCGTAAAGATCGCAAGCGGCCACCAGTTTGTGACCATCCAGTTTGTTGAGGTGAGTAATGTGATACTGACCACGACCACCGGTGCCAATGATCCCCAACTGAATTTGGTTACTAGCCGCATTCACTGTTCGCAAAAACGGTGCGCTGAGAGCAACCGCCGCCCCCATTTGCACTACATCACGACGCGTCAAATTATCGTTTTTCTTGTTTGCCATAACGTCCTGGTCACCTTAAACTATTCAGCCTTGCCCGCAGGCAAAGCATCCATGGAATCCACCATTATAGTATTCTCTGTATCCTCTATCACTGGCCGCGCAGACCATTCAGCACCGGCAAGGATTACCATGGCCGCAAGGAAGCTTAAAAACACAATGCTGGCTGAATCCAAAAACGGTCCATACTCGTTGCCCATTTTCGCTCGGAAGGGTGCCCAAATATATACTTGATGCAGTAAGTACTTCATCAATTCCAAAGCCAGACCCACCACAATAGAGACAGGCAGCACACGTACTGCCGATACCTTGCAATTGGGCAGAATCCAATAGATAAGAAAAAACATGGCGATGGAAATAGGCACCGCTGCCATCTTGAAAACCACGGTTGCCGCAGTCCCCAACACGGCGGACATGAACCCTTGTTGATTACTCAAAAATTCCTGATTCACTGCGGTCAATATCACGTTAACAAACGCCAACGTGCCGCAGGTAAGAATTAAACCCATGCTCACCAATTGATTTTTCAAAAAGCTGCGATTGGTCTTTACACCCCAAATGCGATTCAGAGCAACTTCAAGCGGCTCAAAAATACCGTTGGCGGTAAACAGCAACAATAGCAGTGATATCAGCTCAAACTTCTGGTGCCTGTTGGCCAGGCCGTTGGTGCCAATGCCATACAGAATAATCCCTGCGATATCGTTAGGGAAAAAATCTTTGATGGTGAAGAACACCGCCTGTTCCGCCGCGCGCCAATGCAGAGCGCGACAAAGTCCGCTCAT
>JANMWO010000015.1:0-5062 GCA_031394025.1 Acidobacteriota bacterium
TGATGAGCAGATCGGTATCGACATCATCCGCCGCGCTTGCGAAGAGCCCTGTCGTCAAATTTCCGGGAATGCCGGATTTGAAGGCGCAATCATCGTCGAAAAGATCCGTTCCGAAAAGAACCCGATGTACGGTTTCAACGCTGCAACTGGTGTTTACGAAGATATGGTGAAGGCTGGCGTCATTGATCCTACCAAGGTGACACGGACGGCTCTGCAGAACGCTTCTTCAATCAGCGCATTGATTCTGACGACTGAAGCAATGATCTGCGAGATCCCAGAAAAGAAGGCTGCTCCGGCTGGCGGCGGTGGTGATCATGGTCCAGGAATGGATTACTAAGCTAGTCTGTAGTTTGTGTGTTGAAAACGGCCGCTTCCCGCAAGGGGAGCGGTCGTTTTCGTTATTGCTTTCCAGAGTTGGTATACGCGGGTCGTGTTACCACTTGGTATTTCGCCGCCAGTCACCATTGAGTCAAGCCTCTCCGCACGCTCACATGCTGCGATTATTGATTCGGATGAAAAGTGCTCCTTCTTCAGATTCGTTTTGTTGTATTGGCCGAGAATGTCCCGCAACTTTTCCTCAGTATCTCTTGCGTGTCGCAATGCACCAACGTGAGATTCGTCAACGTGGTGCAACAACAACCAAAGCTCAAAGCAGGGTCGGCTCAATGCTACAAATATCCCCTTTTGCTTTGCCTGTTGGAGAGTTGCCGTAAAGCTTGCCAGATGTTCATTCTTGATGAAATGATCGGTGTCCAACAAAAGCCATCGCTCGTCATCCTCCTCATGACTATAACTGAGCAGCCTTTCTAATACATGCGCAGCAGCCGAGGATCCATCAACGGTTTGGATGATATGCACTTGTACTCTCGTATTTTGAAAGAACGCAAAATACTGTTTCGGAGCGTATGTATCGTCGCAGGCCACGATGAATAGGCGGGTATCACGTAGGGTATCGGCGTCTCTTCTCAGCGGTCGGGGTTTGAGCGGAAAAGGCTCATTCAGTCTTGCCTCTTTCAGACAGCAATCCATCAATGTCGCCAAAAAACGGTATTGCCCCGAACCGTCCTTCGAGATAGTGTTTTCGGATTTCAAGATCTTTTCGAACCTTAAAATCAACTAGCGAATACAGCTTCGTAGAACCACCTTGATCTTTTTCAGCAAACCAAATTTCATCCCTGCGTAAGAGATCTTGGTCGAGTAAATTGGATTCGTGGGTTGTCACTATGATTTGGCGGTGGCCGCCACCGCACGACTTCAGGAACGATTCTAGAAACGTCCGTACTAGCATCGGATGCAGGCTACGATCAATTTCGTCAATAAAGTAAACTGCACTACTATTTCGAAGGTGATGTAACGCAGGAATGAGATTCAAAAGACGACGTGTTCCGTCAGATTCCTGGTTCAGCTTAAAGGCCTCGACCCCACCCTCGTGGTTTTGATGCGCCGCTTGAATCTGTATCTGAAAATACTGATCCTCTCCTGTTCGTTGAATAAGCAATTCATTGCCCTGACTCAATTGAACACAGGTTGACCCGTTTTCATCCTTGTCTATGTTTCCCATTACTTCAGAGAACAAGCGCTCGGGGAGAAGGTTACGCACATCGTCAGGTGAAATCTGAGTTTTGGAAACGATTAAATGGTCCACACCTGTGGATGAGAACTTCAAGAACTCGTTTGTTAAATCCAAAAGGCCCGTCCGTTCAAGGAGAGCATTCCCAAGTTGACCAAAGAACTGATCTGGACCAATTAGTACCAGGCTCTTCTTGAACCAATTCAAAACGCCATTCAACTCCTCACCCACATCTGATGGAGACAACGTCGCATGGATAGTGGCGAGAAAAGATTGATTTTGCGGTCCGCCGACGGTTGCGAGTGCAACCAACTTTTCACCGGGACTGGTGAGACCTCTAGCCTCGACACTCACTTGCCCCTTATTGTCGGTAATTCGCTCATATAGAACTCTTTCACGACCTCCAGTTACCTCAACTAACCACTCCTCCAAAATCCTTTGGTCATCCAGCTTGAAACCAAACCGGTAAAGTTTATCTTCTGCAATAAACTGAAGATCAAAGCTGGAAGGCTGATCGATTGCTGGCTTGAGTCGAAATACTTCTCGTCCAGTCCTGGCATTTCCTCGTGATTGTAAAGCCACTGACTTCACGTACTGAAGAGCCTTAAAAAGGTTTGATTTGCCTGCTCCGTTGGCTCCGTAGAGAACTCCAGTTCGGAGCACCTTTTCCTTGGTGTTTGGAATTGGAGCAAGGTGATCAGTATGACTATCTGACAGCCGATTGCTTGCTACCAGTGAAAAAGTTTCTTCCATGAAGAAAGAACGAAAGTTAGACACCGAAAATGAAACGATCATATGGCCTACTTGTGAAAATATCACACTTGAGCCATTATTCCCAGCTCTAGATGGCAACTTTACAACGTTTCTGTGAACTTTTCGAGCAGTTCCCTACCGGGAGGCAACCATAAAAGTCATAAATCCTTAGTTCTGAAAATCCGCAACAGCCTCGGACGCCATACCCAATGGCCGTTCCCCTGTCACCCGCAAGAAAGCAATTCGCCAATCCTTACCTTGCCGTTCCATCAGAAAGAACACAGGGATGCTTCTCGTCCTTAGTGACCCATACTGCACCTTTACCCCTTCCACAGCGGCAAACCGCGAATCCAAAAAACGGATTGTTTTACTCACAATTTGTGGACGACTCACTTCCGACATAGGTGCTTGGGAATTTAGGAAGCCGGGAAGATTTCGCAGTCGATCCAACTCAACCACATTCGCACCGGCAATAAGCAACGAGGAATCTAATTTCGGTTCATTTAAGGAGCGGATGACGGTTTCAATCGCAGCTCTATCAGAAACCTCATCGGCCCAACTGAGAGTGGTTAAAGCGCAGACGAAAAGGAAAAGTATCGGCTTCATACAATCAACATGCCGTCCCGATACTTTTCCTTTCAGATAAACTTTAGGTAACGCTGTCTATATTCCCGACTCCATAAATAAACAGAAGTGTTGGATTATTAGGACGCGACTCGCCCAGACTCGCGGAGAAAATCAAGTAAGGAGTTGTGATGGTACGATACGCGGTAAGGCTAAAACGTGATTCCAATGGGACAATCCTATATAGCTTCCCAGACGTGCCCGAAGCTCATACATTCGGCGAAGACAACCAGGAGGCGTTGCGTCGCTCACCGGACGCACTCGAAACCGCTTTTATGTGTTACATGGACGATCGTCGTGCAATTCCGCAACCTTCGGCTTTCAAGCGCGGACCCTCAATCGCGTTACCCGCACTGACGGAAGCCAAACTGGCGCTTTATACGGCGATGCGGGCACAACAGGTTACTAAATCTGAGTTGGCTAGAAAGTTGAATTGCCACCCTCCCCAAGTAGACCGGTTACTCAATTTACGACATCGTTCTCGGCTCGACCAGTTAGAAGCAGCATTCCAGGCCGTCGGCAAGGAACTGACCCTGCAGATTCTGGATGCAGCCTGAGGATTAGTCGCGATTGCTTCCGCCGCCCATCAAGCGCAGCAGAATATTCAGCGCGGCCACGAAAATATTGAACACCCCGGCGAACAACATCAAAGCACCTGGAATGGGACTATCGGCATCGGGGGTTGCCAGCACTCCGCTGGTGGAATAGATCAGCGTGCAGACACCCATTGCCCCAATCCCCACGCTTATCAGGATTCCCAGCACTCCAATGTGCATGAAACTATTGAGGATCATCGCTCCCATGATCGAAAAGAACAGGCCTATCATGAGCCCTTTTGGTGCCGAAAATGTTCGACCTGACGTCATAATATAAGCAGTAACCCCAAGAAACACAAAGCCCGTGATTCCCAATGCCGCGAAAATCATGTTGGGTGCCACCAGGTTCGCATAATAGAGCAGTGGCGAAAGAGCAACGCCTGAAATGAAGCCGTCAAATACCAATGCACTCACTCCCAGCACTGGATTATGGCGCGCCGCCATCGCTATTTGTGGCACAACATTCAGCAAAACCATTGCCGCAATCCAGCCCATCCAGCCTGAAAAGAACCGCACCATGGTTTCCGAAGTGGCTCCGATATAACCTCCGGCCATGGCCGCCAGCACGCTGACGCCGAAAAGCACGTAAGTTTGCTTAATCACCGCCGACCGTGTTGCCGATAAAGGCATGCTGCCCGTCAGTTTGTCCCAAAAGCCCGCTTCTTGTTGATAACCGTTCATTGGAAAGGATGCTCCTTGTATTACTCGCTTATTTAGATGATAGCTGATCTTCAAAGATTCAAGTGGGAATGCGGTTGACCGTCCGGCACTTCTATCGATAGAAAATTAAAATCAGTTTTTCCTGAAGAAATTGCTCAACAAACCAAACACTTTTGCCGATACTACCTTCAGGGGAATATGACTACATCATCAAGCGCCGCTGCAATGACGTCGGTCTTTCAACCGGATCCAGAGACAATTAAGCAAGTGGTACAAGGTTCCATGACCTATGCCAAGTACCTTGTGGCATCGCACAAGAAACTATTCCCTGACTCCAAGGCGGAATGTTTTGAAATGTGTGGCGGAGTTGTCGTCTACGTTTCCTCTACCTCGCCGCTGACACAACTCATTGGATTTGGGGTCACCAAACAGGTATTACCGACCGATTTTGCCTTCTTACGACAATATTTTCATGAGCGTGGGTTGCCACTGCGCATTCGGGTAACTCAATTCACCCAACCATCCCTCATTGAATGCCTTGCCGGGAAACAGTTCAAAACTTCTGATTTCACTTTCATGCTGGCTCGGCGATTAGACTTACCTTTTAGCAATAGTAGTCATCCGGGAATAGAAATTAAGCCGATTGAGGACGAGAGGCTTTGGTTGAATACATTTGCTGCGGGACATTGCGAAGGTAAATTGGATGAGGAGACTGAAGACTTGGCTCGGACCTTCTTCCATGCTGAGCGGAGCCAGATTCTGGGTGCCTGGGTTAATGGTGAAATCGCCGGTGCCGCCATGGTCACTTTTACAGAAAAGATAGCTGCCTTCAATGCCGGTTGCACCTTGCCAGCCTTCC
>JANMWO010000039.1:0-10603 GCA_031394025.1 Acidobacteriota bacterium
TTCAGATCGGTGCCCTAAACTAGTCGGTGCCCTAAACTAAAAAGATCCATGCGCAACAGGCAACCAGTCCACGTCTTATATGGCGGCGGCCATCTATTTCAATCCAACGTATCTTCAAAAATGGGACAGATCGCATTGCGATTTCTGGATAACCATATGCCCAACGCAGAACCACTGGCAACGGCGTTCGGCATTCCGCTTTCTTTGGCTAAGGCCGTGTATCCGCGCTTGCGGCACAAGCTGGAGACAGAGCCAGTGGAAGAAGTCCGCATCGATTTTGAAGACGGCTACGGTTCCCGTTCCGATGCTGAAGAAGATGCCCATGCCGAAGCTGCGGCAAAGCAGTTAACCGGTGATTCACTACCGCCATTCCTGGGTCTGAGGATCAAGGCACTACGAGGCAAAACGCAGCGGCGTGGGTTGCGAACATTGGATCGCTTCTTTGCAGCCGTCGAAAAAGTACCCGATGGCTTTGTAGTGACTCTTCCAAAAATCGTTGGTCCAGAGGAAGTAGAGTTACTGCTTGCCAACATTCCTGCTGACGTTGGTGTGGAATTGATGATTGAAACCACTGAGGCGCTGGATTGTTTGAAAGATCTGCATCAAGCAGGCAGGGGTCGCGTAACGGCGGCGCATTTTGGCCCATACGACTTTCTGGCAAGCTGCGGAATTGCCGCTGTACGCGAATCGTTACAGCATCCCATTTGCTTAGCAGCCCGTACGAAAATGCTGTTCGCCTACGCCCGCACAGGGATTCATTTGTCCGATGGTCCAACGCGAGATTTGCCACTTGGCGATTTCCCTATGGAAGCGTCGGCCCTGCACTTTCACAATGTTCAACAGGCCATGGAAGTAGGTTTCTATCAGGGCTGGGACCTCCATCCAGCGCAGTTGCCCGCCAGGCATGCAGCAGTGTTCGCATTTTATTTGAATGGACTGGATCACCATCGCAAGCGGCTGGTGAACTTTATGGAAGCATCGGCACGGGCGACGCGAATTGGGCAAACGTTTGACGACGTGGCAACGGCACTGGGCTTGCTGCATTTCTTCCGCAGAGCAGTGGATTGCGGGGCGATTGAGGAGTCTGAAGTTGGAGTGTCACTTGACGATGCCAGACAATTTCTTGAGATGAAGTAACCTCAATTCGCTTGACATGGATAGCCCGCTTGTCCAAGACTTGAATCAACCCCCGTAGTTAAATAAAGGAGCATTCCACCATGAGTTTCTTGGACAAAGCAAAAGATATGGCTGCCGAAGCAGCAGAGAAAGTAGGACATTTGGCAGGCGACGCAGCCCATGCGGTAGCCGATAAGGCTGGCGAAGTTGGCGGGGCGGCAAGCCACTTAGTGGACACAATGAAAGACAAAGCATCCGAAGCAGCTCATTCAACCATGGCCGAAAAGGCCGGTGATATGTTGCACGCTGCAAAAGATAAAGTAACCGAAGCAGGTGCGGCCGTAGTTGATAAAGCGAAGGAATTGGGTCACTAAACCTGATTCTGTTAGCAGCCTGTGTGCTTACTCATAGGCTGCTAAACCAAAAATACCCGCCACGTCACTACCGTCAAAGTGTGCGTTACCATTGCTGCCCTTACACTGTTTGATGCCATGAACGCCCGTCCATAAAACCAACCTGCGGCAGTAGCCAAAATCACAAAACGCCAGTTAGGAAATTTGCGTCCAAAGCTGAGGTGCGCCAATCCAAATAGCAATGAAGTGACGGCCATGCCCGCCATTGGGGATCGCAACCATCGCTGCAACACTGGCTGCATCACTCCACGGACCATCAACTCCTCACGAAGCGATACCAGAAGGTGAATCCCCAGAGCCAATCCAATGGCTTTGATGGTGGTGTCCAGTGGTGCCGTCAACGGGCGCAGCTTGGCAAATCCAGTGAGATAAGTTAGCACTGCGGCGACCGGAAGAAAGTATAGAAACTCTTGCGCCCCTATCTTGAATTCTTGTTTGGTAGGCAGAAATCCGTAAGCGATCCCTGTCATGCCACGAATACAAAACAGAGAGATGGCGGCGACGCGAGCCAACATCAGGCCACCTAAAATTCCCTCCACCAGTTTCGGTGCAGCAGGCAGGTAGATCAGCGCAAATCGGTCAGTAAGTAGAATTGCGGCGAATAGCAGCGTCAACACAATGTCCGCCCAATCCGTAGCAGGTAGTAACAAGTAGTAGAAACTGAAGCAGCCCGCAATGACCACTAACCACGCAAAAGATTGCCCGGTGAAGGTGCCAGATAACAAGGCATAAACCAGATAGGGTATCAGCGCAGTGAGGAACAAGGTTGACGCAATGGTGGGCTTTGGATATCGGCGAATCCACTCCCGCACGTTTGCCGACCCATGCGCCAGAAAAAATATAAGCTCAATCAACAACGCTGGTAGCAGCGCAGTGAACGCAACGGAAGGTAACGCAGATAGATACTGCATTTTATTAGCGTCCAGTACAAACGAAATTCATAAAACAAATTCCTCACGAATGCCGACGCTGATCATATACGACGCCCGCAATGTTTCCTGGGCACCTAACCAACGATAGCCAGGAGTCCCGAACATTGACCCGCGCTCAACCATCTGTCTGCGAGATTCGGGCATGGGGGAAACGCCAAACTCCATGCCTCGGGTAATGGTTTTTCCATTCCAGGGAGCATGGGTGCGGGCACAATTTTCTTCCCAAATACCGCACCAGGGGAAATCGGCACGGCTCCATTCATAGCGCAGCCAAGTCTTGCTGGTAGGGCTCCACGCTTCAAAGTAAGAAACGTCATCCGCTGGATTCATCAAGTGTGCGGTGTATCCGCCGGCCACCTTGTAATCGGGATAAACTCGCAAATCCACCGTGCCGCCATTCTTATGCGGAACCATGGGCCAATCGAACTCTGCACCCGTCTTTTGATACCCTTTGCCAAGAGTAAAATCGGATTCAATCACTTTTGATTTAGTCGCATTCAGGCGGAAGCGCGTCAACCCTGGTTCCAGAAATGGGGGACCCAGGGTGACGTGTTGCGTCCAACCAATGGGTCGATCAAATGCCAGTAGACTCTTCACCGTTTCCGTGACGCGAACCGCCGAACCCTGCAGTTCTAAAACGCGTTGAAAGTCAATTTGGGCGAAATCGAAAATGGCCTGTTGGGAAATTCGATTCCCTTCCGATGTCAAATGGTAGCGCACAATAGATCCCTCACCGTGCACTGGAAATCCAGCCAAAGCCTCCCCTGCTGACGGACCACCGAAAATATCCAGGCACAAATTCTGCCCGCCAATACCGGCCAGCAATTGACTCTCGCCATCGTCGCCATATTCGGGATACTTGGCTGGGTTCCATGTGGAAGGTTCAATAGAAGGCCAGGGTGGGACCCATAGAGGATTTACGCCAGTTCCTTTATGAAGAACTTCAGCAATATGGCCCCCTTCCGTAAGCACGGTAACGCGCACCTGGTCATTTTCAATCTGGCAGGCTCGGCGGTTGTTGAATCGCACTTCAGACATAGTTTAGTTCCTCATTATACTTGCCCATCATCGTGTAAACTCGAAGGGATTGAAATGAGCTGGGGATATTTAGAAGACGCAAGCGGTGCCAAGGGTCATGCCGACAAGATCTGTGTGCCCAAAGACGAAGCTGAACTGTTGGCCACACTTGCCCAGGCCGCCCATGAAAATGCACCTGTGACCATTGCTGGGGGCGGCAGTGGGCTGACCGGCGGACGTGTTCCATTCGGAGGATGGCTGATCTCCATGGAAAAATTTCGCCTTCTGGATATAGTTACAGGCAAAGCCAGCGCCGGTGCTGGAATTACGCTGCATGAACTGCATGCTGCTGCCAAATCAACCGGACAATTTTATCCACCTGATCCCACAGAGACAATGGCTTTTGTGGGTGGAACCATTGCCTGCAATTCCAGCGGGTCGCGTAGTTTTATGTATGGGGCCACGCGACGTTGGGTGGAACGTTTGCGCGTGGCACTGCCGTCGGGGGAAATCCTGGATGTCCGTCGTGGCGATGCAATCCCGTTCGATGTTCCGCTGATTCCACAACCAGCAGCTCGCAAGCACTCCTGTGGTTACCCGCTGCGTCCCGGCATGGACTGGATTGATTTGTTCACTGGTGCGGAAGGAACGCTGGGCATTGTGCTGGAAGCAGAGTTAAAACTGCTACCCAACCCCCAGGCTTTGCTCAACGGCATCATCTTTTTCCCATCGGATGAAGCCGCCCTGGACGCTCTGGATGCCTGGCGCGAAGTGCCTGGCCTGCGCATGCTTGAGTATGTTGACGACCCGGCATTACGCATGATTGAGCAACGCTATCCCGATGTTCCAGCCAATGCCAGGGCCGCTTTGATCATGGAGCACATTGTGGACGAAGAGGGTGCCGACCTTGACCGTTGGGCCGTTCGATTGGCCGCAACCGGTGCGTTTGAAGAGAAGAGCTGGTTTGGATCCACCGACGTTGACCGCGAACGTTTCCGTAAATTTCGTCATGCGTTGCCCGAAACATCACTGGCAATTGCACAAAAAAACGGCTTCCCTTCGCTAGGGTCCGATTTTTCTGTGCCGATTGAAAAGAACCGTGAAATGTTTCAGTTCTATCGACAGCACATGGACCTGATCATGCCCGGCCATTACTGCATTTTCGGCCACGTCGGCGACGCTCATCCGCATGTAAATATGATGCCCGCCACGCAAGCGGAGTTCGATGCAGGCATGGAAGCGTTGGTGTTGTTTGCCCGCAAAGCCGTGTCGTTAGGTGGTTCGGTAGCAGCAGAGCACGGTCTTGGGAAACGGAAAGCCAAGTTCCTACCGCTTCAATATTCGGCTGAACAGATTGAGGCGATGAAGGCTGTCAAACGGCGGTTCGATCCAGATTGGCGCTTCGGTCGCGGGACTCTTTTCGAGTTGAGTGCTTAGTTATAGAAGTTCTCACCAGTAAACTGGCAGGCGGAATCGCCCAATGCCATTTAGTTTTCTCGCATCCCTGTAGAATGTCCAATCTTTGTTGGGATAACCTGTGGTTAAAAGACCGCTCCCTGGCCTAAATTGTTGTTATCAGCGTGCATCTGCGTGCATCTGCGGCCCAGATTAATGGCCGCTGATGGACGCCGATGCACGCTGATAACACAATTGCGGGAAAACTAAATGGCATTGGGCTGAATGCCTGCCCCACTTTTAAAAAAACTGGCGCATGTGGGCCAGGCGGTTTCGCCTGCCTCGGACTTTCGCAACTAAAACTAAAACGGCGTGCGTGCCGAACTGTGTGGGCTCAATGGCAAATTCCACTTACTCACATCATCGGGATGAGCGGCATCATAGTGAGCAATGTCTGATCGTAAATACTTCACCAATCCCAAGTGATTGGCCCGGATGCCTTCCACAATGCACTGCGCTAATTGATACGCACCATAACTGTTGAAGTGGGTATCGTCCTTCAATTCCCGCTGCTGACTAGGAAAGGTCCCGCCAGGATAGTGAACAAAGGCCTTGATAGAATTTTCCGGACCCATGGATTCATAAAATAACTGGCTCATGGCCGTCAAATCAATCAGGGCAACCTTTTCTTCTACGGCAGTCTGTCGCATGGCTTCCGGATACTCCTTTAAGGAATTTGTGATCTTCCCGGAACTGTCGAAAGTTCGGCGATGCATGGAGGTCACCAGCACAGGAATTGCCCCGCGCTTACGAGCTTCACCGATATAGAGTTTCAAGTGTTCTTTGTAAGTGGTGAAGGGTTCCACGTATGATGAGCCGGGCTTTTGATCATTGTGAGTGAACTGGATGAACAGGTAATCGCCTTTGACAATCGTGCTAAGAATCTTATCTAAGCGTTTGTCGCCAAGGAAGCTTTTCAGCGCTCGTCCAGATTCGGCATGGTTGGCAATGGACACCCCCTGCTTGAAGAATCGCGGAAGCATCTGTCCCCAAGCGGCCCAAGGTTCGGCGGTCTGGTCTACGACGGTTGAATCACCGGCCAAATAAACTGTGATGGATTTAGCAGTCTGCTGGATGTCCAAGGACTGAATAGCGGCATGCTTTCCATTGAACTCAAGCGATAGCCGCTTGTCCCAGGTACGCGTGCCCACTTCGCGATCATTCAAGCGCACGGTGCCGCCGGTGCTGATTTCCGGGTAACGCACGTTGACGGTGAACTTCAGCGTTGTGGGGATGTTCTGGTGGCTGGCAATCAAGCGCCTGGCCTCAGCGCGAAGTGTCATGTCGGTAACCGCGCCCAGCTTCACTGTGACGTCGTAATTCCCTTCGGGCAAATCGATGGAGAAGAAAAAGGGTTTGTCACTGCCGCATTCGTGGACGTCGCAAGTAATGGCAGAGGCATCCTCGAAACCCTGTCGGCTTGTGGCGGAATAGATTGAAGATTGATCCAGATGACCGGAACCAAATTGAAAGTGGTGACGCTCGGCAGAAGAAGCGAGACTGGAAAGAAGCAGGATCAGTAGGAATGCACGCATGACCCTACCATCATAGACATTACAAATACAAACGGGCGGATTTCCTTGTGTGGAAGCCGCCCGTTTCTATCAAAAAACTAGAACTGAACTTTCATAACAATCTGTAGATTTGAGTTCGATGTTCCAATGTCGGAGAAAGCGCCGCGCGTTCCACCAATCTTTCCGAAAGCTGCCGGATTATTGGCGTCGAACGTGGCATTGGGGTTATTGAATTGCGGCTGCTTAATGGGGAAGTTGTTTGCATCCAAGCGGAGTTGAACACGAGCACGTTCCCGTATGTGCCACCATTTGGCGATGGAAAGCTGGGTCCAATTGAGGCCAGGTCCAATGAAGGTGGTGCGTCCCAAAGTGCCAACAGTATAAGCTGCCGGGTATGCAAAGGAACCGATATTCAAATAGGGATTCTGTGCTGATGTTGGGAATCGCACTGCTCCAAATTCCCAATTCTGTACTTGGGCCTGTTGGGTGGAAGTAAGAATGTTAGGACGCTGCGCACCCGTGGGCAGGTACTTATTGGGGCTATTGGCGTAGCCTACAGTAAACGGTACACCTGCTTGAAATGTTTGCGTTCCGGTAAGTTCCCAACCGCCGATGGCAAGATCAGCCCAACGGTTATGATTCATCCAACGGCGACCACTACCAAACGGTAGCTCGTAAGAAAGAATGGTTACAAAGCGATGCTTCAAATTGTAAGTAGCAATCCCTTTTTCCAAGCGTCTGTTGTAATAGTCCACGCCACCTACGCCGCCCTCACCCTCGTTGTCGGTGATGGTCTTTTGAAAGGTGTAGAAACTATTCAAAATTAAACCAGAAGAATACCGTTTTTCCGCGCGAATCGTGCCCGCATGATAACTATTGTGGCCAAAATTCGAGATCAGGTTCACTGCGCCGAATTGCGGAAACGGTTTGTAAGTTTGCGGTGAAGCGAAGATGGCATTTAGAACAGCGGGGTCTTTTGACACATCCAGTCGGATGCGGTTGGTGTCCCAGGTGTTAATCAGCCCAACGCCGGACTGCCCTTGATACAGGCCTTCCAGCACCCAATTCGTTTTGAAGCTGTACTGCAATCCACCAGACCAGCTCATGACGTAGGGCATGCGCAGGTTTGGATCGAACCATGTTGCATTTCGCGATGAGAAGTTGCTGCCGATGAAGGGTACTGAACCATCGGGTTGCCGATTGAAGGCAAAACTGGGCGGCCCTTGTGAAAGGCGGAACACCGTGCGAGGGTCGCCGTTGGGTGCCTGGAACGTGGCGGTGGCTAGATATTCGTTGTAGTTTATGTTATTTGACGTGGCGAATATGTCCTGATGAATAATGCCGAACGAGGCGCGAAATACCATCTTAGGATGGAAGTTATAAGCCAGTCCAATGCGCGGTGCAAAGTTGTTCAAATCCTTCTTGGCAAGTGGCCCGTTGGGATGGATAATGGCGCCGGGCAGCCCGCTGATAGGATCTTTCGCAGTAGGATCAAATTGCGATTGCTGACCATACTTGGTTTGGAAAGGTGTTTCATAGGACCAACGCAGGCCCAGGTTCAGAGTCAGTTTCTTCATCGGTTTCCAATCATCCTGGAAGTAAGCTTGGTGTGAAAACCAACGAGGAAGCCAACTGGCAAATTCTTGTGTATAAGTAGCGCTGCTTACCGTTCCCAGAAGGAAGGATGCAAAGTTGTTTCCAGTGTTGGGGGTGAAGGGAAGATCAGTTCCGCCAAAGTTATAAGTCCCTCCAGAGAGGGCGCCAGCCGTCCCGTTGTAACGGGTGCGAATCAGTTCATAACCAGCTTTGAATGTATGCTTGCCAGTAACCTTGGTGATGTTGTCCTGGAAGGTCATATCTTCACCGATGCTCTGATATACGTTTAACCCGGCCAGGCCGTAGCCGATGTTGAAGAAAGGGAAGCTACCTCCGCCGACGTTGGGAATCCCAAATTTTTCGGAGTAGTTCTGACCTTCAAATAACGAACCGTTGTGAACTTCGCGACGGTTATATCCGGCGCGGAATTCGTTGCTCACCGTTGGGCCAAGGATGTAAGTATCGGAAATGACACCATTGTAATGTTCCACTGGTTGGGGTTGCGCGTTGGGGTCAATATCAAGCCAGGCGAACTGTGCCTGATGATCGCCCTTCCATGCGCGATGATGCGCCTGCGAATAACGGCCATACATTTTGTGATTGGCAGAAAATTGCTGGTCAAGCTTGATGTCCCAACGAATGCGACGAATTTGCTTCACCTGATTCGCCACCAAATTTTCAGTCGGCTGCGTGGAGTTCGGAATGCCTGTCTGGTTGGGCGCCGTGAACGGAGTCAGCGCCAGGAACTTCTGGACTGACGGATCGAACAGACTCTTAGGGATGATGTTGCCAGGGAAAAGATCACGCGTCCAAGTGGTAGGGGTCAATTGGCGAGTTGAGTATGGATCATAAATCGTCAAGGGCTTGGGATTGATTTGGCCGCCAAAGGAGAAGTCGCCTCCCAACATGGCTGCCGTCGGAACAGCGGTACGGGCACCAGCAGTTCCCGCATTTTCGTAATGTTGTTCCCAGCCGACAAGCCAAAAGGTCTTGTCTTTGCCCTTATATAATTTGGGCAACATCACTGGGCCGCTGAACAGGAATGCCGAATCGTGAAAGGTAAATGGATTGGTACGCGGCAATTGTTCCAGGTAGGCGCGATGCACCATGCTCTGGCCAATGTGTCGATTCTCGAACGATCCATGAAACTGGTTTGTGCCACTGCGAAATACAATAGAGATGAGCCCGCCCGCGGCATGGCCAATTTCTGCAGCAGTTCCTGTGGTGTGTACTTTCACTTCTTCAAAGGCATCCTGAGTGGTGGAGATCTGTTCGTTGGTTCCACCAATGTTCCCGATGCCCGGTTCCTTACCATTGATGCCGTCCACCGTATAACCAATGGCGCGTGCCCGTTGGCCAAGCACGTGGTAGCCGTCAACTGGCTGCGTGCCAGGGTAATAGTAAGTCATGCGGATGGCACGTTTTTGACTGACCGGAATCTTTAGCAGTTCATCGCCGGAAAGAACTTGCCCAGCGGCGGCGGTTTCCGTTTCAAGCAACAATGCCGAACCTTCAACCTTAATGCTATCGGTGACCGCGCCAACTTCCATAGTCACGTCGATACGTGGAATTTCACCAGTACGAATCTGGATTCCTTCGCGCAAATAACGCTTGAAACCAGCGGTTTCAATGGTTAGCCGGTAAAAGCCCGGTGACAGATAAGGCACATAGTAGGAGCCTTCATTGGTGGTGATTGCTGCGGAAGTGAAAGCCGTGTCAACACTGACAACGGTTATTTTTGCACCCACTAGACTAGCACCAGTACTGTCGGTGACGTTGCCTACCAGGGTTCCTGTACCGGTGGTTTGCGCATAGAGCGAACTTGTCAAAGCGATGAGGGCTAAGACCAAGCCCTTCTTAAGATAGAATTGCACCATTGCAAAATTCTCCTGTTGTGTAACGTTAATTACTGATTGGCTAAGAGCATATCACGATTGTCTTGTGGGCATGCGTTGCACCCGCAGGCCAGTGATTATCAAATTGCCAACCGAAGGAGAATTTTTGCTTATCTATTTCTTTGTCTGCGCATCGGCTTTGGGTTGGGGAGCTTTTAATTGGGGATTTGGTTCCTTCAGCTTTCGATGGTAATCAATTGATTCCTGTTCTTCGGAAGTCAGCTTGTCTAACCGCAAATTAGAGTCCTTCTTTTTCGTCCATCGGGCGGGTCCAAAGGGAGTAGCGCGATCAAACAAATATTCGACTGCCGTTTCACGAACACGGATACCGAATGGGGGACCATCTTCTAAAATGTGCCTCATCACTTCGGTTTGTTCGGCACGGGTAATGCCAAAAGGCGTCTTGACGTAAATGAACGGTTTGCCATTCTCTATGCGGCGGTACACATCGGAACGTACTTCCACTGCGTCCTCCGGCAATTCGGACACAATGGGGCTCTTCTTGGGGGCAGGCTCCTCTCCAAATAATGCGAGAATCGCTATCAAACTAAGAAGACTTTGCTTCCAATACATCATCTCGTAAGTATATATTGGGAAAGCACTATTCGCAATCGTCACGCCGATGGGAGGCGCGACCCCGGCTGTTTTTTATTCCCACACTTTCG
>JANMWO010000082.1:0-3962 GCA_031394025.1 Acidobacteriota bacterium
AAATTTGCGCTTGCGAAGCTTCTCTGGCAGACTCCCAAAGCGTGGACCACCAGCAATGCGTGCCACAAAAAATGTGCGTGGACCAAAGGCTTCCACCTTCATCTGCACGAACCGGTTCAGACCTTCAATGATGGACGCCACCGCAATCACCGACGTGACCCCAATCACGATACCTAAAATCGTCAACCCGGAACGCAGCTTGTTGGCCTTCAACGTATCGAAGGCCAGATATACGTTTTCAAAAGCCTCATCTCTCGTCATAAGTTAATCCGCCCTCAGCGCATCCACTGGATTCAGTTTACTTGCCCGAATTGCCGGGTAGATTCCAAAGAACAGCCCGATAATGGAACTCAGCAGCATGCCCCCAATGGCCACCGATGTGCGCACCGAAGCTGGAAAGGACGTGAAGTTACGCAAGATGGTAGCCGCCACGAATCCCAGTGCGATTCCCACAATTCCACCGAGTAAACATTGGATAACCGTCTCCACTAAAAACTGTCCACGAATGTCTTTTTCTGTTGCTCCCATGGCTCGACGCACCCCAATTTCTTTGGTACGTTCAGTAACAGAAACCAGCATCACATTCATAATGACAATGCCACCGACGATGGCGGAAATGGCGCTTACCATCACGAACACCAGGAAGAACGAACCGCTGATACTGGTCCATAACGACATGTAGGTTTCGCTGGTGGCCATAAAGAAATCGTCATCTGCGCCAGGTCGCACATGGCGACGGGCTCGCAGCGCCAAACGGATTTCATCCATTGCCACATCCATGATTCTAGCCCCGCCTGTCGCTTGCACCTGCATGGTTACCGCAGTATGCATTCCCAGTTTCTTCAAGTAAGTGGGCATGGGGATCACCACAAAATTATCCTGATCCTGCCCCAGCACCGAACCGATTTTTTCAAAGGTACCAATCACCCGAAATTCATCTTTGCCGATTCGTACGGTTTGCTCCAGCGGATTGGTGCCAGGGAAAAATTGTTCCACCAGCATGGACCCAAGCAGGCAGACGTTAGCAGACCGACTTTCCTCAGTCTCTGTATAGTAACGACCCTGTTCCACCGTGCGCGTATCAATCACGCTCATGTTTGCAGTGTGTCCGTAAAGGTTGATGTCGGTCAGCTCTTTTTCATTGAAGCGGACCCTGGTTGTGCTGCTGGCCGAAGCCCCCACGGCATTGCAGCGCAAGCAGGAAGGTGCCACTGCATCCACATCGGCCATTTCAATTTTGCGATTCTTTAAAGCCTTGATGATAATGTTGAAATCGGTAGCGGCAAAGGGAGTGCGAGCCACCCGAAAAACATTCGTTCCCAGGTTGGCAATCTTTTGTTCCACATAAAGATTTGCCCCTTCCACAATGGTTACCACCGTGATCAGCGTAGCCACGCCCATGGTGAGTCCCAGCATGGTTAATGCGGCACGCAACTTGTGCGAACGAATGGCCTCAAGGCTTTCCGAAAGGTTATCTGAAAATAGAAGCATGCAATGGGAACGGTTACTCCCATTGTAAAGCTGATAGGCCGTCGCAAGTCAGAAACTAGAGACAATCTTGGTTGCTTGAGTCGGATATTTACCTATCAACCACTGCAACACTTCCAACTGATCCGATCCAGTTGCCCGGCGTATTTGAACCAATAGTTTTAGAAGCGAAGGTCGATCCAATGTAAGGTTCTTTGCGCCTTCGTTGCAAACCGAACACGTCGCTCTTAGGTTCGACGCTTCATCGCTGCCGCCCATCGATTTGTCGATGATATGGCCAATGTGCAGCCTGGTCTTTTGTGCCGGATTTCCCGGATGCGGTTCCCCTGCCACAGCGCCGCACATCTGACAGGTGAATCCATTTCTGTCCAAGACAAGGGCTCTTGTTTCTTTGGAAATATCGCGTTGAAATGCAGGCAGAGGCTTTGCGCTCACCAAAACGTACTGCCCAGGCTTCAGTTCGCTCTGGTCATTATGAGTGTGAATTTGATACCCTTCTTCATCTCGAAGTTCCCGGATCCGTCTGGCCCATTCACTAATGCCATTGGCGATTGGCCGAAGCTCATCCCCGTCCATTGTGCGCCCGATGTTTAGAAGGAAATGCTCGCGCAGTTTGTCTCTGGCACCGTTGTGTTTTTTGGGCACTATCCGGCTACCCGCACCAAACGTGACGAAGTCAAACAGGCTCGTAGATTTTCAGCAACTGCTTTTGCAAATGGTGGCGGAAACGCGTTTCCTACCTGTTTATAGGCCGCCGTCTTTTTTCCGAAAAATTGCCATTCATCGGGGAAGCCTTGAATGCGCGCCGCCATCCGAACGGTGAGCCTTGGCATGCCTTTGAAATCCGCATTGGGGGCTGCATCCCAAATACCCAATCCGTCTACTCCCAATGTGGCCCATGCTTTTCTAGCTCTGGTAGGACCAAGGTCTGGACCGCCGTGTTTGTGCGACCCGCCGACAAGAGTCGGAGCAATTTCATTGGCGAACTCCGCCCATTCCTTAGCACCTTTCCAGCCATTCGCTGCCATCAGAGAATACAACGCCTCACCAACAGTGGGGGGGGCGAAACCATTGCTTTCGGGCCAGGAAAAAGTATCGGCATACTGATCCCGCAGCCCAATGAACACGACTCTTGGGCGAAGTTGCGGGACACCAAATTCAGATGCGTTCATTAGCTTCCAACCCGTCTTGTAGCCTAGCTTTTTCAGTTGATCCCGAATGTACAAGCGGTAGTCAACGAAGACGGCATCCAGAATTCCGCGAACGTTTTCAATCATCACAGCTTTGGGACGGATCTGGTCTACCAGCCGAATCATCACCGGGAACAAATTGCGTTCATCTTTAATCCCCAGTTGCTTGCCAGCCACCGAAAATGGTGGACAAGGTAATCCACCAGACAGGATGTCAACCCCAATAAAATCCGAGCCATCAAAAGCATTTAAATCTTGTTCAATTACCTTCCACCCAGGGCGGTTCAAGCGCAACGTTGCACATGCATTCTTATCGATCTCAACCAAGCCCGCATGCTCAATTCCTGCTTGCTCAAACCCCAAAGCCTGACCTCCGGCGCCAGCGCACAACTCAAGAGCAGTCAAGCCGCACATACGTCGCGTAGTGGCGGTCTTCCGGCTCCTTGTCAGCCAAGGATTTTCCGACACCTCAGGATTTGGTCTCTTCTTCATCTTCTCTTCTGAAATATTATCCCCCACTTAAAGCCGCTATAATCACACCATCCAATGAAATTCGCACTCCTTCTCCTCACCGCCACTCTGTGCCTGGCGCAAAACTCGCTGACCCCTGCTGAAAAGAAAGCTGGCTGGAAACTTCTGTTCGATGGCAAGACCATGAAGAACTGGATAGACACTTCCAAACTCACTCCTGCTGGTGATTCCTGGACCATTGAAGATGGCTGCCTCAAAGCACGTCCCAAACCCCACTACCATGAAGACCTTGTCAGCATGGGCAAGTACACCGATTTCGAATTACAGTTCGAATGGAAAATATCCTCCGGTGGCAATAGCGGGCTGAAGTACCGCATTCAGGAATTCGTTCCACTCTCAACAGAAGTAATCAAGAAGTCCAAGAAATTTGAAGATGCGCTGAACTCTTCCATGCAAGGAAAACTGCCTACACGAACCAGCGCGATGCAAGGTGCAAACGACGGGCAAACCTACGTGGTGGGCTTTGAGTATCAGACCATTGATGACGATAAACATCCCGATGCGCGTCGCGGTGCACTGTACCAATCCGGCTCACTCTACAGCATGATTCCCCGCACCAAACGCACCATTAAACCTGTCGGCGAATTCAATCAATCACGCCTGGTTGTGAAAGGAAATCATATTGAACATTGGTTGAACGGGGAAAAGGTTGTGGACGCTTCCCTGGACGATCCTTCCATTGCTGCAGGTTTGGAAAAGCGCTGGGGAAAGACATCGCCAATCTATGCATTTCTCACCAAACAGCCCAAGAAG
>JANMWO010000130.1:0-27491 GCA_031394025.1 Acidobacteriota bacterium
CAGCGGTTGTGTCTCTAGCTCCAATTGCGCTGCTATTCACGTCAAACTACTGCGAGTGAACAGCGCAGGAGCCTTTAGCATAATTGACGTGATGGATACAACTGAGAGCGACCATCCATTTTTGTACCTCAATCTGATCACCAATGCGGATACAGGGGTGGTGCTTACGGTCCATACTAATAATGGATTTTATATTGCGACCACCACTGGCACCAGCGTCAGCGTTGTTAATTTGCAGTCGCTGCCAGGGCAAAGAGGACCATTTTATCAACAAGTACAAGCTCAAGACGGGTCGTTTGTCGGTATCGCGGAAGATATCCAAGGCAGCTTTTCCATGGTCGCGTTCGAGGCGAACGGGAATATACGCTGGAGCGTGCCAAACGATTTACCGAAGATAGTAACGGCCAATGGAGGGGTGATTGGATATTCTGGAATCACCTATGATCGCAACGGGGTGGCCACGGGAAGGATCAATCTCTCCACACAGTCCTGGATCGGGCATGAATACCAGACGAGTGGGTCATCAATTGATTCGATTAGCAGCCCACCAGTATTCCCTGCTGGAGCTTCTTTTTGGCCGCAAGCGAATGGGAATCCTTCAGAAAATCTAACGGCGGTTGCGCCCTGCCCGTGTTTACTGCAAACAACGGGTGTAGCGCCGAGCCCAACGGTAACTGATGTTGAGATTTCCGCATTCACGATGAATCAAAAACCCGCAACTATACTGCCACCTCCCCCCCCACCACCGTCCTACCTAATTTTGGAGGGGGACCCTGGAGAGAATCGCGCTCCTGATCAAAATTACAACGTAGGTAATCTTTTTCACCTCGCGGCATTAACGCAGCAAGATGCCCTTAACGGGACTGGTAATTTGCCAATAGGTCCTAAAAGAGTTTCCTCGGTTCAGGATTTTGCAACGCAATTGATCTCGAACGGACTTATCACGGGCGGCGTAATTTACTTTGGTCACGGGGCAGGTGAACCACCTAGACTCGATGGCACAGCGGGGTCTCGACTGTCGCCAGGCGAGCAAGGCGGCCTCAGTACCAATATTGCAGATTACAACGTGAATTTGTTGTCCAATACTCAACTGGCGATTGGTGCCACGATCACTCTTCGAGCCTGTTATGCAGGTTTTGGAAGCAGGAGATATTCCATTGCCCAGTTGATTGCAAACCGATTGCAAAGAAAGGTCTTTGCGACGTCTGGAGGCTCATTCTTCGCCGTTGATCCAAATGCAAGGTATGGGTCAAGGGAGAGAAATTTGCCAAATCAAAAGCCAATCTATCTGCTTCCAGACGGCGGCGGCACTTTAGGTACCTTCCAGCCTTCGTTAAATTAGTTTGTATTGCGCCCACGAAAAAGGTACCAGGAGACAAATGAAAGGTCCACTAAATAAAGCGAAAACAGAAATTAGTAGGGTGCTGATCGCAAGTTTGTTTTCGTGCCAGTTGACGTCAAGTGTGGCACAGACTTCAGTTGCCAGCAAAACTCCCCTTGAGGTAGTGCAAGCTTTTCGTAAAATGGATTCCGCAGGCGAGCGTTTGACATCGAGTGGGTGGTACAAGGCGTCGCAGTTTTTTGTCAAGTCGGCCAGACCAACAAAGCAACTCTTCATCTATGTGATAGCCGAGCACGAAGGAATGTATGTCAATACCTGGCACAAGGTTCTCAATCAGCAGCGTGTCGATGTAGATTACGGAGCGGTGGGGCAGATCGATTCTTCGGGCCGGTTCACCTCAGTGGTGGCACCGAGTTTGATCGATGTATTAGGGCTCCCTGTAAAGAAACTCGACCCTCCGTTCATGTACGGTCCGATTCGATGTTTCGATCAGTATATTGTGGTTCTAACCGATACGCATTGGGAATTTGGACCGAATGGGGAGGGCCCCAGAGAAGCAAAAGGTGCACCGGAGTGGCGAATCGAACACTTCCCCTACCAACCGCGAGTCACCGTTAACACAGCAATTCGGTATTTGGTCAAGCTGCGCGATGAGTCGAGTAACGCGACAATAAAAAGGAACGCCGCCAATTCAATCGCGACTCTTCGTAGTCTGAGCCAGAAGCCAACAGTTCAGAAGACAAAATAGGTTGTGAGTTGTACCGTCTTTAATGGAAGGGCTGGGTGAAGACACAAACATTTCAAAGCGTAACGTCAATTTACTATCTAATAACCAATTTAGCAATCGGTGCCACTATCACTCTTCGCGCCTGCTACGCAGGTTTTGGAAGCGGAAGCTACTCAATTGCACAGTTGATAGCGAACAGATTGCAGAGGAAAGTATTTGCGACCTCAGCAGGATCGTTTTTCGTTGTAAATCCCAATGCCAGGTTCGGATCTGGGCGGAATTTGCCGAATCAAAAGCCAATCTACCTGATTCCTGATGGCGGAGGCCCATTGTGCACGTTCCTGCCCGCGTTTGGCAGGTAGCCGGTTCACTGCGGGAATTAAAGGAGACCATGAAAGCAAATCGTCAACGCAAAATAGGGAAACTTGGGACGATGCTCGCACTATCATTGCTTGCTGCCGAAACAATATACTCCCAGAATCAGGCCGTCAGCAAATCTCCATTGGAAGTGGTAAAGGCCTTCCGCAAAATGGACTCCGCTGGCGGTCGGTTGACGGATAGTGGTTGGTATAAGGCATCGCCATTTTTTGTTAAGCCAAGCAAACTACTGGGGCAGCCTACCATTATGGTCATAGCTCAGAAGGAAGGGATCTACCAAAACACCTACTTTAAGGATGGTCCCAATAAGCAGCAGATCGATGTCGACTGTGGAGCACTGGGGCAAATCGATGCCGCTGGTCGATTCACATTCGTTATCTCGCCGAGTTTAATCGATCCAGAGGGACTCCCCTTTAATAAATTGGAACCTCCATTCATGCACGGCCCGTTTCGGTTTATTGATCATTATGTGATGGTTCTAACAGATACCCAGTGGGAGTTTGACCCAAATGAGAAAAAGCTGAAAGAAATAAAAGGATCACCGGAGTGGAGGATTGAAACTTTTAGGTTTCAGCCGTGGGTCACCATGGATGTTGCAATCCGCTACTTGACCAAACTGCGTGACGAAACGAGCAGTGCAACTATAAAAAGAAATGCATCCCAATCCATTGCCACTATCCGCAATATTAAATAGTGCCAAAGGCGCTCGCCACACTAATTACTATTTACTTCACGACGCGCGCCCTGATCCGAGGCTTTGTAACTGATGTTGCCGGGGTTGAGAGTTGCAAGTATTAGTGCCCACTTCAATCGCTGGTGGCTGCTCTCGCAAGCACTGTGGGCAATTTTTGTAGTGCGTCTGATCCTCATCATTGATGTGAATAAATCGCAAGAGTCGGGATTTTTTGCAATGCTGACATGGCGGTTGGTCAGAGCCCTAAAACCGGTAATTGGATCCGATTCCCACGACATCGTGCAACCCCAAGTGCTAATCGTAGCTCCAGTGGTTTTCACGCTTATTTTATTGATTCGTGGGTTCCGCCGCAGGCGAGCACTTCTCAGTTTTGTCGAAGGACCTATCCTGGTTTGTGGCATCCCTGTTGTAATATATCTGATCAATTTTAATCATGAAAACCGAGTCGCAGACTGGCTCGAAGTCTGCGCCATTGCTGCGGGTGTCCTGATTTCCGTTCTCCGGGACAACCGGCTTGGATGGGTGATATTTATTTGTCTGGTAGTGTTTCATTTTAGCTTCTGGCTGGAAGCCGACTGGAAGTGGCAGTTCGTGAACAATGCTGCGCTGTTGAGTTGGGGTTACTGTGTGAAGTTAGCGAATGAGGTTGCAGATGAGTTGCGACTTAACGGAGCCAAGGAAAGTTGAGCGGTTCCTCACTCACTTAGTTGGACTTATCTGAACAATTACAGTCGGCTTTTATCTGCGTTCATCGGCGACATCTGCGGATAGCATTCGTCCGAATAATTGCAGGTACTGCTCCGTCACAGCATCCCAGCTATACCGGTCCCTCACTCTACATAAAGCAGCATTACACAAGGCCGCGCGCTGCGGATCAGTCATACCCAGCACATCGCCGATTTTTTCAGCCAGGTTGAACTGCTCAAACGCCACCCCAGCATCCCCCGCTACTTCGCGATTTTCCACAGTATCCAAATACATCACCAATGCCCCGCGACCCATAGCCTCAATCAATGCCGGATGCGTTCCGCCCACTTCCGTTGCATGGATGTAGGCGAAGCAGTGCGACCCCAGTTCCTTGTAGCCTTGCCCGTAAATGGCGCCTGGCATGACGATCCGCGGATTCTTTGTATTCCGCACACTTGCAATATATTCGTCGGCATAGGGGGCGTCGCCGATCAGGGCCAGTTGCCTATCTGTGTCCACTAACTCAAACGCTTCCCGCACCAGCAGGCCATTGTTTTCCGGTTCCATCCGACTTACATAAAGGAAATAGCGACCAGCCTCCAACCCCAACTGTCGCAGCACATCCATGGTTTCCAGCTTGCCCATTTCAGCACCATAAGGGATGAAGGTTGACTTGCGTTGATATCGATCCAGGTAGTATTTTTCAATCGCCGCTGCGTCGGTCACCGTGACGTTGGGAAGAAATGTGGCCAACCATTCCGATAACAAATACCAGAGCTGGGCCAGCTTGTTCCACTTCTTCCGTTTGCGCTCCAGCCCGTCCACATTCAACGCAACTCGCATGCCAACCAATCGTGGAAGGAAAGTGAAAATAGCATTGGCCGCATTGCAGTACAGCACAACGTCCACGCGATGGAACAGTAAGTGAAATGTCGAAAGTGCAGTGTGGGCGATGGTGTCGAAATACTTATGATGAATAGTCGGAAGATACACCAGCTTCACTCCCAAGTAAGTGGGTTGTTGGTGAAGTTCGCGGCAATAAACGGTTACTTGATGTCCGTTTGCGACAAGCCGTTTGGCCAACTCTTCAGCGAAGGTTTCGAACCCACCATAGTTGGCTGGGATTCCTCGTGTGCCGAGGATGGCAATGCGCATTTGTAAATATTGTATCGGTGATGTGGGGTAGGCTGTCTGAACGCTATCCGTAGAATGATATGGTAGAAGGAAATTATGACTGCCCGTATCCTGCTAGTCTCGGTGCTTATGTTGACCGCCATTGGTGCGCTCTTCGGCTATCAGCAGAGGGCTGGTCAGCGGCGCAATGAGCAGTACGAACGGGAAATGCAGAATCCTTCCTATGAAGATCCACCCGATGCCTGGGTGGAAGCAGAGTTCACATTTGCCCGGCTGCGATACCGAAGTGCCAACGGGGGGCGTCGCCGCAGCAGTTGGGGTACGGATTCAAACAAAGCCGAACGCCACTTGATGGAAGGTGTTCGTCGGCTGACCCGTATCCATGCCCGCTCCGTGGAAGAAATTATTGATGTGGACAGTGACGAAATTTATAAGTGGCCCTGGCTCTATGCCGTCGAAGTGGGTCAGTGGCAATTGAATGAACCGCAAGCCAAACGATTGCGGGAATACTTGGATCGTGGCGGTTTTCTGATGGTGGACGATTTTCACGGTGAGCGGGAATGGAAAGTTTTTATGGACAGCCTGTTCCTGGTTTACCCTGACCGACCAGTGGTGGACATCCCCTCCAGTGACCCGATTTTTCACACAGTTTTTAATTTGGATGACCGCTTTCAAGTGCCAGGTTACCAATACGTCAACTCTGGATCTACCTATGAACGGTATGACGGTAAGGAAGCACACTGGCGCGGTGTCTACGATGACAAAGGCCGAGTGCAGTTAGCAATTTGCCATAACTCAGACCTTGGCGATGCCTGGGAATGGTCTGATGATCCACAGTATCCGGAGCAGTTTGCAGGCCTGGCCTACCGCATGGGCTTGAACTACATTGTCTATTCTATGACGCACTAACGAACCGTGGTCAGCAGATGCTTCTGCACCTTACCCATCGCATTGCGTGGCAACTTATCCAACTGATGAAATGCACGTGGGATTTTGAACGACGCCAGCTTTTCCCTACACTTCGCTTCCAGTTCCACCGCATCGGCTGGGCCTACAAAATAGGCAATCGGAACCTCTCCCCGTACCCGATCAGGCAGCGCAGCAACGGCCACTTCAATCACACCGGGTAATTCCAAAAGAAATTCCTCAATTTCGCGCGGGTAGATATTGAACCCCCCGGAAATAATCAAATCGCTGCGTCTGCCGGAAAGCGTGTAGTAACCGTCGGCGGACTTGGTGGCAATGTCGCTGGTCTTGAAGTAACCATCCACAAACGCTGCTTTGGTAGCCTCATCGCGACGCCAATAGCCAGAGAATATATTGGGTCCTTTCAAATACACTTCACCCGATTCCCCATCTGCCACCGGCGCGCCATGATCATCCAAAAGTCGCACAGAAATTCCCGGAAGTGGCAACCCCACACTGCCCGCACGTCGCTCCCCCACGTAGGGGTTCGATATGTTCATCAACGTTTCACTCATGCCATAGCGTTCCAGAATGGTGTGGCCATACTTCAATCGGAAGTCTTCATGAGTTTGCGCGGGTAGCGGTGCCGATCCCGATACGAACAGGCGCATTCCTAACCCGATCTGCTTCGCTATGGCGTCGGCAAGATCCAGCAGACGTACATAAACAGTGGGCACGCCGAAGAATAGGGTGGGTCGAAAATTCTGAAATTCGGCAGCAGCTTTCTGATGCTCAAACCGTTCCAGCAGACGCATGGTGCATCCGCTGATGAGCCAGCAGTGCAGGCCATTGCCCAGCGCGTGGACATGGAACAGCGGCAGCACCAGCAACAGGCGATCCGCTTCGGTGATTTGCCAACAGGTGATCAGGTTCAGGGCGTTGGCAATCAAATTATTATGCGTAAGGACTGCGCCTTTGGATACACCCGTTGTCCCGGAAGTATAAATAATGCCGGCGGGACTATCACCATCCAGATCCGCCAGCGGTCGATTTTCGGGAAGACCGTGTGAAGCGGCGGCAGTCAGTGACGCAGGGGTCCAAACAGGGATGGTGGTTCCGATATCGGCAGCGTCGGTCACAAGCGCTTTGGGATCAGCATCGCTGAGGATATGGGTGATTTCCCTATCCCGGTAAAGAATATTGATAGGAACAAAGATCACACCGGTTTTAATGCAGGCAAGGTAAAGGTCGATGATCTCAACGCAATTGGCGAGGTAGACACAGAGCCTGTCTCCCTTCACGAATCCACGGGCAAGCAGCAGGTTAGCCAGCCGATTGCTACGCACATCCAGGTCGCCAAAAGTGAAGGAACGATCCTGAAATTCAAGGGCGATGGAAGCGGCGCGATTCTGAAAGCTGAGGTCGAAGAGGTGAGAAAGAGTCAAGGTGATCTCTTCCAGAATAATGCCGTTCTGGAAGAAATGGGTAATCGGAAAATGAAGAATAGCAAGGCACTGCCCACTAACAAGTAAGTGGAAGGTTCCGGCACCCCGGCAACTGGAACGGGGATAATGCTGGCCCCGCCGGTTTGAATCTGATTGCTGGCCGTCCAGGGGGCAGGCTGCGGCAGGAAGCCCACGCTGGTGGTCACCAAAAAATAGGTGACGTCAGTGACCAGGTTGGCATCAATCCGCGAGTTCCAATAATTGCCACCAGAAAAGTTATCGTTCACACGGGTGGCATTGTTCAGCGGTGCAGCCTGGTCGAAGCTATTGGCGTATAGCACCAGAAAATTGTTCCAAGTATTGGCAGGAGCGTCGGACCGCATACTGTACGATCCGTTGGCGCTCACTTGGAAGGCCAAAATGGAATAGGGGCTAAATACGCCGGATAGCGAAGTAGGGGCAGTCAAGCCATTGTCGTTAGGGCGGTCGAATGTGGGGCTGGCGGCGCTGAGGACAGCGGTATAGGAGAAGTTACCGGCAGTTACAGGAGTAGCCGCTAACACCAATAGCAGAAGCAATTGCCCGGATGCGGTCACAATAGAAACGTAACATTACTTAATCCCCTCTACCATAGGTCGTAAGTACCGATGGACTACGCAAATCACCCGAGCTGGAAAGCGAATTTAAGCCTTAGTGCTTGCTCGATTATGGGTTCAGAGCCTTATGGGAAGCATCGCTCAACATGGCCAATCCGGCAGCCACATCCTGGCCAAGGTGGACCCGCAAAGCCCGACGTTTCCGATCTGCCAAAACGGCGAAATCACCACGTGCCTGCGCTGCTTTCACGGTTCCGAAAGTGTAAGTCTGGCCAGGGACTTTCAGTTCCAAAGCATCGTCACAGGTGACTTGCAGGAATACGCCGGTATTCGGACCGCCCTTATATCCCTGACCGGTGGAGTGCAGGAAGCGCGGGCCGAAACCCAGGCAGGTGGCCACTTTACGCGTATCTCGGATGTTCACCCGGATTTGCTGCAGCATCGCTTCATGCGCCGCGTTCATTTCAACGTAACCCAGCAGTGCAACATAGTCATTCGGCTGGATGCGGCTGAAATGGGCGCGCAGATAACCAACCAGATCGGCATGCGTCCCCAGGGCGGCAGCGTTAACAGGATCGGTAAATAGAGACACCCCTTCACCAGAATAAATGGGAGTTTCGGCAGGTAATGATCCAGTGGCTTCGTAAGCATCGGTCAGAGTGCGGGTGGCGATCTTACTGGCTTCCACATCTGGCTGGTCGAACGGGTTGATGCCTAAAACGGCACCGGCAACAGCCGTGGCAACTTCCCAACGGAAGAATTCCTGGCCAATGGAATAAATGTCGCGCACGTCCACTCGAATCACAGCATGCCCAGCCTTTTCGATGGCTTCCATGCCGCTATCCTGCGCCGCATCGGGACCCGATTCCAGGCGCAAATAAGCGAATAGACGATCTTTGCCGTAATGATCTGCCGGGGCCAGCGGTTCCCGATCCACCGGGATAATGCCCTTGCCCAATTTACCCGTCGATTCGGCAATTAACTGTTCTAGCCAAGCGCCCAGATCGGCAATGCCAGGTGACGCGATGATGGTGATTTTGTCTCGACCGTTCTTCGCAAGCACGCCCATAGTCAACCCCAGCATCACCCCAGGATTTTGCGCAATTGGCAGACAGGGCGAGCAGGCGGCAGCCATGGCATCGGCTTTCTCCAGGAACTGTTTCACGTCCAAACCCATGGCTGCGGCAGGAATCATGCCGAAATTGGAGAGTGCCGAATAGCGTCCGCCGATCTGATGCACTCCGGGGAAAATCTTCCAAAACTTGTCCCCAGCCGCGATGTTTTCCATCTGCTTGCCCGGATCAGTGACGGTGATGAAGTGGCTGCCCACTTTATCGGCACCCACTTTTTCCTTGATCCGCTCAAAGAAGTATTGCTTGAAAATGTTGGGTTCAAGCGTGGCCCCGGATTTGGTACTGACAATGCAGAGGGTATTGGCCAGGTCCACCTTTTCTTCAAACGCTTTCACCTGGGCCGGATCAGTAGAATCCAGCACGTGGATTTCCGGGAAGCCAGGCTGCTGGCCAAAGGTGAGTTTCAAAACCTCTGGACACAAGCTGCTTCCACCCATACCCAACAGCAGAATATTACGAAATCCGCGAGCCTTCACTTCGTGTTGAAAATCCAGCAGAGTTTCCATACCAGCCAGTTGCTGTTCGGTGATGGTTAGCCAGGCCAGCCAACTGCTTTCATCGGCACCGGTCCACAGGGAAGCATCTTTGTCCCACAGCCGATGCACGTTTCCACGCACTTTCCAGGCATTCAAAAGCGAGTCGATTTCCGCCTGATAAACGTTCGCCACCTTGACCGATTGCGCGTTCAATTGCAAATTCGACACCGCGCGGCAGCGTTGGTTGACGGCATTCAACAACTTATCAAACGCATCGGCGAACATTTTTACGCCAGCGGTGACCAGATCCGTGGTCACTTGGTTGAAATCCACACCCTGGGCGGCAATGGCCTTCATCACTTCTTCGGCACCGGCTACATTGTCTTCCAATGTCAGTTTGGCAACACCATGATCGCGAAACGCTTCCAGTGTGGCGGGCGGTAAAGTGTTCACGGTGTTGGGACCAATCAGCGAATCGACATATAAAACGTCGGAATACTTGGGATCCTTGGTTCCCGTGCTGGCCCACAGCACGCGCTGTTCCTGTGGATTCTTCGCCTCCAAAGCCTTCCATTGTGGGCTGGAAAAGATGCGTTTATACGCCGCGTAAGCGATTTTAGCGTTGGCAATTGCCGTTTTCCCACGCAAATCTTCGGTGACTTTGGCATCTACCACGGCGTCAATCCGGCTGACGAAGAAGCTGGCTACGCTGGCCACACGACTAATATCGTGCCCCGCAGCAGCGCGCTTTTCCAGACCAGCGATAAACGCCCAAGCCACTGCTTCATAAGCCTGACAGGAAAATAATAGCGTTACGTTGACGTTGATGCCAGCCGCAATAACTTCTTCAATGGCAGGCAAACCTTCCAACGTCCCTGGAATTTTGATCATCAGGTTCGGTCGGTTGACGGCGGCCCACAATCGCCGTGCATCGTGAATTGTCGTTGCCGTATCATGCGCCAAAAATGGGCTCACTTCAAGACTGACAAACCCATCACGACCGTTGGTTTTATCGTAAACAGGACGAATGGCATCGGCCGCACCCTGAATGTCAGCAATGGCAATGCGCTCGTACATATCCATTGGGGTAAGCGACGGATCTTTACGCATTTCCGCCAGCAAAGCAGCATACTCATCACTCCCGGCAATCGCTTTTTCGAAGATGGCTGGGTTGGAAGTTAACCCACCTAGCCCGTCTTCTTCCACCATGCGCGCCAGTTCACCACTGGTGATCAGGCTACGCTTGATGAAGTCGAGCCAAGGGGATTGTCCGAGAGCGGAAAGTTGTTTTAGTGGATTCATTTGCTGGCCTGTTAATTTATGGAAGTATTCCCTCTTTAGTTTACTGTGTATGAGCAAACAGAGGGATTCCATGCTTGTTCGCTTATCGGCGAGGTTTGGAGGAATGTGAGAGGGACTCCACGAATTGTGATGAGCCAACGTCCTTCCACTACAGTATGCGCATCTTAAACCCGTCCACTTTTATTCGTAGCAAAGCTAACAGACTCTTTTCGCTGATGCCATTGCTGATTGTCATCGCTTTCATCTTTTACATTTTGGCGGCTGCCTTGCCCGAGGTGAATCAAGCGAAGATGAGCGCGAACGAAACGAGTGTTGCCAAACAAATTGGTACCATTCACACCGGTCAGGCACAATATAACTCTCAATTCGGGAAATTCGCCATTGCCATGAGTGAGCTCGGACCGCCACCAAGTGGTTCTGATTCGGCCACCGCAGCCGACTTGATCCCCCTTGATTTGGCGTCAGGCAAGAAGAACGGCTTCACATTTCAGATGCAAGGCACCCCGGGCGGTTATACGATCACGGCCAATCCCGATGTCTACAACGGTACCGGTCGGCGCAGTTTTTATTCTGATCAGACGCTAGTAATTCGCAATAATTGGGGTCCTGAACCGGCCACCGCATCCAGCCCTGCCATCAAGTAGGCGTGCCCGACGAAGCGGCCCGGCAAGTGGTGCTGGCGGCCATCGGGAGGCATTGCGCTCACCGGGGCTGGAACCTGCAACAGACGCACGTCCGGTCCAACCATGTGCATGTGGTCGCGGATGCCGACATCCGGCCCAAGCGCAATGGGCCGGTGCGGCCCTACCTGAGTTGAGGAGTTTTGCGCATTTCGAGCCGTACCAAGCTCCGTTTTGCGCGGGTACCTTAAGAGAATCATGAACGAGTTCAAATCCTACGCCAGCCGCGCCTGCATTTCTGTAATGTCCTAAACCATCCCCGTGCCCCTGCTGGACTCCCTTCGTCCAACCCGATACGATGGGATAAATAATTAACCTTCGCAAAAGGGGTCAAAATGCAAACTACTTCCCAAATTAAGAAGCTCGCGGCGGCGTTTTTGCTACTCGCGCTTTCCTGCGCGGCGCAGACGTCCACATCGCAAATTTCAGGCACGGTGCGCGACGCCTCTGGGGCTGTTGTGGCTGGCGCTTCCATAACGCTTACCAACGAAGCTACCGGCGTTGTCCAGCGGCAAAACTCTACCGATGCCGGTGTGTACGTCTTCCCAGCCATCAATGTGGGTGCTTACTCCGTTCGTATTGAAGCCAAAGGGTTCAAATCCTTCATCAAGACGGGCAACACAGTGCAGGTGAATACGCCTCTTGCCGTAGACGTGACCCTGGAAGTAGGCGCGGCGTCTGAAAGCGTTTCCGTTGTCGCATCGGCGGAAACTTTGCAGACTTCCAATGCCACTGTGGGCAATGTGATTGAACAGCGAGCCATTGTCAACTTGCCGCTGAATGGGCGCAATCCTCTAAACCTTCTTATTTACGAACCGGGTGTGGTGCAACGTTCGGGGAACACGGTGAACGTCAACGGCTCACGCTCGTCGGCAGTGAACGTCACCATTGATGGCATTGAAGCCAATGAATCCACCAATCCTAATCCAACCAACAACATTTTCCGTCTCAACCCTGACAACGTTCAGGAGTTCAAGGTAACCACGTCGAACCCTACTCCGGAAGAGGGTCGAAATTCCGGGGCGAACGTTTCCATTGCCACACGATCCGGCACAAATCAGTTTCATGGTTCGGTGTTTGAATTCTTCCGCAACACGGCGTTGAACGCTCAGGAATTCTACGCCAATGCCCAGGGCGCAACCAAGCCGCTCATCCAACTGAACCAATATGGGTTTGAAATCGGCGGTCCTGTGCACAAAAATAAGACCTTCTTTTTCGGAAGTTGGCAGGGGCAGAAAGTGAATTTTGCTGACCCGGTTGATAAAATTTTCGGGGCTGTCAATCTGTACACTCCGTCGACACTGTCCGGGCTGTACCGTTACTTTGTAGCCAACCCGCAAAATCCGTTGGTTGTGAACGGGCAGAAGATTACCCAAAACTCTTCCTTGCTGATTGATCCTCGCACTGGCCAGTATGCCCAGGGTGTTCGTAACTGCGGGGCAGCCGGGGATACCAACTGCGTGGCCACTTACAATATTTTTGCCAATGACCCGGCCAAAGTTGGTCTCGATTCAGCGGTTAAATCCGTACTGGGCGGTTATCCTGCACCCAATTCCTACAATTCTGGTGATGGGTTGAACTTAGGCAACTATCAGTGGAATACGCCAGTGCGCGTGCGCGGTCCGCAATATATGGTGCGGGTAGACCACACGATCAATGAGAAGCACAATGTCTTTTTCCGCTATCTGGGTGCAGAACAAAACAGCCTCAATGGAGACCCGGGGAACAGCCGTCCGGTGGTGATTCCCGGCTATCCCGCGCGCGGTGAAGTGTTCCGTCCAGCCATGAACGCGGCACTGGGCTTCCGCAGTGTGTTGTCTCCAAGGCTGGTAAACGAACTGACGCTGGGCTTCTCCCGTTGGCAGTTTCTGTTCACGCAGGGCGAAGCCAATCCACTGTTTCCCAATACTCCGCGGTTCACTTTCAATAACTCAACCGTTGATTACACTGCCAACCCTCGCACGTATCGTGCAGTGAATACTCCACAAATTGTCGAAAATCTGAGCTACCTTAGCGGGAAGCATGTCATGCGATTCGGTTTGAACATCCGTATGTATCAGCATAACGATCAGCGCGGTGACGTTGGTGGAACCAGTCTTACGCCAGCGATTTCGCTTTCCCGAACCACCCGTCCACCAGCCGCTGCCTTTGGGCTTCCGAGCCTGGCCACTACTACAACAGCCGGTATCTCTGCCACCGACCTGAGTCGATTGCAGGGCACCATCAACGATCTGCTGGGCATCCCCGCCGGACTTACTCAAGTGTTTCTCGGCGACTTACGCAACGATACCTTTCTGCCATTCCGTTCCGGCAGTGGAGTTACATTGTGGTCCCAAGGCCAGCGTTCCAAACAGTACAATGTTTTTGCGCAAGATGAATTCAAGCTGCGCCCAAACCTCACTTTGAACTACGGTTTCCGATGGGAGTTGAACCCACCCCCTAGTGAAGCAGGCAACCGCGCCTATGTTCCCAACAAAGCAATTGACGGCAGCCAGGGTCCAGTCACATTTGTCAATTCTGCACGCTGGTTTGAAAACTTTAACGCCGGGGCCGTTGCCCCACGGTTTGGATTCACCTGGTCTCCCCGCAATTCCACCAGGACCGTGATCCGATCGGGCTACGGCATTTCATTCGATCCTCTGAGCAGCTTCCAAGTTACTTCCGTTGCGGCAAGTGTGCCTGGGCAAACGTATACCTGTAATTCATCGTTCCCCAGTGGAGTGCAAACCACAACCAACGGATGCCAGGCCGTGAAAGATGTGCGGATAGGTGCGGGATTTGCCAATGAAATGACTGCGCCCACGGTGAAGCCATCCACCTTCCTTTCGCCGCCTGTGCAACTTTTAGGAAATGCCCCCAACGTCCGCGTATTCGATCCTCAAATGAAGTTACCCACCGTCCATCAGTGGAACCTCACCATTCAGCGAGAGTTGGCCTATGGATACGTGGTTTCGGTAGGTTATGTTGGTCGTCGTGGTGTTCGTCTCTACCGTGCATGGGATGCCAATCAGATAGATTCCAAGCCGATTCTGCCTTCGTTCCTGGCCATGCAGAAGAATACAGGGCTGGGTGGCGGCTGTCGTCCTGATGGCACGCTGGTAAGTGGTGCAGCTTGCACCAGTGCCGTAGCGGTGCCTATTTTGCAGCAAGGCATTGTCAACCAGGCTTTCGTTAATTCGGCAACCACCACTACCGATCTTGGGCAGAACGCCGCCGGTAACTTTGCAGGCCGCGTGGAACAGAACTTTCTTGCCGCAAAGCTGCGGCCGAATCAGCAGTTCAACCAGATTCTAGTGCTGGACAATGGTGGCGATTCTAATTACCATGCCGCCCAAATGACTTTCCGCAAGCGCTATGATGCAACCGGTCTGCTGCTTGCTGGGTCTTACTCGTTGAGTAAGTCCATTGATAACCTTTCCATTGATCCGGTAGGTTCAACGGTGGGCGGTGGACTTACTACAACAAACTCACGCACCCCTGTGGATGGGCGCAATTATCAAAATGAACGTGCCCGTTCCGATTTCGATCAGCGGCACGTAGTGAACATGACAGGCATTTACGAACTGCCATTCGGCAAAGGGAAAAAACTGATCTCAACCGATAATAAGGCGGTCAATGCGCTGCTTGGGGGATGGAGTCTCAATGGAATTTATACCTACCAATCTGGTGAACCGTTCAGTGTCCGTTCTGGTGTATTGACTGCGAATTTCACCTCGCAATCGCGGGCCGCGCTGAAGCCAGGGGTTTCCTTGCCACAGGCCCAGTTACAGAATAAAGACGGTGTGGTTGGACCCGTCTTTTTCGCCAATGCCGACGCGTTCACATTCCCCAACCCTGGCGATCTGGGATTGGGTCGCAATATCTTTCAAGGTCCATCTTATTGGAACCTGGACGCGGGCATCACCAAAGGCTTCCAACTGACAGAACGCGTGAAAATGGTCTTCCGCACAGAGCTGTTCAATGCACTGAACCATCCCAATTTCCGCAATCCACGTGATGCATCTGTGGGAAGTCCGGCGATTACGTCTGGTGTGTTTGGCCAGGCCTGCTGCGTCACATTGTCAACGGCAAGTTCGGCAACCACCAATTCCAATGGAGAAAGCTGGCGGGTGATTCAACTGGCTTTAAAAGTGCACTTTTAATGGGAACAAAACGGTTCGTAACGCTGTTTGCCTGGTGTTGCATCGCCCCAATCTTTGGGCAGGATGCACTGCAGCGCCAGATCCGCACGATTGCGGCGGAGGCACAGGGCAAGGTGTCGGTTGCCTGTTCACTCCCCGGAACGGCGGTCAATTGCGATCTGAATCCCCGCAATCACCCACCCATGCAATCGGTATTTAAACTCCCATTGGCCATCACTGCGTTTCACATGGTAGAGAGTGGACAATTTTCGCTGGATCAGCCCATTCGTTTCCTGGCTACGGATCGAATTTTACCCACGACTTACAGCCCATTGCAGGATAAATACCCTGAGGCGGAAGTAGACATTCCGTTACGCGAACTGCTGCAGGCGGCGGTAACCTTAAGTGACAACGCTGCCACCGACATTATTCTGCGCATTCTTGGTGGCCCTGCTGCGGTGGACAAATACATCCGGAAAATCGGCGTCAAGGGTTTTCATCTGCAAGACAATGAAGCTACCCTTCATCGCGATGTTGCGGCGCAGTATCGCAATTGGTTTGAACCTACCGCAGCAGTGCAACTTCTTCTGAGGCTCAACAGGAATTCGCCGTTGAATACCGAACACAACAGCCTGCTGCTTGGCTGGATGCGGGATTCGCCCAGCGGGCCGAATCGCATCAAGGGCCAGCTTCCGCCAGGAACGATCGTAATGCACAAGACTGGCACATCCGGTGTTAAAAATGGCCTCGCCCATGCAACGAATGACATTGGGCTTGTGACCCTTCCGTCAGGCAGTAAATTAGCCATTGCGATCTTCGTTACCGATTCCACTGCTGACCAGGCGACACGGGAATCAGTCATCGCCCGCATCGCCAGTGCCGCTTACCAGGCTGCGGTCAAAACTGGAAAGTGAGTGATTAAGCCTGAATTCCGAAGTGATTGGGGTTGGCCCTCCAATGTCATGGAGTTTTCCCAATTTCAGAAGTTTCCCAGGCACTCGAAGGTGTGAAGAAAGTCCGCTAGCGGACTTGGCAGGCGGAATCGCCTGCCCCACTGCACAAACTTTCACTAGACCTGGAGATGTGTGGGTGGGGCAGGCACTTTTGTGTGCCAAGCCCGCCTAGCGGGCTTTTCACTCCTTCAAGTATTTGGAAAACTTATGAAATTGGAAAACTACCCGATATTTAGGCTATCCCGGCCTGTCCTTCTGTAAATCTGAATGCTGCCGATCCCATCTAACTACCCCAACTTCGGGATTCAGGTTAAGTGCTTCGGTATCCCGGCATCAAACGGAGGATTTCCGTTGTTGCAATCTGTGGGTTCTTCAGCACCAGTTCGGCATTATAATTCTCTGTTTGGCCATTCACTCGTGCGGTAATCAGTCTGTTCACGTACGATCCTCCTGGATACCCCACCGTTTGTTCGGAATAGGTGAATCCGAGTGAGGCGGGGTCTATCCCACGCTTCAATAGATCAGCCGACAACAATGAAATGGCATCCGCTCCAACATTTCCTGTTAGCGCAACGGCAGGGGTCGGATCGCGCGCGGTGGATTGCTTTGTTGGCGTCAAAGAACTGTCTGTGCCAGAATTTTGCCGCGTTCCGGGACGGTTGGGAACATCTGCAAACGGGCTGCTGGTATCGGCCACATACTTTGAAAGCAGCGCGGAAACAGAAACGAGTTTTTTGCCTGTAGAAATCACAGGCTTGGATGTATCACTATTCAAAAGACTAAACGCTACCGGCTCGCGTTGGGAACGGGCGTTTACTGCAAACTGCTGCCGGGAAATAACGGGCGAAGAAGGAATGCGCAAAGGAAACTATACCTCACCCAAAGCAGATGCAATTCCTTCGCCAAACACAATTACTTGGGAATGCTTTTCATTACTTCATCAGGAACGGCAAAAGTGATGTTGAACGGCATGGAAGCCCCGGTTTCTTCTATCGTTAACAAACCACGGCGCATGGGCTTGGCAACTTTATCGGCGGGATGATATGCCACCAGCAAACGAGTCTTCTCTCCAGACTTAAGTACTTTCTTTTCAAGAGTTATGCTCATTCCGGGTAAAAGTTCGTAATCCAGCATCAGGGTCACAATACCGGGCATGAAGTTGGAAATCAGGATCTCGGCCTTCGAATCTTCAAAGCTCGATAGCTGCAAATCCTGTTTATCCATGCTTACCTGGTTAAGCAACTGCGGAACTGACTTCGGACGGGTCACTAAATGGTCTTCCGGGTCGCCTGGACCGGCATTTAAGCCCCCAAAAGGTGTCGTATGCGCTACACTTTTGTTCAAATACCACTTCCAAATGCCCTTTTCGAGCTTCCAATTGGACGCAATTGGTGCCTCTAACGGCACAGCTTCCCCGTGGAAAACGTAAGTAATGCCAACCTTCAGAGTGACCACAGCCTTCTTAAAGTTGTCTTTGTACTCCACTTTAAGGATCTCAAAACCACGATATTTGGACTTTTCGATGTTGAAATAGTCATCCTGGCTCTCATCGGCCACCAGCGGGACGCATTGCCGGAACTTGCCTTCCACTTGTAGTTGGTAGAACTTGCTGACATTGGCGATTAGCGCGTTGTTCACCAGCGGGGGAGCTTGATTGAAAATCCCGCCGGCAACCGCCGGACTCTTCGGCTTGACGATGGCTGGCTGGGCTAAGCAAGCTGGAATCAACAAGTTGCAAATGGCAAAGCCAAACAAATAGTTATACATTCTGTTCATCTTATATCTAGACGCAGATCAACGTCCAATAGTCGGAACGTTGCTATTGATTGAAAAGGAACCCGTTTGAGTTGAGCAAAGCCCACATCAGATCCTGCGCCCGTTCGCCACGATCTCCTTTAGAAAGATACTCATCCGCTTTAACCAGTTCGCTTGCCTGAGGATAACGGCCCAAACCGGCCAAATAGAGCTCTTCAGCCAATTCTTTGTTGCTGACGTTCTTTACCAGAAGCTTGGCCAGGCGCCCTTCCGGATCAGCAATCGAATCGGCAATCATGCTGCCATTCAATAAATTTAGAGCCTGCACCAGACTGACATCAGTGCGCCGTTCGCACTCGCAAGAAGTCTGCCGTTCTGGACGTCCAAACAGGTCTAGAAAACCGCCTTTGGCCACGTGCGGATCTACAAAATCCTGCGCCTTGGCCTCTTCTGGAACTTCTGGAAATTTGCGTTTGCTGCCGGTTGCAGATTGCACCGCATCAAACAACTGTTCCGCACTCAGCCTTCTGGGCAAAGCGTGGCTATAGTTCAATTCATCTTCGCCATTCCAATCATTCACTTTGTAACTCAGTTGATAGGCTCGGGAATTGACAATCGTCCTAATCAAATGGCGCACGTCGAAATTATGCTCCAGAAAATCCTTGGTCAGTGCTTCCAGTAACGGTGCGTTGGAGGGCGGATTGGAAGCGCGAATATCGTCCACTGGATCAATAATCCCTTTGCCCATGAAGTAGCTCCACAGCCGATTGGCCATTGCTTTGGCAAAGTACGGATTTTCACGGGCCGTCAACCAATTCGCCAGACTTTCCCGCAACTCCTCATCCTTCACCCCAAACTTATCGTTGGCAAACAGGAATTTAGGATTCATCACACGACCATCTTTGGGATGCTTAATGTCGAAATCCTCACGCTTGTCGTAGATCACACCTTCTTCGGAATCCATGCCCGATTTCACAGTGGTTTTCCCAAAAAACGCGGTTAGCTGGTAATACTGATTCTGCGTCCACTGTTCAAACGGATGATCATGGCATTGCGCGCAAGTCATGCGGACGCCCATAAACAACTGCGTTGCCGTCTCCATTGCTACTTTCGGTTCCGCTGTAAAACGGAAAAAGTTAGCTGGTGGGTTCTGATAGGTAGACCCGCGCGCTGTCAACAGTTCCTTCACCATTTTGTCGTAAGGTTTGTTGGAAGCCAGTGAATCCCGAATCCATTCATGGAACGCCCAGGCGCCTTTTTCACCCAACTTGGTTCGATTCACTTGCAGTAAGTCGCTCCACTTCACAGACCAGTGATTGACGAACTCCAGACGTGCCATCAGCTTGTCGATCATCGCTGTGCGTTTCTTCGTAGTCTCAGTTTTATCAGCAGTAAAGGCCCGAATCTCATTCGGTGTTGGAGGCACACCCACTAGATCGAAACTCACACGGCGCAGGAATTCGGCATCGCCTGATAGATCCGATGGCAGCAGTTGCAGCCTGGCCAGCTTGGAGTTCACATGCTTATCAATGTAGTTGTTCTCACCGGCATTGGCCCAGTTGAACCCTGTTTTGCCGGCAAGTACGGTCACTGGAACCACACTCAACTTTCCTTCATAACGAACCATTACGGCAGCCTCGCCTTGTCGAATTGTTTTCACCTCACCACTATCTTCCACTTCTGCGGTTTGTGGAACGCTGGAGTTGTATTGCGCCAACTTAGTAACATCGCGCTCACTGCCATCGGCAAAGTGGGCCACCACTTTCATCTTCTGGGCTGGACCCGCTTTGGGTACAAAAATCTCCGCTGGTTCTACATCTAACTTAGTAACTGTGGCCGATACGGGGTCGCCGAACACTGCCCCTTCACGCATCCATTGCAGCAACTGCTTGTAATATTCAGAATCGGTATCAAAGCGCAAACCGCCGCCATGCGGAACGCCCATGGTGGGCTTCAGGATCACTAAACTCTTTTCAGGTTCCGTGCGATTAAAGCGACGACCGGAAAGATCGTGCATGATGGCGCGGTAATCAAACTCCGGGTCATAGCCACGCAGGCTTAGCTTAAAGCCTGCTTTGCCTTTAGCGCCGCCATGGCAAGGGCCGGACGTGCAGCCCTCCTTATTCAACACGGGCATAATGTCTTTAACAAAAGAAAGCGGAGCCGCAGCGGCCCTTGTTGCTGCAACCACGGTTAGAAATAAAAGCGCTGAACGTTGAATCATGAAGTTACCTCGCCGCCTGTGCCGAACCTGCTATCACCAGTTTGGCGTCAATATCCTGAATCTTGTATTCGGCCTTGGCCTTGCGGCCAGTATCGGGAGCAGTGCCCGTCAATCGAATGTCGTATTTGCCTGCCGTAGCTTGCGCGCTGGCCTCACAAGTAAGTGTGAATGTTGTTTCCGTATCAGATAACTCCACCGTTGGGCAAGTTACATTTTCGGGTAAGTCAGCCGCAGCAATTTTCACTGTGGAACCTTCAAAGGTGAAGTCACGCCAAATGGAGCCTTTCAACTGCATCTTGCCGCCTGGAGTCAGCTTCAGGTTGGTGGTATCCACCTTCATCTGAAATCCCTGGGCCACTTCAATTTCAATCGCCGGGGAATAGATGGGCACCAGCCGACCGTCAATATCGGCTTGCGTTTCAAGCAACATGTCGAACGTGGTGATGGGTGTGGAAAAATTTGTATTCACCAAAATGCTGCTGGCTTCCTGGGCACCTTTTAAGATGCGCAAATTACCGATCTTTGCCGCAGTGGTGTTGTTGATCTTGCCATTGGTCTTGGCTCCTGCCTTGAGGTTAGCTTTGTAGGATAGAGTGTATTCCACACCCTGACTGATGCGTACCAGCGGGCTTCCTGCGGCCAAAGTCACCGGCAGCGCTTTGGAAACTGCCATGGGCAAATTGAACTCCAGCCATGGAGCAACAAAGGCCTTTTGCCGATTCCCTTTTGGGAAGACAACCATACCGGGCCCACGGGCAATGCGCTTCATGCCGTTGTCAGAGATGCCAGAAATTTGCAGGTCGACGAAATCATACTTCAAACCCGCTTCCGCAGTGATGGTTAAGACTCCGGTGGACTGCCGATACGCCGCGCCTTCTTCCAGAAAGTTTTGTGCCGCAGCCTCAGGAAGAATATGTCCACCAGCGATGCTGAAACCGGGCGGCAGATTTTCTACGCTCAACTTCACGCCGCCTTCATATCCACGTCGCTGCATCAATACTGAAATTTGGGATGTTCCGCCTGCGGGCACGTTTACAAAGGGCGTCAACTGGGTGAGCGTGTAATCGGCAGACTCTTTGCGCACTTCCAGACGATAGCCGTACGCTGCGCCGCCATTCCCCTGCACATCTTCCACGGCCACTGTTAACTGAGTTACACCTTCGGGTATCGTAAATGGCAGGGTGGGATCAGAATTTTCAATGTCGTCCCGCGAGGCCAATTTCTTGCCTTTTTGGTCGAAAATCGTCAGCAGCGCATCTAGTTTAGAAGTTCCCAGAGATGCCGCTTTCACTTCAAAAACCCACTCTTCGCCAGGCTTCACGGCCATTTGAAATTTATCTACTTCGCCGGGCTTACTAATGCGACCGTTCATTACTGTGCCAGGTTTCAGCGGACCCGGTTCAAATGCCTCGTCCAGTTCACTCCACACAAATGGAAGCGGTAAGCTGGATGAGTTCGCCAGACGCAACATGGAATAATTACTGCCGCTATTTGCCACGGCCTTCACCTTCACAGGTGTCGCTAAATTGCCACCCACCAGTTCCACAGTCGCAGTTGAACCGCGCTTTGCCCCCAACGGGAACAGTGCTTCGGCATAGGAGTAACTGCCGATTTTCAGACGATAGAAATTCTGGATCTGATCGCTATAGCGAGTGTCATGCACACGGATTTTGTAAGTACCCGCTTTGGCGAACGTTGTTTCCATCCGCGGGTCCACCCCTGCGCCATCGTCGTTTTTGGCAACTAACTTACCGGCTGCATCGTAAATTTCAATCGCCGGATCTAATGCCGAACCAGCCCGTCGCGCTTCCACTTCAAACACCAGCTTCTGCCCTGCTTTCACATCAAATGCAAAGTAATCTTCATCGCCACCGGTTAAGGTTCCATTCATGACTCCTGGAACAACCATCTTTTCCGCTGTCGCAAGGGAATTATTCAACTCTTTCGGTTTCGCCGTTTCGTTCTCTTCACTCTCTGGCAGATCACTGATGGCGAACAGCATCACATTGGACATGCCATCGTCGCTGATCAACCGCAGCGGATACAGCCCTACCGGCGCATCGGCTGGAATGGTCAACAAAAACGGCAGTTCCGAGCCCGGTCGCATTAAATCTAGCGGGGGGTTCAATCGCGATGCGGTACCGGGAACACCGCTCCTTAACCGCATGCCCATCAGTAAGCCATCGCCACGCAGCTTCACTTCAACGGTATGTCCACGTTCGGCCCCATGCGGATATACTTCGCGGATCACCGGAGGCAGCGCAAAGGCTACGGGGGTTAGTAGAAACAAGGGGAGCAGGCAACGCATTAGTCATTCCTCGCAACAGCAGTTTTTTCCAAAGGCACTGGCGCAAAAGCTTTCAGCAGATTGCCTGAAACATCGTAACTGCGCACCATGCCATCAAAGCCGGCTGTCAGCAATTCCTTGCTGGATGGATGAAACACCAAGGTATAAATGCCGCCGACATGACCAGTGCACTTGCCCTTCAATTCGCCTGTTTCCAAATTGTAAATGCGCACGTCGCCCACTTCCGATCCCACGGCCAGCAATTGCCCATCGGGAGAAATTGCCAATGCCAAAATGGGACCATCCTGTTTATCGAACTTGCGGATTAAGGTGGAATCATCGGCAATGCGCATGGCCCGAGGCCTGTCGAGTTTGTATAAGTATGGAATGCGTTCGGCACCACCCACAGCGATCCAATCTTTTTTCGGATGCCTGGTAACCGCGGTCAACGGCTCACGCAGCAAATTCACATTTTCAATAAAACGACCGGTGTCCACTTCAGTAAGTTTGGCGGCACGGTCACGGCTCACACTCACCAGCCGCTTCCCATCTATCCCGAAGACTGTACCGAAAACCCATTCTTCGTGATGGTCCATTTTGCGGATCTCTTTGCCTGTGTCCGCATCGTAAAGGCGCACTGACTTATCGGCACCAGCAAAGGCAATTTTGGTGCCATCGGGCGAGAAAGATACTCCAAAAAAAGTGTCGTTCGATGTGACTATGCTGGCCGTTTGCTTGCGCGAAGCAACGTCCCAAATCTGCATTTCACCGCGCTCTGCGGGATCGCCACCAACTGCTGCTAAGCGTTTGCCATCGGGCGAAAATGCCAGACTATGAATGCGCATGGCAATGCCCGGCAATCGGGCAAGCAACTTTCCGCCATATTCATGGAGCAAGATTTCACGATACCCAGCCACCGCCAGCAGTTTTCCGTCCGGTGAAAAGGCGATGGCCATTACCAGGGGAGGGGCTGTGTAAAGGGCAGGCTGATGCGATTTGCTGACTTCGGCGGCGCCTGTAGCGGAATCATCTTTAGACCCTTCGGCAACCCAGCGTCGGAAAGTTGCAATGGTTTCATCGGGAAGCTGCTTGCCTCCAAAAGGCATGCGGGGTTGACGTTCGCCAGAAATGTATCCCACCACAGTGGTGAACCCTGGACCTTTGGCACCGCCCTTTTGAAAATCAGAATAGGAGCTAAGCAGCAGCCCACCCTGCTTGTTTTGCGCCATATGGCAGCCAAGGCACTGTTTTTTCAGCACCGGCTCAATCTCTTTCTGGTAGGAGACAGGTGATTGTGCGCAAAGCGCAAAAGTCGCCCACCAGCCACTCAGCACAACATGGGCTAGCCGTTTGGTCATGAATTATTCCACTGACCGGATTATATCAGCCGTGGGGGACTGAAGTTGTGCTGTGACTCTTCCATAAAGCGGAAATTGTTGGAGGTTAGCTCAGCCGAGTCGGAAAGTTTGTAGGAGCCGGAGTTAAGAAAAGTCACTAGGGGAACTGACAACATTCCACAGTTGAAGTCTACTCATTCAGCACCGATCTCATCCAATTCAAGTAATGTAAATTTTTCTGCCAGAGGGCGCCCCGTTTTCGCAATCATCCTTTTGTGAAAAAGAGCGTTCCATCGACGTCCTGCAAATTGCTGAGTGCTGATTCGCTCAAGGTATGTATTGCTAAATTGCTCCCCTACCTTCCCTTCAATGAAGGTTGCACCGCCATCTGGTTGGAATTCAAAACGTCGTCCTATTGGGATTACACCGAGCAATTTTCCGCGTACTTGCGTTTGTTCCTCGTCAATATTTGAATTCTCGGCCCTGCTCCAAGCACGCTCCACAGCGAGGTGGTCAAATTTAAGATCTCGGGTGCCCTCAACCAATCGGAAAGTGGCGTTGCTTTTGTGTATGCATCCAAAAAACTCTCGAAGCGACTGAAACACGCGCGGGTTTAGATCTTCGATTACCGATGAGAAGCTATCTTCGCTTTCGCCTGCAAAACTCGCGATATATTCCGCTGTTTGATCTGCCGCTTTGCACAGTGCAGTCTTAAACATTGGTTCCCCTTGTGCATCAAGTTCTTCAAGTAAGAAGCCAAAGGATCCGTGAACGAGACTTGTGATGTGGAGTTGTGCAGCCGACCTATCCCTGATCGGTCCCATTGGAAGAAGCTGGCCGCCTTCAGTTGCTACCCAGACCTTCGATAGTAAGTCTTGGAAGCTACCGACGGCTTTACTGCCAAAATCGGCTTTTACACCCTTGCTTCCAAACACCGGTTCTCCACCGAAGTAAAGTGCAACTTTCGCTCGATATTCTTCATGATCCACAAGCGTCATGAACTTGTGTTGGACTTCGTCACGACGGGATTCGAGTCCTAGCCTACTTAGATAATCGTTAGCGGGCAAAGACTCTATGAGAGTAGTTAACTCGGCTAACTCTGCCCCCATCTGATCGCGTTCAAGCTTAATAATCATGGCACCACCATTTCAGACGCGTGTGAATCATCCATAGTGACATTCAGTGGGATTTGTAACAAGCCCTTCCACAGGCCGCCTCTTCTGTGTGAAAAAAGACCGAACCAATAACGAGTTAGATTCACAATGTTTGATGGCACGGTGTTCAAGTCAACAAAAAAGACATCGCATTTGAACATGGACTTAACTAGACCCTTATCCCATTGTTGCGCGTTCATGGTGACAAAGGCTTTCCATGCCACATCATCAGTCGCAAATATGGGTCTACGAAAAAAGGTTACAACATCAATGTAGTTAGGATGTCGAGTCTCCAGGTTTTCAATGTCTTCCATGAAACTACCCGATAACCATTGGAATCCGTCGCTCATTCCGAGGTTGGCAAGTTGCCGACGATAAGCAATAAGTCCGCGGAAAATTTCTTTACGCTCGCTTGATCCACATATTTTGGCGGCGATTCGAGTAAGTGTCGTGGGATAAGGCGACATGCCCGCTGGATGCGTCGGGGACGCTCCGATGAAGGGCGGCAATACTCCCGAAATAGTGAAATTCGGTATCTGAAACAGAGGCCTGTGGGGTATTTCAGTAGTACCCATATTGAGCGAACACCTTCTCTTCGCAATTGTGAAGCAACGTTATTCTATCATCTACCCAGTTACATCCTATTTCTAGTTCGCACGCTGCAGAAAACTTCCGCCGATGTACATTCGGACTACCTTGCCGTTCTCTTCTGCAAAGCGCACTACTTCACCTACTGCTGATCCGCCGGTTGCACTTTCTAATCGGAACAATCCACCGCCAAGTGGGATCAATTGCATCTGCTCTTCGGGATTGGGCCCAAGCGGATTGATGATCACCAGTCGTTGGTTTAGTTCCACCACAGCTTGCTCCCCGCCAACACTTCGATAAAGTCCGGCAAATCGGCTCCAAGCAGGTTCCCAGGCTGCCTGTTTAGGCTTGATCTGCACTGCTTTGGCAACCGCATTGCCGACGGTCTGCATCAGGTGGAGAGCGATATCGTTCGGTGCAGAATCATCCCCATTGGAAAGTACAATCACCCCCACCTTGTCATCGAGTTGAATCAGCGTTTGCGTCTTATAGCCGGGATAACTTCCGCCGTGGCCGACATACACTTTCTCTTTTTCTCGACTTACTGCAAATCCAATGGCATTGCCTCGGGTCCAGTTATTTTCCAGCATGCGGACACGATGCATCAGTCGTAACGCGCCAGTGCTCAAAATCTGCGTTCCACCCACCTTGCCTGTACGAAATTGTAAGGAAACAAATTTCGCCATATCCTCAGTAGTGGATGTTATGCCAGTTGCGGCACCCATGGCCCGCGCATCAATAAACCGCAATGTTGTCCGGGAGCCGTCAGGCATGCGCCTTCCGTAGCCGACAGCAAGGCCTGCCACGTTTTGATCAACGCTTGAATCACGCATCCCCAAGGGTTCAAAAATGTGTTTTGTCACGTAGCCAGCGTACGTCTCACCGGAAATTGCTTCCACTACCATACCGGCAATTGTTAGGGCCAAATTGGAATATTTGAAACGCACTTCAGGTGAATAGATGGACGGGTTCTGTTCAATGTACTTGCGCACTTCAGCCGCAGTAGGAAATTCGTAATTGGACCAGTGTGGACCGGCTTCACGGGAAAGTCCGGAACTGTGCGTTAGTAATTCTTCAATGGTAATTGGCGGATCGTCCTGGTCTGTCCCTTTGATTTGAAACCAAGGCAGGTACATGGCCACCGGGTCATCTAATCGCACCTTTCCGGCATCGCGCAATTGCATGATGGCGGTGGCGGTGAACAGCTTGCTATGCGAAGCCATACGGAATTTTGTTGCTGGAGTTACAGCTACCTTGGCTTGCACATCGGCCATTCCGAAGCCGCGTGACCAGAGGAGTTCCTGATCATGCACCACGGCAATGGCGATACCCGGCAGGCCACGTTGCGCCATTTGTCCATTGAGCCAACTTTCAAACAGACGCTCGGCACCTTTCACTTCAGGATGATCGGCAGCTCCTGCTGTTGCTAGAAGGGGCAATGTAACAAGCAAGACGAATTTCAGAGGAAGCATACCGGTCAATATAGCAGTCTCGGAAAAATGTGCAAGTGTGTTTAAGTGAGCCGTGCCCAGCCAAACAGGAAACTTCCCAGCAATCCTGGGATTGCCCTCA
>JANMWO010000145.1:0-10578 GCA_031394025.1 Acidobacteriota bacterium
AAATTTCTGGATGCTTATGGCAAAGTGAAAAAAGAATATTGGGATCCCGTTCAAAAAACGTTGGGCAATCGTAAGTTGGAAAAGGTTCAACAGTAGATGCTTTCTTTGAAGACGCGCCTATTGATTTTTGACCTGGACGGAACGCTAGTTGATTCCAAAGTAGACTTAATCAAGTCCGTGAATGCTACGCGACTGCACGCTGGTCTGACTGTTTTGCCGGATGCTTTGATTAGTGGCTACATTGGCCGTGGGGCACCTGCATTAATTCGTAGTGCGATGGGCGAAGAGGCTGCGCAACAAGATGTGGATAACGCACTGGATTATTTCCTGGGCTACTATCGCGAACACATGCTGGATGAAACGCGGCTGTATCCAGGCGTCGCAGAATCACTGGATAAGTTTCACGCCAGCGGCATGCCTATGGCGATACTGACCAACAAACCAGTGAAGTTCAGCCAGTTGATGATGGATCGTTTAAATCTTTCTGACCACTTTGTGAAAATTTACGGTGGCAACAGTTTCGATCAGAAAAAGCCACACCCCATTGGGATTGAGACGCTGCTGGCCGAGACTGGATTTCGACAAAACGAAGCGTTGATGATTGGCGATTCCAGTGTGGATATCCGCACAGCGCGCAATGCGGGAATCGAAAGCTGTGGGGTGACCTATGGGTTTCAGCCGGAAACATTTGCCGCTGAGCCGCCTGATTTCACAGTGGATCGTATGGAAGAGTTAGTTACGCGGATTCTGGGATAACGCCTGCCGCTTTCAAGTGACGATACACCAATGAAATGGGCAATCCCACAACGTTGAAGTAGCAGCCTTCCACACGTTCAATATACTTTGAAGCCAAACCTTGAATGCCGTAGGCACCGGCTTTATCCATGGGTTGGCCACTGCTGACGTAGGATTCAATTTCTGCTTCAGACAATTTCGAAACGTGAACGATTGTGGATTCGGCATCGATCTGCAACTTGGAACCGGAGAAGATGCAGATGCCGGTAAGCACTTCATGCGATTCACCAGAAAGAAGTCGCAACATTCGTTTGGCGTCGTCAGCATTCTCTGGCTTGCCTAAAATTTGCCCAGCGATGACCACCGTTGTATCCGCAGCCAGAATTACATCGCCAGGTTCACGAGTTACGGCCATGGCTTTCGATGTTGCCAGACGACGAACATAAGAATTGGGTGCTTCTCCAGTACGGACCGATTCGTCGATATCGGCGACTCTCACCGTGAATGGAATGCCAGCGGTTTCAAGAAGTTCTTTTCGTCTAGGGGACTGCGAAGCAAGGATAAGCATCGGTGTGTTTTCCTGATGTTACCATCGGAGGCGGTGATGCTTCCTGCTGCTTTAAAGCTTTTGGAGTTGCGGTTTCAGTTGAAGGCTAAAGCCCCACTGCACTTTCCTGCGTGGAAAGCTGGCAACTTTTTTCGTGGAACTTTTGGGATCACGTTGAAGCGCTTGTGTTGTCCGGTGAGTTGCCCTGGGCCAGTGGAATGCACCAACCGTCAACAGTGCGCTTACGCCAACTTATTTGAACCGGTTGCTAAAGCCGCACCCAGTGGATTTGCCAATCCACCCCGACCCTTTGTGTTTCGCGTAGAGCAATTGAATGGACGTCAATTCCAGCCGGATGATGTTTTTCCTGTTCGCATGTACTTGTTTGGAAATGTTGAAACCCTGCCCTGGATTGAAAAAACATTGGCATCGTTTGAGCGCATGGAACTGATGTGGATGGAAGTTATCCCCGTGAACATTGCTCTACTTGGGCGACCGTGCCAAGAGGTAACGGTTGAATTTATTACGCCATTGGAATTGAAGAGCCAGCATCAGGTGCTGCGGCAGCCAGACTTCCCGGCGTTGATCAGCCGCATCCGCGATCGAATTGCAGCCCTCTCGCTCTTCTACGGTGAAGGCGCACCGCCGTGGGATTACAAACAAATTTCCGAAAAAGCAGGGCGCATCAAAATGGTTCATTGCGATGTTCAAGTAGTGGATATAGACCGCCAGTCTTCCCGAACAGGGCAAATCCATGGTCTTGGGGGCTTTGTTGGAAGCGCGCACTACGAAGGGATGTTAGATGATTTACTGCCGTTACTGATGGCTGCCGAATGGACTGGAGTGGGTCGGCATACGGCTTGGGGTAACGGTGCAATTCGGCTGGGCAGCAGACACACTTCTACCTTGGATTTTTAGTTAAGAGAATGCCGGCTGTTCAACTTTCGTTTCTTACTACCCACCTTTACAGAAGATAGTTTGAGCTGACTTGAACAACCGGCGATCTGTATGAATACCGCGCGGACTTTTGTTGGGAAGTTCGCTGGCCAGCGGTTTGTCTTCCTGCCTGCAATGTACAACACGCAAAATTATTGTTGCAACGGCACGGTTGCGCAAGTCATTCAATTGATGGAAATTTTATTTGTGAAATCACTTGTGAATGGACTTCGCACAATTTGGGAATCGCCGTTTAACGTATACTAATGGCCTTATGGAACGATTCACTGGGCTGATCGGCCTTTTTCTGATCGTAAGCGGTGCTTACTTCTTTTCCTCCAACCGGGCGGCCATTAAACCCAAGTTGATTCTATGGGGACTGGGCCTGCAATTCGGATTTGCCTTCCTGGTTTTGAAGACTAATTTCGGCATGGTATTTCAAGGGGCAAGCGTCGCGGTGAACGCGTTGCTGGATTATGCCGAAGAAGGAAGTAAATTTTTATTCGGTCCTTTGGGGACCAAGACCGGGCAGTTTGGAGTTGTATTTGCCTTTCAGGTTTTGCCAATCGTGATTTTTATTGCTTCGTTGTTTGCCATTCTTTACTACTTCGGCGTGATGCAGGTGATCATCCGCATGATGGCGATTGGTATGCGACGGGTGATGGGGGCTAGTGGGGCGGAATCCACGTGCGTCGCGGCCAGCATCTTTATGGGACAGACAGAGGCACCACTCACCATCCGACCGTTCCTGGCGGGCCTGACACGCAGTGAGCTGTTCACCATTATGACCAGCGGCATGGCCCACGTATCGGGTGCAGTGATGGCTGCTTACGTGAAAATTGCCGGTGTGGAAATTCAGCACTTGCTGACCGCCGTGATCATGACTGCGCCTGCCACCATCATGCTATCGAAAATGCTGATTCCTGAAACCGAAGTTCCAGCCACAGCCGGCGAAGTAAAAATTGAAGTAGAAGCGCCCGGAGTCAACGTGATTGACGCTGCTGCCCGTGGTGCCGCCGATGGGTTGCAACTGGCCATTAATATTGGCGGCATGCTGATTGCCTTTCTGGCTTTGATTGCCATGGTAAACGGGATGTTGGGGGCGATCCATTCTGTTTCCTTCCTACATTGGATTCCAGGATCTCTGGAACAAATTCTGGGCTATGTGTTCGCCCCAATCGCAGTCTGTCTAGGCGTATCGTGGAAGGATTCCGAAGCGATTGGAAATCTATTGGGGACTCGCCTGGTGCTGAATGAATTTGTGGCGTTTCTGAAGTTGGGACCAATGAAAGAAACGCTGGATCACAAGTCATTTGTAATTGCCACCTATGCTCTTTGCGGATTCGCCAATATTTCTTCAATCGCCATTCAGGTGGGTGGAATTGGTGCACTGGCGCCATCGCGTAAAAGTGATTTGGCACGGTTGGGACTGCGTGCCATGGCCGCTGGGACGTTGGCCAATTTCATGTCGGCTGCAATTGCCGGAATGCTGCTTTAGACTGGAATAAGCATGAGTTGGAATCAAGCAGTTGTTGCCATTCAGAACCGTACCCAATTGGTCCCCACCGTTGGAGTCGTTCTGGGGAGTGGACTGGGTGCGTTTGCCAGTGAATTGGAAGACGCCGTAGAGATCCCTTACGATCAAATTCCTGGCTGGCCTGTATCCACCGCTATTGGTCATGCGGGCAAGTTGGTTATTGGAAAAATTGGCGACACCGTAGTGGCCGTGCAGGCAGGCAGAGCGCATTTATACGAAGGCTACAACATGGCCCAGGTGACCTTTGCAGTGCGCGTGCTGGGCAAGCTGGGTGTGAAATCTCTACTGCTCACCAATGCCGCTGGAGGGATCAACAAAGAATATTCGCAAGGCGCGCTAGTGCTGATTAGTGATCACATTAATTTGCAAGGGGCGAACCCGTTGCTTGGTCCTAATGATGATTCGCTGGGTCCGCGCTTTCCTGATATGTCGGAAGCCTATTCGCGCGATTACAGGGCCATTGCCAAACAGGCGGCGCGGGAAATGGGAACGTCGCTGGCAGAGGGAGTCTACGCTGCCTTGTCCGGCCCTAACTATGAAACTCCAGCGGAAATCCGCTATCTGCGGACCATTGGTGCCGACTTGGTGGGAATGTCCACCGTGCCTGAAGTTTTAGTGGCGCGACACATGGGCATTCGATGCCTGGCAATTTCCTGCGTCACCAATATGGCTGCGGGGATTCTGGATCAGGAAATCAATCATGAAGAAGTGCTGGAAACCGGGGCCAACGTTCGCGGCACTTTGGTGGAATTATTGAAACGAGTCATCCCGAGGTTGAGTTAATGGAACCTCTTTTAGAAGCGGCACTGAAGGCGCGGGAAAATGCCCATGCGCCCTTCTCGAAATTTCATGTTGGTGCGGCGTTGGAAGACGTTGACGGACGGATTTGGACTGGTTGCAATGTGGAAAATGCCAGTTACGGGTTGACCCTATGCGCCGAACGGGTGGCCGTGTTTAAAGCAATCAGCGAAGGCGTCCGCAAGTTTCGACGCATAGCCGTTGCTGCCGATACCGACAAGCTAACTCCTCCTTGTGGAGCTTGTCGACAGATCCTTTGGGAATTCCTGGGAAACGCCGATGTGATCCTGGTCAATTTGCAGGGGAAGACTGCTACGTTTAAGATGCGTGATCTATTACCGGAACCTTTTGATGCGTCATTTATTTAACCCCTTCCAATGTTTTCTTTTGCTCTTTCCAATTGCTGCTTTCAGCGCGCAGGCTGATCTCATCGTTAGCGGACGTTGGGTGGTGACCATGGATGGCTCACGGCGCGTTCTTGAAAATGCTTCGGTGGCTGTCAACGGAGATCATATTGTTGCGGTTGGGCCCACTGCGGAAATCGTAAAGAACTGGACTGCCAAGCAGCGAATTGACGTCAGCGACGGCATTGTTGCCCCTGGGTTAATCAACACCCATACGCACGCGCCCATGTCTTTGCTGAGGGGCATTGCCGACGATTTGAAATTACAGGATTGGTTGGAAAAATATATTTTCCCGATAGAAGCCAAGTTCGTGAATCCTGATTTTATTCGTTGGGGCACCCGCCTGGCATGCCTTGAAATGATGTTGGGTGGCACCACCACGTATACCGACATGTATTATTTCGAAGAGGTCATTGCAGAGACCACCAAAGAAGCTGGCATGCGCGCAGTGTTGGGGCAAACTGTGATTGGGTTTCCAGTGGCCGATGCCAAGACCCCTGCCGACGCGCTGCAACGCACAGAGAACTTCTTCCGCAAGTATAAAAAAGATCCGCTGATTACCCCTGCCGTAGCGCCCCATGCAGCCTATACGAATTCTGATCAAACTCTGAAGAGTTGTCGGGCGCTGGCCAACCGTTATGACAGACCGTTGATCATTCATCTATCGGAGACCAAGCGCGAGAACGACGAAATGATGGTGAAGCGCGGCATGAGTCCTACCAGGCTTTTGGAATCGTTAGGAGTGCTGGAAGGTCGCACCATTGCTGCCCATGGGATTTGGTTGGACGATGCTGACCTGGACATTCTGAAACGTCGCGGGACGGGCTTGGCTCATTGCCCATCAAGCAATATGAAACTGGCTAGTGGCATCGCCCCGGTGACGAAAATTTTAGACATGGGCATTGCCATGGGTCTGGGTCCCGATGGACCAGCAGGGTCGAACAACGATTTCAATATGTTTGAGGAGATGGATTTGGCGGCCAAGTTGGCAAAAGTTTCCACCATGAATCCGCAGGCATTGCCCGCCATGCAGGCTTTGGAGATGGCTACCATTACCGGTGCACGGGCGCTTGGTATGGAAAAAGAAATCGGATCATTGGAAGTGGGCAAGAAGGCCGACATGATGATTGTGCACACCCGACGGGCTCATGCGCAGCCATTGTTCAATCCCGTATCGCAATTAGTTTACGCATTGAAGGCGTCGGATGTTTCTGACGTTATCATCAATGGGAAAATTGTTGTTCGCAATCGACGTTCGCTGACGTTGGATTATAACGCCATCTTGAACCAGGCGGCAGTTTACGGTGCAAGAATCGCTGCGAAATAACAAATGGAAAGCAATTGCTTTTCGGATAAAGCATTAGCCCATAGGCATACGTTCCTCAGTACAACCTGCCCCTGACAGTAGTGAGAATTCTCTTCTCGCCTCCGCACTATAAATAGAACAAACAATTTAATACTGGCGTGGAACAAGTTTCCGCGAACCAGACAGATGCGGAGGCATGGTGAGAACAATTTCTTTTTCTATGATTCAAGTAGTAACCGTAGCGGCATTGTCGCTGGTGAGCAGTAGCCCTGCGATTGGTGGAATAATTGCCGACAGAACCACCTGGGTGGCAAACACCAACACGGTGACTGATTATGATTTCGGGGTCCAGGCTGCTGGCACCACAACAACATACAACACCGCTGGTGGATTGAATGCAGCAGGTCTCAACTTTGCAGGCTTTGCCGCTAATTCGGGGAGTCCTAGTTTTAAGGTAGCCGGAGGAAATGGCAGTCTCACTCCTTGGTTTTACTATGGAACGGGAGCAGTTGGAGTGTCCGATACAGTGGTGGCAGGCTTCGCCCTTCCAAAAATTCGCATCACGTTTACTGGCGGACCAGTGACGGCGTTCGCCATGGATATCAGTGCAAATTTAGCGGCCAGCATTCTTGTGACGCCGCAAGGCATAGCTGGAACCACAGTCACTACACTTAGCCAGCCGGCGGCACCCAACGTGCAATCGTTTGTGTTTTACGGAATTACTTCAACTGCGGCATTCAGCTACATTGACATTACTCCGCAGACCGCAAACGCCTACGCCATCATCGACAACATCTCCTACGGCACAGCGGGTGCAGGAGGTCCACCACCATCGGAAACTCCGGAAGTTACCACTATTCTGAGTGTCGCGGCAGGCCTGTTTGTTCTGGCCTACCGGCGCAAAGAAGATGTCGGCATGCAAGCTGCTTAACCCACTCCCCCAGTGCGGCGCTGCAAGGTGGGCGTCCTCGCCTAATGCCACTTAGTTTTTCCGCAATTGTGTTATCAGCGTGCATCGGCGTTCATCAGCGGCCATTAATCTGGGTCGCTGATGCACGTTGATACCAACAATTCCAACGGAAAAACTAAGTGGCATTGCTGCATGCCCTCGCAACACAAAAGTGAAGACCCACGAAGATTCGATACCGAGCCGCGACCGCAAGGGAGTCGGTTGGTTGTCACCACAAGCACCGCTCTCTCGCGGTCACATCTCGGAACAAGGATTTCTGCCCGCCTAGCAGTGTTTACTTGTAAAGCGATATACTGCAACAGATGGATTTCCCAAGACTTCTTACTGTAAAACAGCACTTTCCAGACCACCAGTTGGCCGATGTTCGTGGTTCTGTGCTGGCCGAATTGCAGTCGTCACAATTCGCCTCACGTGTCATACCAGGGGGCCGAGTTGCTATCGGCGTCGGCAGCCGGGGCATTGTTAACATTGCCACCATTGTCCGGGCGGTGGTGGATTATTGGAAGTCACAAGGATGCAACCCGTTCATTTTTCCCGCAATGGGGAGCCATGGTGCGGCCACTGCCCAAGGCCAGGCCGACGTCCTGGCGCACTACGGCATTGATCCAGCCAGCATGGGATGCCCGGTGATCAGTGAACTGCATGTGGTCTCCTTAGGAAAAGATGCCAATGGCATTGAAGCCTTCATGGATAAAAATGCTTTCGATAGTGACGGCGTCATGCTGGTGGGTCGCGTAAAGTGGCACACCGATTTCGCTGGAAAAATTGAAAGCGGTCTTTTCAAGATGATGGCTATTGGTCTGGGCAAATTCGCCGGAGCACAGCGCTATCACACATACGCCTATAAGTTAGGTTTGGAACATGTGATTCGCAGTGTGGGGCGGCAGGTTCTGGGATCAGGAAAAATTCTGGGTGGCCTGGCCATTTTGGAAGATGCCAGTCACCACACCGGCAAAGTTGCCGCAGTTCCGGTGGAAGCCATGGAGCAGCGCGAGGAAGAATTACTGGAACTGGTGAAATCCTGGATGGGACGCATCCCCATGGATTTAGACATTCTGATTCTTACCGAAATCGGGAAAAATATTTCTGGTGCCGGCATGGATACGAAAGTTGTCAACCGCAGCGTGCAAGGCGAATATAATCCCTGGCCTGGTCCAAAATTTCAACGACTCTTCATCCGAGATTTAAGCTCGATGAGCTATGGCAACGGCGTCGGGCTGGGCATGGGCGACGTGGTTCATGATCGACTTTTAGAAAAGATTGACTGGAATCCAACGCGCATCAATTCATTGACCGCGTCCACCCCTGCGGCAATTCGCACGCCGCTCCATTACCCATCGGATCTGGAATGCCTGAGTTCCATGATGCCCACCGTGGGCAAGCTGGATCAAGCGGAAGTGACCATCGGGTGGGTCAGAAATTCGCTGGAGATATCGTGCCTGTTCCTCAGTGAAAACTTACGCGGACAGATTGCCGCCGATGCGACGCTGGAAATTGTTGGTGCGGCGGAAGCGATGGCTTTCGATCAACATGGCAATTTAACCAATACGGTTCCAGCTCATTAAACCATGAAATTCCTGGCGCCGCTGGTGGCGTTTCTATTTCTGCTGACTCCTTCGCTTTGGTTTACCTGGCACAACCAGGATGATCCGCGCTTTGGTGACTTTGGCGATGACGGGCTTTACCTGACGTCGGCCAAGACCCTGTTCGATGGCGGAGGATATCGCATTCCCAGTCTGCCCGGTGAACCGGCTCAAACCAAATATCCACCTGGGTATCCTGCTCTGCTCGCAGCAGCGTGGGCCGATGGAGCAACATTTCCTGACAACTTGAAACAGGCCGTCTGGGTGCAATGGCGCATGTTACCAGTGCTGCTGTTGCTGGCCATGCTGTTTTGGCAAAGGCTGGGTTTCACATCCAAATGGCAATGGGGGCTGGCGGCATTGCTGGCCATGAACCCTTACGTCATCTTTTTCAGCGTAATGCTGATGAGTGAAATTCCGTTCACCGTGTTCCTATTGGCAGTGTTCATCGCATTGAGCACCGCAGAAAATGGTGGATGGAAATGGGTGGCCATAGCAGGCATTACCGCAGGTCTGGCATTCCTGTTCCGCACCGCTGGCGTGGCTTTGCTGATTTCCGTGCCTGCTGTATTGTTGCTTCGCCGCAGGTTCAATGCGGCTGCTATATTCTTCGTAACCATGGTGCCTGCGGTGGTCGCCTGGGCCGTTTGGTCGAAGCAGCATATGGGCGCAGCTACCGATCTGATTACGCTCTACTACACCAATTACGCTGGATTTCATTGGTTGAATTTCCATTGGAATGAGCTGCATCTTTTCCTGTGGAAAAATATTGACTCGTTGCTTTATGGAATTGGTGCGCTGGTGCTGCCCAAAGTCAGTGAGGCTTTGCCGATGAAAATTCTGACGCAGCTATTGGCAATCGCCACGTTACGCGGCTGTTGGAAACTCTCCAAAGAAAAATCGCAATGGCAATACGGTGCCTTCGGAGCTGTCTTCCTTGCCATGTTGGCCATTTGGAGTTTTCCGCCGAATGAACGATTCGTCCTACCCCTGGCACCACTGCTGCTGGCTGGTTTTTGTGTAGAGATGAAGGAACTGGTTAGCAATATTCGGAAAGGATTCCATCACAAAGATAGCTCACAACGGGTGGCGGCGAAGATCATGGCTGGAGCCGTTTCCGCCCTTTTTGCAGGCTGCCTGATGGCTCAACTTTTCACGACATTCAATTTACTTCCGCGCATGATGGACGAATTCCGCCAGCGCCTGGAACGCAACAAACCAGCGTTCGCCTGGGTCAAAAACAATCTGCCAGCGGATGCAAGAATTTTGGCTGAACAAGACACGCTGGTTTATCTCTATACGGGTCGGAAATCGGCGAATTTGATTATCCCTACGGTTCATATGTATCGGGACGAGCCCAAGCAAATTATGGCCGCCTATTCTGACGCAGTGAACTATGCTCGGAAACACAATCTGAATTACCTCTACCTGACCAAGTATGATTTCAGACGGGACCTGGATTTGGAAGACTATCAGAAAATCCAGAAGAGCCTGGAGAATCCCACAGGGGTGGCCAAGGTTTACGACCAGGGCGGGATTCGGATTTTCAAACTCGATTAAGGAACGATTCCCCCGGAGACCATTCATTTGGAGAGGACCAGCCCCCAGGGACAATATCGTTTCAGGTACTGCAATCCAAAAGTAGCAGAGCAGGTAGCAAAACGAAATTGGCCGTAAATCCTATGTCTTCCGGTCGGCTTGCTTAATTCTCAAATTCCAGGTTTGCAGTGGACAGGGTTGCGGATTGTGTTATCAGCGTCCA
>JANMWO010000162.1:0-2710 GCA_031394025.1 Acidobacteriota bacterium
CGCACTTCGGCCTTCCCGGGGCAACCACCATTCCCGGTGCATTTTACATTGCTCCCAAGGGCTGGCAGACAGGCGTCCAACTCACCGCAGGTTTGGGCCTGAACTTTGGTGCTGTGGATTCCAAACCACAACTGCTCACCACCAGTTTGACTGGCGATACTTCCAATATCCTGATTGGCCAATCGCGCCCCTTCAAATTCAATGTGGACGCTCCGGCAAAGGCTGTAGTGAAAAATACCTGGTCTTTGAATGGTGTTCCTTTTGAACAATCTGGCGACCTTTACAATTTCGATTCCACCGGTCGCGCTGAAGGTATGTATAAGATTTGCGCCACTGCCTCCGCCAAAAAATTAGTCTCCAGCACCAGTTGTCAGGAATTGAAGGCCGCGCTTCCCATTCGGAATTTCAACAGCGTTGGAGTTACCGCCGATCCCTCTTCGGTGTACGCCGGAACATCGTCCAAACTAACAGCCACAGCGGACCCCGCCAGCATTCCTAGCATCAACTATGGTTGGACAGTGAATGGTGCTAAGCAATCGGAAACTGGATCGTCCTTTGTTTTCGATACTACGGGCAAAGCCCCCGGAATGTATACAATCTGTGCCACTGCTTCCTCTGCTGGCTACACGGAAAAACAAGGTTGCACCACAGTGGAAATCAAGGCATACGGCAATCCATCCATTTCCATGACTGCGTCCCCTGCAGAAGTGGAGGCAGGCAAGTCCGCCAAGGTCACTGTCACGACAAAGCCCAACGCCGCTGGAACACCCGTCAATGTTGCTTTGAAATCCAGTGAAGGCAGCATCTCACCTGACGGCACGTTCGATTCGACTGGTGTTACTTTCGATAAGTCCACTCCAGGCATTCAACGCAAGGCTGTGACCATCACCGGTATCGCTACCGATGCCAATGGTGGATCGTCAACGGCAACCACAACGGTCACCGTGAAGTCCACGCCCGTGGCCCAGCGCCTGGATGATATCGTCTTCGCCGCCGGCAGTTCCCGAGTCAACAACTGCGGCAAGCGGCTCCTTTTGGAAGTCCTTACAGACAAGATGAAGGCCGATCCCAACGCGCAAGTAGTGCTCATTGGCCATATGGATAAGAGCGAACAAGCGGTTGTCAGCAAGGGATCAAAACGTATGGTCGCTTCGGCTTCCGACAAGCGTCGCGCATTAAACGTGGCCGCTGTTCTAAGTGCCGGAACGGGAATCTGCTCTGCCTTAGATTTGGGCCGGGTGAAAGTTGGTTATGCCGGTACGGAGGAAACCAGTGCACCTATGCTGGACTTCTGCGGAACCAGCACAGTAGTCAAAGGCGGCAAGCCAGACCCACGCATCGGTTACCGCCGTGTGGAAGTCTGGCTGGTTCCAGGAGGCGCTACCATGCCTTCTTCCACCGTCAGCTTCGTCGACCCACCAGCCGACGCCGTCAAAACGCTAGGCTGCCCGAAGTAGCTTAAGTCTGATTTCCGAAGTTCGTAGGGGTAGGCTTCGGCCTATCCCTACTCAACGCTGAATTTCTTCGCCCAATAAGGTATTGCTAGACAATTGAAGATGGAAAGCCCCATTTCGTTAGTACAAAAATTACTGTACTAGTGCTTAGTTGTAGAAATTCCTAACTGAAAAACTGGATTTGCACTGTGGATCAAGCGGTTGCGCCTTCTGAGAATCATCGCATCTAAGTACTAAATTTGGTGATACACTAAAGCAGAAATGGCCTCGTTTTGGCAAAGAAAGCTATTACGTAAACTTCCTTTTCAAGAGTGGCGAAAAGTAAACGTGGCACAACTCAATAGTAGTAAGAGGGAACTATATATGCTAGCAATCAAAAATAACGCCACCACACAAAACGCCGACCAAGGTTGTGATAGCTTTATCATGACTGAAAGTGAAAACACTGCAACTTTTAATGCTGCTGCGCGCAGATACCTTAATATGTCTGGTGTTGAATTCCTGAAGAAGTGGAATTCTGGATTTTTTAAGGGGAAGCGTGAATTGGCTGCAAAGGTTGATGCGGTATCGATCTTACTCCCTTTGATTGAGCATTAAAGTGATAGAGCATTAAAGTTTGCCAGAAAGGACCGCACGAGAGGCTGTGGAGGCTTATGTTAGGCCAATTCAGCAATCATTATCTTGCATAACCCAATCTGTTCTCAAGTCGTCTGGGTACGGCGAGTCCAACCATGATGACGTCCTAACATTTCCTGGAGGTGCTGTCCCTATCGGGGGAGATGGGCTGCATTTTAGATTCGTTCAAAGATTCAAAACGATATTTATCCCAGACCAACCGCATCTCAAAAAGGTTAGTACAACGTACTATAGTTACGCCGTCGAAGGAGAAGGAGCCGAAGAAATCATCGGTTACCATTGGCATCCAATCAGCACCAGTAGGATCAGTTACCCTCATCTTCATTTAGGTAATGGGGCAAAGGTAGGACGAGCCGAACTTGAGAGTGCCAAAGCCCACTTACCTACAGGTAGAGTAGGGATAGAAGAAATAGTCAATTTGTTGATAGAGACATTTAAAGTTCCTACCCGCCGCGTCGATCATGCTAATGTCCTAAGAGACAATTTCAGTAAGTTCATCAAGTTTGCATCTTGGGGAAAACGACCTCTCTAGTTTTTAAACTGACCTACTAACCCGAAATTCAGCAGTCAAAAAAATAGCCGTCCACCCCACAACAGTGACGCTCGCTATTCCAACTATC
>JANMWO010000170.1:0-3143 GCA_031394025.1 Acidobacteriota bacterium
GAATTGAGCTTGAACAGTAGTGATTTCCCGTTGCGCATTGGCATCGGCGTGGATCTCCAGCGGTGATTCGTGGGTGTGACCTTTCCCATCCACCATCGCTTGCATCACTCGTTGCCGCAGTAAGTCTTGCACTTGTTTAAAATCGGGCCATATCCAGTTAGTAAGTGGAATCTCCCGCGTGGTTCCTGCCAAATTGGAACCATAAATTTCGACATACGATCCAGGCGCAGCGGCACTCACATAGCCACCAAAAGCACTGGCAGTAACAATCGCATCCACCACGGGACGATTGATTTGGGAAAAGGCCGTTGCAAGAAATAAAAGAGTAAGTGGCAAAAGTTTCATGGGATTTTATTTGATGTTCACATTCACGCTGTTCGAAGTTTTTACATTGATTGTGAGCACGGCGTCGACACTACCTCGTCCAATAAGTGACCGTGGAATGGCTAGGTTGAACTGGGCCACTCCGTTGGCTGAAGTCAGGTTACCGGCATAAGCAACCTCAGCGGCAACCCCTCCAATGGCGGCTGCCGCTGACGTGACGTTCCCAAGATTGCCCCCGTAAAGGACCCATTGCAACTTGGTCAAGCAGTTCGATAATCATTACATAACTAATAACACCGAATTTGAAAGATTTCTGTGATTTTACTCAATCCTTACAATTCACCTTTCGGGTTGGGGGTTGAGCGCTGTCGCGACCTACCTTTTCTTGGCCACTAATTCCGATACGTCCACGATTGCATTCTTCCAGCCAGGAGTTTGAAGGGCTTCGGCCCGCGCTTCAATGGATCGCGCCTCCTTCGTTCGACGAATTTTACGAAGGACATATCCATAGTTGACCAGCAGACGTTTGAGTGAATCTGCATCCAACTGCGTGTCACGGTCAACTATCGAAATCGTCGATTTCAGATCTTCTTCCGCCGATTGCCATCTCCCCAGCCGGGCGTGCAGGGTAGCCCGCGCGGTTAGAATGCCGACTAAGTCCATTGGAATTGTATCCTTGGCTGAATTCACAATGGCGAAAGCCCGGTCCAGTGTTTTGCCTGCGTCCGAATATCGTTCTTGGACGGACTGCGTTGTCCCCAAACCAACCAGGAGAGTCGCCATCTCCGTTGATTCGCCACGCCCTGCCTCTTTGCAGGCGGCAAGGGCTTGGAAATACGCCTGCTCCGCCTCTTTGTATCGTCCTTCCCCATGCAGTTGCCCCGCTGCCGCACCGTAGAACATAGCGCGATCTCCCGGCATGTCTAGACGTGGTGTTCGCATGCTCTGCAATGTTTGTCGAGCCTTGCCAATTTTCCCTTGGTGCATCTGCACTGTCCACAGCAATTGCAAGGGACGAAAGCGAAGCGGGTCATTCGGAGAAACAAATTTATCCAGAATCCTCAGCGATTGTTCCGCAAGCACCTCAGCCTCTACCAGCCGACCAGACAATGCAATCATGTTTGCTCTGTTGTGCAGTGTCATCCAGATACAGAGGTCGCTTTCGTTGCGTATTCCAGGGCCAGAAAGGACCGCTTCGGCCTCCGCCAACTGTCCGATCTCCAATTTGTCGACAATCCTCTGGTTCAATTCCATACAGGCCCCACTCGGCATTGGGTGGGGACGTGACTCTTGCGCTGCAGCATGCCAAATTCCCACTGCCGACGCGTAAATGGTGAATAATTGAATTCGCATTTATTTCTCCTAAATTTTTGGACATGAATCTACGCCCGTGCCCGCTGGATTGGCAGTGGTGACCAACGTGAAGTCGGAGGCGCGGGTCGGCACGTCCAGCGAAGTGAATTCGCCATCGCTCAGCAGAAACGCGTGCGTTGAACCGGCGATAGTGTAGATTCCCGAGATCTCGCCTTGCTGGTTGATTCCGGTGAGGTTGGTGACGGTCGAGCCAGGAAAATCGATGGTGGTGAATTGGCCCGCGCTCCACTTGAAACCGTGGCTCACCCCGGCAGCAGTATAGTTCCCCACCACATCGCCGGATGAATTGAGCCCCCAGCCCTGGGTGGAGGTGGCGTTAGGGAAATCGATTGGGGTGAACCGGTCTCCGCTGGACACAAAGCCATGAAACACGCCGTCGGTATTGCGATAGATCCCCGAGACATCACCACTATTGTTGATGCCACGAACATCGGTGTTGGTCGCGCCGGGATAATCAATCGTGGTGAACTGTCCACCATTCAGCTTGAAGCCATGGTTCACGCCGGCGATCGTATAAGTTCCAGCCACATCGCCGCTCTTGTTGATTGACCAGGCCAGTGTGGAGGTAGATCCCAGGAAGTCAAGGGGAGTGAAAGTGCCGACTTGTCCAAAAGCGCCCAATGTGATGCCCAGCGCGAGGCTGAACATGTGGATTAGATTCTTCATTTGTCGCTGCATTGTTGTCTCCTTTCTAACCGAATGTGCCATCATCGCTGCCAAACTCTTAGTTGAGTAAGCCCTCGAACATCAGCGCACCCGATGCCGAAACGTTGGTTGCGATATCAGATGCGATGATGAGGGGATGCCCGGGGCAATCTTGACCCGGGCCCAACACCTAACGACGATTCCGAGTATTTCGGTTGAGTGCGACTTCAATGAACTCCTCCTGCTTTGTCGTCTTGGGTTTGCGGGGGGTGTTCATCTCACGGTAATCTCGAGATGTGCCATCGTGAACGCTTTTCAGGTTGCATACGTTTTCAAGGCATTGAAACGTAAGCTTAGCAGTGGACGGGGCATCTTCTTTCAACCTGGCGAGATAAGTCCCGGTTACCATGAAGGACTTACTGGTAGTGAGGTTGTGGAAGAAATAGATGTGATTTCCTCCCGACATTGTTGAAGATTTCACTATGTAGTCGCCGGGTGCCATGGTGCCGCCTTGAGCAACGAATGGAAAATTGATCGATGCTTTGAGGGTAACTTGGGCAAAACTGGCCGATGCGAAGGTTGTCATGATTACGCCCATGACGAACATGTGACGAATGGATTTACTCATTGTATTTCTCCTTTTTGACTTTCCCGATTCTTCTCGGGCAACACCAAACTAACGCTTTCTGTGCTGCAGATTAGAGTCAGTTGGGGTGGTATTAGGGGTTAGTTGGGAGGGTATTAGGGGTTAGTTGGGCGGGATAACCAAGCACTACCCTTGGTTATCCTGAATTCCGAAG
>JANMWO010000173.1:0-2031 GCA_031394025.1 Acidobacteriota bacterium
GATACTTAACCTACATTCTGGCTGAGACTAACCGCGAAGGTGCCCGAAACGCCCGCCTGGTTGCGGGACAGTTGGAAGTAGCGAATCGTAGTCTGCAAGAGGCCGAAGCAGCCGTCCGACGTTCCGATCGATTAGCTGCCCTTGGGCAACTGACCGCTGGCTTGGCCCACGAACTTCGTAACCCTTTAGGCACCATTCGCGCGTCATCGGAAATGTTGCGGAAATCGCTTACTGGTTCGGAAAGCGAAGTGACGGCGGAGATGGCTGGCTTCATTCAAACCGAAGTGGACCGCGCCAATTCACTGATCACCCGTTTCCTGGAATTTGCCCGCCCGCTGCCCTTGCGACGCACACCGGTTTCCCTGGCGGATACGTTGGACCGGGCCATTTCCCAGTACGAACATACGGCTCCCCGTCCCGACGTATCTATATATAAGAACTACTCGCCTGAAATTCCGCTTCTTGAAATGGATGGCGAATGGATGGAACGCGTGGTGTACAACCTGGTGATGAACGCCGCGCAAGCCTCTGCGGCGGGCAGTGCTGTGACCGTGAAGACGCGTTTGCTGGAAGACAATCGCCAAGCGGAGATTTCTGTGATTGATCGCGGCTCGGGAATTGACCCACAGAATCGGGAAAATATTTTCAATCCGTTCTTCACTACTAAAGCCGATGGGGTGGGACTTGGTTTGGCAATTGTATCGAAAGTGATTGATGAGCATGGCGGCAAAATCCTGGTGGAAAGTGAACCGGGCAAGGGAAGTATTTTCCGCATCGTACTGCCGGTGAAAGCTCCTGCCTGATGAACACCCCGATGAGAGAACGATGAAACAACGAATTCTAATAGTTGAAGACGAAGAAAAACTACGTCGTGTGATGGAGCTGCAACTGCGCTCTTCCGGCTTTGAAGTGGAACAGGCCGGTTCTGCGGAGCAGGGATTGAAACTCATTGACCATGCTGACCTGATCCTCACCGATCTACGTCTGCCGGGCATGGATGGCATTGAATTCCTACGCCAAGTGCGCCAGCAATACGCGCACATTCCTGTTGTGTTGATGACCGCGTTCGGCACCGTGGAAAACGCTGTGGAGGCGATGAAGATTGGTGCTAACGATTTTTTGTTGAAGCCATTTTCGCTGGATCATTTGATTGCGGTGGTGAACAAATCTCTGGAACTGCGCAACCTGCGTGCGGAAAATCGTAAGCTGCGGGAAGAACTGGGCCAACGCTTTCAACTGGACAACATTATTGGTAGCAGCCAGCCCATGCAGGAAATATTTTCCACGGTGATGCGTGTTGCCCCCACGCGGGCGACGGTTCTGTTGGCGGGGGAAAGCGGGGTCGGCAAAGATCGCATTGCCCGGGCGATTCATCAGCAGTCGCCGCGGAAAGATAAGCCGTTCGTGAAAATCAATTGCACTTCCATTCCAGAAAATCTGATGGAGAGTGAGCTGTTCGGCTATGAAAAGGGTGCATTCACTGGAGCTAACCAAACCAAGCCAGGCAAGTTTGAACAGGCTGACACGGGCACGGTGTTCCTGGATGAAATCGGCGACGGTCCGCCGGCCATTCAAGTGAAGTTGCTCCGTATTTTGCAGGAGCGTGAATTTGAACGGCTAGGTTCCAATAAGACCATGAAAATTGACGTGCGGGTGATAGCAGCAACCAACGTGGACCTGCGTGCGGCGCTAGAACAAGGCACCTTTCGTGAAGATTTGTACTACCGGTTGAACGTGGTGCCCATCAACATTCCGCCGCTACGGGATCGCAAGGAAGACATTCCGGTGCTAGCGGAATTCTTCGTTACGAAGTTAGGCAAGGAGCTGGAAAGTCCGGTGAAAACCATTTCACGAACTGCAGTAGCAAAGCTGATGGATTACAACTGGCCAGGCAATGTTCGGGAACTGGAAAACGTTCTCGAACGGAGCATTGTTATGGCTGAAGGCGCGGAGCTGACCGCTGCCGAGATCCGCCTGGATATGGCCCCGGCATCGCGCCATCATGCGGAATTATCGAACAGCTTTTTGCCA
>JANMWO010000231.1:0-9680 GCA_031394025.1 Acidobacteriota bacterium
GCGCAGTTGTGCTAGGGGAATTGAACACGTCAGTGGCGTCTATCACCTTACCGCAGCAGGCTTGGTTTCTTGGTGTGGCTTTGCGGAAGCGATTGTTCAACGTTCCATTGTTCGTAAGACACAATGCACGCTCAAGTTAATTCGCATCGCTACCGCCGACTACCAGCAAGCAGCAAATCGTCCCGCAAACTCCGCGATGTCAACCAAGAAATTTGCAGACGCCTTTGATTTGGCGCTGCCACAGTGGAACGATGCACTCGAGCTTTGCATGGACTCGTTTGCTTTGTCGTCTTCATTACTCTGCGACGACAAAAACTTGAGCAGGAACACGGCTTACTAATGGTTACGATTGCGCCTTTGCCCAACAAGGGCAACACCAGACCCAATTACATTATTATCACGCCGGTACGTGATGAAGAGCCCTACGTTGAGAAAACGATTGAATCCGTAGTCCGTCAAACCATATTGCCTTCACTATGGATCATTGTGGACGATGGTTCAACTGATGGCACAGGTGAAGTGCTCGATTTTTATGCGGCTCAGATAAACTGGATAAAAGTAATTCACAGAGGAAATCGGGGATTCCGAGCTGCCGGGGGTGGAGTGGTTGAAGCCTTCTACGCAGGATATTCTATTTTGAGTGACTATAGTTGGGATTTCATCGTCAAGCTGGATGCTGATCTGTCCTTTGCCCCCAATTACTTCGATCAGAGCTTCAAAATATTTGATAGCGAAGAAAAATTGGGGATCGGCGGCGGAACGGTTTGTCAATTGGATAATGGACAACTAAAAGTCGATTCCTTAGGAGATCCTCCATTCCATGTGAGGGGAGCGACCAAAATTTATCGCCGCAAGTGCTGGGAAATGATCGCCCCACTAATCCAAGCACCGGGCTGGGACACCATCGATGAAGTCAAGGCCAACTTGTACGGGTGGACCACACGAACTTTCGCGGATCTTAGATTGATTCAGCACAAGCCCACTGGGGGCGCGGATGGTAATTGGCGTAATTCGTTCAAGAATGGCCGAGCGAACTACATCGCCGGCTATCATCCATTGTTCATGTTGGCAAAGTGCGTCAAGCGTTCCATCCATAAGCCTTTCGTTATTGAATCAATTGCCTTATTTGCCGGCTTTTGTTCGGCCTACTTCAACAGGATCCCGCAGTTGGCGGACAACGAGGCGATCCGTTATCTGCGACAGCAGCAGATTCGGCGCCTTTTGTTCCAGCCCAGCATATACGGAAAATTACTCCCGGCCGGAAGCGGGCCAAGGAAAGAATAAATGTGCGGAATCTGTGGAAAACTGAATTTTGATCGGCACAAGCCTGTTGATCGGCAACTCCTCCGCCAAATGATGGATATTATTCAACATCGAGGGCCGGATGGAAGCGGGGAGTACTTATCCGGTCCTGTTGGTCTGGGGCACCGCCGGTTGAGCATTATTGACCTCAGCAGTGGCGCGCAGCCCATGTCAAACGAAGACGGCATGGTTTGGGTGGTATACAACGGGGAAATCTACAATTTCAAAGAACTGCGAACCGAGCTTGAGGGGCGCGGTCATCGATTCAAGTCAACAACGGACACAGAAGTCATCGTTCACATGTATGAGGAAATGGGCGATCAATGCGTGACGCGGTTTAGGGGCATGTTCGCATTTGCGCTGTGGGATGAGCGCCAACAGCGGCTACTGTTGGCTCGGGACCGCGTTGGCGTCAAGCCACTTTACTACACGAATACCGGCAAGGCCTTAGTTTTTGCATCGGAAATCAAATCGCTCCTCGTCGATCGAGAAGTCAACCGAAGGGTAAGCCCACAGGCAGTAGATCGCTTTGTCACCTATTATTACCTGCCGGGTAACGAAACGCTGTTCGATGGCATCTTCAAATTAGACCCTGGCCACTACCTCACCGTGCAAGATGGGCAGATCTCAGTACAACAGTATTGGGACCTGTGTTTCGATGCACCGTCGCACACGCAAAGCTTCGATGAGGCAGTTGAGACTCTGCGGGAATTGCTTGGCCGCACCGTCAAAGATCACATGATCAGTGACGTACCAGTGGGGGTCCTGTTGAGCGGTGGTGTGGATTCTACTGGCGTGTTGAGCTACGCGATCCAGCAGACTGACAAGCCGATACACACGTTTACTATGGGTTTCAGCGGCGCGAATTTTGACGATGAGCGGCCTTATGCCAGGCTGGCTTCTGATAAATTCGGAACCATTCACCATGAGACCTCGATGGATGCCGATGATTTTCAAGAATTTCTCCCTAAATATGTCTGGCACATGGAAGAGCCGGTCTGCGAGCCTCCAGCCATCGCTCTATACTTCGTGTCGCTGTTGGCACGGCAATCTTCAGTCAAGGTGCTATTGTCCGGGGAAGGGGGGGATGAAGCCTTTGGTGGCTACCAGACCTACCGGAATCTTCTCATGCTGGAAAGACTGAAGTTGGCCTTTGGCCCGGCCAAGGGGCTTCTGCGCAGAGGATTTCAAGCCCTGGAGTGGGCGGGGTGGAAGCAAGTTGGGCCTTTTGCGAATCTCATCGATCGATCACTTTCGGAATATTACTTCAGTCGCACGGCATCACCCTGCACGCCTTTCAACCAACTCAAGGCCGACCTTTATAACAAGCAATTCGCGGCCACTCTCGGCGGCCAACCATCGGACATGTCCACACGGCGTTTGTTTGAAAAGGTAAATGACCAACCGCTGCTCAACCGCATGTTGTACCTGGACACTAAGACTTGGCTCCCGGATGACTTGCTGGTCAAGGCGGATAAAATGACCATGGCGACATCCGTCGAGCTACGGGTTCCGCTGCTCGATTATCGGATTCTCGAATTCGCAGCCTCGCTGCCGCAGCATTACAAAGTAAGTGGCTGGAAACTTAAGCGCATTTTGAAGGCGGCTTTGGCCCAATCGGTTCCACAAGAGATCATCAGACGAAAAAAAACCGGCTTTCCCGTCCCCTACGCTCAGTGGATGCGTAAAGAGATGAAAGAGTTTGTCTTCGATACTATTTTGGCAAAAGATACGGCGTTAGATTCCTTTTTTTGCAAACGAGTGGTTTCAAAATTGCTACACGCTCACCAGGAAGGTGCGGGTTGTTCTAAGGAGGTCTTCAGCTTACTTGTGTTCGAGCTTTGGCTTCGGAAATTCGTAGGGGGGGGTGTCAGACTTACGCCCGATTGAAACAGGCGCTCTCGCGATTGGTTCCCTGTCATATTCTTCGTGATCAACTTACGCTGCTTGAAAATGAATGACGTGTTATACAGATCGACCGAAGCAATGGATCTGCTTCTACTCGTGGCCAGGAATTGAACGCAATCGGCGTTGTATTCGCGCTCGTCAACAGCGTGTTTCTTTTTACTCTGCCAAGGCATTTTGCAGCGATTCCTTTGTTACTGGGCGCTGCATACATGACGCGAGGTCAAATATTGGACTTAGGGCTGGCGCATTTCACGGTGATACGTATTCTGGTGGCGGTTGGAATTTGTCGAGTACTATTGAAAGGCGAATGGATTGTAAACGGCATGAACAATGTAGATCGAATGCTGATCCTTTGGGCCCTCTGGTTGATTGGCAGCAGTGTTTTTCATACGTCAGACGCTTGGGTGTTCCGGGCAGGATTAGTTTGGAGCGATCTGGGCTGCTACTTTTTATTTCGGATATTTCTTCAGAACTGGGAAGACGTTCGGCGCATTTTCAAAGTCCTGTGCGTCGTTTTGGTGCCGATCGCGATGCTGATGCTCTTGGAGAAATCGACCGGAAACAATCCATTTGGTTTTCTCGGGGGCGTAAATGAAATCTCCACTGTTCGTGAAGGAAATATTCGCGCGAGCGGACCATTTACTCACCCAATCTTGGCTGGAACGGTTGGTGCTACATGTTTTCCTATGGCTCTTTACCTGTGGAAGGGTCACCGTAACTATGCGCTGTTGGGGTTGTTTGCGGCGGCAGGTATGGTCTTCGCCAGCACTTCGAGCGGACCGATTATGATGGTCCTTTTCATCGTATTCGGATTGGCTTTTTGGAAGGTGCGAGAGCGACTTCGCGCGATCCGCTGGCTGGCATTGATGACAGTTATCGCCTTGGATGCAGTCATGAAAGACCCGGTGTATTTTTTGATGGCGCGGATCGACATTTCCGGGGGCAGTACCGGCTACCATCGAGCGAGGTTGATCCAGTCATCCATCGAGCATTTGGAGGAGTGGTGGCTAGCAGGTACGGATTACACGCGGCATTGGATGGCGACGGGTATATACGGCAACGATGCCCATACTGACATCACGAATCACCTACTCGCGATGGGCGTGATGGGCGGGCTGCCGCTGATGTTACTTTTCGTACTTATATTGGTCGCCGGGTTCCAGGCCGTGGGGCAGGCGTTGCAAAAGAACAAAAATGCGTCGATGGAATACCGCTTTCTCATTTGGACGTTAGGAGCGATTTTGTTTGGGCACGTTATGAATTTCTTTTCGATTTCCCTCTTCGACCAGTCCGTTGTTTTCTTCTATTTGGTTCTCGCCGCCATCAGCGCAGTTCAGGTTGGGACGCGCCTTTCGCGTATGGGAGCGCACAAAGTCAGTCCGCGTTCGGTTAAACACGGTCAGCCGACGTAGCGGTAAAGGCGTAATCTAGACATGAAACCAATTTCTGTCATCATTGTTAGCTGGAATGCACGCAGTTACTTGCGGGATTGTCTCCATTCGATTCGCCAGACAGGGATGTCGTGCGTGCATGAAGTGATTGTTGTGGACAATGCTTCTTCTGACGGCTCGCCCGAAATGGTAGCGGAACAATTTCCCGAAGTTACGCTGATTCGTTCAATGGAGAATCTTGGTTTTGCGCGAGCGAACAATGTTGCAATTAAGCACGCTACGGGGTCAATGCTCGCGTTCGTAAATTCGGATGTGATCATCCATGCAGATTGTCTTGAAAAACTCGCTGCGTTCCTCGATCACAATGAAAAAGTCGGATTGATAGGCCCGCGTATTATTGGGGCTGACGGTAACCTGCAACGGACATGCCGCCGTCTTCCGAGTGTTTGGAATAACCTATGCCGGGCGCTAGCAGTGGACCGTGTCTTCTCCCACTACTCGATCCTTTCCGGTCATGAAATGCGACATTTTGATCACGGCAGCCTGGCCGAAGCCGAGGTGTTGAGCGGCTGTTTCTGGGTCGCGCGGAGGAATGCCGTGGATGCAGTCGGCGGATTAGATGAACGGTTCTTTTTTTACATGGAGGACGTGGACTGGTGCAAGCGTTTCTGGGATGTGGGATGGAAAGTGATGTTCGTTCCGCAAGCCACGGCGGTTCATTTTGGCGGAGCCAGCACGTCAAACGCGCCATTCCGTTACAGCATTCAATATCATAGGGCGAACTTGCAATATTGGCGGAAGTATCATGGACTGTCCGGTCAATGCACTTACTTACTTCTCGCGGCATCGCACCATGGGCTTCGATTGGTTGTCCGCAGTTTAAAGCGAATCGTAGGGCTCGGGATGTCCGCTGAAAGCAAACACAAATTTCAAGAAGACATTGTGTGCTTGCGCTGGCTTTTTATGGGCAAGAGCCCCAGTGAAGCCGCTCGCTGAAATGCCGTTATCAATACTTTCACTGCCTTAATCTGATGATGAATATTTTCAACAGTTCTCAGTCAAGAGCGCTGTGTAGAATTCAAAGCTACGAAACTTCAGCGTCTCCTCCTGGAGTAGACTTGTTCTCCATCCTGGAGCAGCTTCTGCCAATGGGATTCATTTATGGCGACGATTATGGAATACAGGTGGCCGGAGAAATTCGCTTTCAGGGTGGATGGAGTAATGGTCTGTCCGCTGTCTCAGAAAGCATTCCAAGCCTTAGCATCCCACGATCTGTCGACCTGCCAGTAGCTGGCCGCTATGTTGTCATTGAAGTGAAGTTCGCTGATCACTTAGCGGTTCCGGATCCATTTAGAGGCCGGACGGTAACAACAAAAGTGGCAGAGAGCATACCGTTCCTTGCGTTGGGTGATAATGAAACAGTTCTCGCAACCAGCCAGCAGAGGCCGATCTGGGTAATGTCTAGAAAAGGTGTGGCACGGCATTTCAGGGCGGCCTTACCATTGCCACAGATTTCTTCCGATCAAAATTTCAGCGATGTGTTTAATGGGGAGCGCTTCTTGGAGATGCTTCCTTTGTTGCAATTTCTGCGCGAACTAGGCGGGTCTAATGGCTATCAATGCCCGCCATTGCGTGCCGCATTCATGCTTGATGATCCAAACCTACATTGGCCGCAATATGGTTTTGTGGATTATCGTGAACTTGCAATGCGCGCCCAAAAAGGCAATTACCACGTTTCCTTTGCCACCATTCCTATCGACACGTGGTATGTGCATGCGGCAACCGCCGACATATTCCGCCAAAATTCGCGATGGCTTTCCTTGTTGGTGCATGGTAACAACCATGCAAAGGAGGAGTTGGCGCAGATTTATCCGAACGCGACTCGCGAGGCTTTGCTGTGGCAGGCTGTTCGACGCATCGAGCGTTTGGAAAAAAGGGGGAATCTGCGCGTTGGCCGGGTGATGGTGCCGCCACATGGGGCCTGCTCGAACGAAATGCTGGCAGCGCTTCCAAGGTGTGGCTTTGAGTCGGCTTGTATTTCGGCAGGTTCGTTGCGCGCCCACAACCGAGGCATGTCGTGGACCAAGACCCTGGGATTTTTTCCTTCCGAGATCATCGAAGGTTGCCCGGTTTTACCGCGATGGGGGCTGACCGGAAGTGTCAAGAACACGCTACTTGTTGCGGCTTATCTTGGGCAACCCATGATATTGAGAGGACATCACCAGGACCTAAGGAGAGGGGTGGAGGTGTTCGACGAATTGGCAAAATTTATTAATGGACTGGGTGATTTGGTCTGGCCCAACATGACTGATCTTAGCCGAATGAATTATCTCTGGCGAATGGAGGGAACAACCTGTCGTGTAAAGCCCCTCGGGACGATCATTGCCTTTGAGCCGCCTAGTGAGGCGGCGGAACTCATCATCGAAGCACCTGACACTAGTGATCAATATGTTTGGCGGACAGTCTCTGTCGATGGATTTGTTCACGCTACACCGCCCTTAGAGCATATCCCGTTATCGCAACTGGGCACCGAACTTCTGATCGAGCGTAGTGCGTTGTCATCCGCCACGAACCAAATCATGAGCCGTAGCCCGACAAGTGCATGGCTTATTTTGAGGAGGCTACTGACTGAGGCCAGGGATCGTTTCTTCACTGGGCAGGCTAGTCGACAGATTGCTTCGTCGCAGATTGCTGACGGGATGGTAGGAGAACAGGGCGATGTCTAAATCGGTTAGAGTGCTGTTTCTGGTCGAAAATAATGCGTACCCCTCTGATTTCCGCGTGCGCCGTGAAGCGCACACGTTGCGTGATGCAGGGTATTGCGTCTCCGTCATCGCTCCCCGAAGTCCCGCTCAACGATGGGTGGAGAACCTTGAGGGCATCAGTATTTACCGCTTTCCGGCCCCTCCGGGAGGTAATGGGCTATTCGGGTACGCCTTTGAGTTTGGCTATGCTACCCTGGTTATGCTGTTGTTAACAGTTTGGGTCGCGGTGCGTAAAGGAGTTGACGTGATCCATGCGGCAAATCCCCCTGATACACTTTTCGTCATTGGTGCAATATTCAAACTGTTCGGAAAGCAGTTCGTGTTCGATCACCATGACCTCGCGCCTGAGACCTATCTCTCTCGCTTCGCGCAACCACGCGCGAATCTTATTTACAGTAGTTTGCGTCTCCTGGAGCGATGCTCGTATGCAGTCGCTGACGTTGTTGTCGCTACGAATGAGTCCTACAAGCGTCTGGCGCTCACGCGAGGGTGCAAGAATCCAGATAAGGTGTTCGTTGTGCGGAATGGGCCACCTCTTTCTTACCAGCGCTTAGAAGCTGATCCTGACCTAGTGCAACGTGCAAAATATCTGATTGGATACGTTGGCACCATAGGGCCGCAAGACGGAGTAGATTACTGGCTGCGCGCTATACGTGAGATGGTCTTTACCTTACGACGGCGGGATTTTTTGGCTATCATTATCGGAAATGGAGATGCCTTCCCCAACGTGCAAGCCTTGGCCAAGGAGTTGCAAATTGAAGCTTACGTCTTGTTCACCGGACGTCTTTCAGAACTCGAAGCCCGGAAGTGCCTTTCGGCGGTTGATGTATGTGTGCAGCCAGATCCATCGAGTCCATTGAATGACAAATCTACGATGAACAAGCTCATGGAATACATGGCACTAGGCAAACCAACGGTGGCCTTTGACTTGGCGGAAACTCGATATTCCGCTCAGGATGCAGCGCTTTACGTTCGACCGAATGACGAACTAGAGTTTGCAGATCGAGTTCGGTGGTTGTTGGACAATCCAGTTGAGTGCAAGAGGATGGGCGAAATTGGTCAACAGCGAGTAGCCAATGCACTTGCTTGGGAATACTCGGCATCCGAACTTATCCGGGCTTACGGCGATGGTTTGGGATTGCGCACACGCCTACAGATGAATGCGAATTAGAGAAGAATTCATTTCTCTGAGTTAAGAGTCTGAAAATCGCTAAAGGGACGACAGTGGTCGTGAAAAATAAGGACGGTGTCTGAAATTCGTTCAACCAAATTTAACTATGACAAGTGAAGCAGAGATCCGGACTAAATCGCGCCCAACCTGTGCTCTGTGTGGGAGGGAAGGGGAGTTCCTTTATCTCAATCAAATAGACCGGATGTTTGGCGCTCCTGGCGAGTGGAATTTGAAGCGATGTACCAACGAACAATGCCTCCTGGTCTGGCTGGATCCCATGCCGGTGGAAGAAGATATTGGCAAAGCCTACGCGAGATATTACACGCACGCGCCATCAGGTCGTGCGCGCTGCCGCGGAGTACTTAATCAGATATTCCTTCTAATGAAGCGCGAGTACCTGGCAGAAAAATACGAATACGAATTGAGTACTGGTTGGCTTCGGATCCCATGGGTTGGACGACTTCTGCGTCTGTTTCCTTCCCGCCGTGCTGAGGCGGATGGCGAAGTTCGATTCTTGGATGCCGTGCCGCATGGCCGTTTGCTGGATATTGGCTGCGGCTCCGGCGATTGGCTCCTCTCCATGCGTGAATTGGGCTGGGATGTGACAGGGGTTGACCCCGATGACAATGCGGCACGTGTTGGAAGGGAAAGAGGCTTGAATGTTAATTGCGGTGCGTTGGAGCAACAAAACTTTCCGAATGACAGCTTTGATGCCGTAACGTTGAACCATGTCATCGAGCATGTTCCTGATCCAATCGGAACTTTGATGGAATGTATTCGCATTTTAAAGCCAGGGGGGAAACTTGTGGTATTCACACCAAATTGGTTAAGCCTCGGCCACCAAATTTACGGGGAGTTTTGGCGCGGATTAGAACCTCCGAGACACCTGCATATTTTCTCATTTGAGTCCCTGCATGGAGCGCTTGGGTTAGCGGGGTTTAAAAGGAGCTTTATTTTTCCATGGATCGCAACATCTATGATTTACGAGAGTTATCTCCTTAAACGGGGTTGGCGAGGTTCAGTTGGGGAGGCGCACCGTCATTTGCTTGCTCGATTATGTGCCCGATTTTTCAGCGCAGCAGAACGCTTACTCATAAAGTGGAATCCTTCGGTAGCCGATTGTGTGGTTGCCATTGCAGTGAA
>JANMWO010000242.1:0-6331 GCA_031394025.1 Acidobacteriota bacterium
GCCGCAATGTTCACTCTGGATTGGAAGCCGAAAAAGAATCTGCAAGCTTGGCGAGACCTGGTCTATCGTGATTGGTGGACCGATGTGCAAGGCACAACGGATGCCGAGGGTGTGTTTCGGACACGGGGATTTTTAGGCACTTACGAAGTGATCACAGGTGATGCGAAGAAGGCTGTTGCGGCTGAGCTTGGCGTTGCCAGCAACGTCGAATTGCAGATTGAGGAGATTCACTGACAAGATTCATCCGCAGATGACGCAGATAAGCGCAGATAAAACCCAACAAGAATTTGCCTTGGTCTTATCTGCGCCATCTGCGGATAAAATGCTTATGGGATAAGGTATCCCGGCTTAGCGACACTTGATTCTACAATTTCTGCACTGTACTTTTTTGCTACTTCACGCAGTTGCGAGGCCCTACCCAGCAATACAAAAACCAGATTTTCAGCCTTATAATACTGGCGAGCCACCGCGTTCGCTCGTTCCAGCGTCACGGCATCAATCTTTGAAAACAGATCGTCCACTTCCCCACGATTCAAACCATATAATTCAATTTCCCCAAGCATGGTGGACACCTGTTCGGCTGTCTCTAAATGCTGCGTAGGGTAACTGCCTTTCACAAAGGCTTTGACTGATTTCAACTGAGCCGCATCCACTCCTTTTTCATTCAGCTTTTTCAGAATCTCCAAAGCCATGTCAATGGCTTTTGCAGTAGTTTCCGTTTTCGTAAATGTGGAGATGGTGATGGATCCCGTCAGTCGATTAAAATTCACCGTTGAACCGGCGCCGTAAGTCAGCCCGGAATTGACGCGTAGCGCATCGTTCAACATAGAGGTAAAGCGACCGCCGAACAATGTGTTGATCAGTTGAATGGGCGTCTCATCGGGATGCCCGCGCTTGGTGCCCGGCTGGCCAATCATGAAATAAGTTTGGGTTGCATCGGGTACATCCACCAGAAGCAGTTTTGGTAAGGAGGCGCGCTTTAGCTCAGGTTCAGGCATCCATTGGTAGGCTTCGCCTGCGGCTACACTGCTGAACATTTTAGCCAACTTGGCTTGCATGGCTGTTGTCTGAAACGATCCGCCTACGATAACGATCAGGTTCTTGCCGGTGAAATGACGCCCATGAAATGCAACCATCGAATCGCGATCCAGCTTGCTTAGCGTTGTCTCATCGCCTTCCGGGCGGTAGCGGTACGGATGTCCTGGCGGGAAAAAGAATCCATTGAAATAGGCACCAATCGCTGCGTTCGGATTATCTTTTAAGGAACGGGCGGCATCCATTGCCTGGGCCAGCGCCTTGCGTACTTCCTCATTGGGGAACGCGGGGTGCAGCAGGATATCGGCAAGAATATCCAGCGCCTTGTCCGTGTCTTTACTCAAACATTCCAGCGCAACGTTAATGGCACCGCGATCCACCTGCGTGGTGAGCGACGCTCCCATGGCATCCAGCGATTCTGAAATTTGCGATGAACTCCGCGTGGGCGTGCCGCGACGAATCAATTCCGCAGTCATGGAGGCCAGGCCGGCCTTACCCGCAGGGTCCGCTTCGGCACCGCCGCGGATCACTACACGAAAGTTCGTCAGCGGCAGTTCTTCTTTTGGGGACATTAGCAGCGTCACCCCATTCGGCAGCACTTGTCGGCTGAAGGGCGGTAACTTCACCTGTGCTGAAGCAATGGCAGCCAGTGCCAGAATGGCCAGTAGATGTCTCATTGTGCGGACTCTTCCTTCACCGGAACCAATGTTGCAACCGTGCGATTGCGAGCGTTCAGATACTTTGCTGCCACTCGTTGAATATCGGCAGCAGTGACGCGTTGAATGATGGCCGGATATTCGCTGATCTTTCCTGCGTCGCCCTGGTATATTTCAAAATTACCAATGAAGTTTGCTTTGCCCGCAATGGTCTTCATATCGCGATAGAACTTGGCCAGAATCTGGTTCTTGGCGGTTTCCAGTTCCGTTGCCGTGACTGGCTCTTTCCCCAAACGTTCCAATTCCTCATACACAGCCTTCTCTGCTTTCACCGGATCAATGCCCGCACTGGGTAGCACTTGCACAAACCAAAGCCCTGGGTCGAGTGCCTGCATGGCCTGTGCGCCAACGTTCAACGCTACTTGATCTTGTTCCACTAACCGACGGTATAGCCGTGAACTTCGCCCGTCCGTCAGGATGGAATCAAGTACGGTTAAGATGTTGTTATCCGGGTGTTTCGATTCCACGGTGTGATAGGCCATCAACACCATCGGCAACTGGGCGGGCTTTTCAAGCAACACACGCCGTTCGCCCACCTGCGCTGGTTCAATCGTTTTCAATGGCGGCGGAACACTGCGCCGCGCAATTGGCTCCAGATGCTTTTTCGCTAAACTCAAGATCTCGCTTTCCGTTACATCGCCAGCCACTACCAGAATGCAATTGTTGGGCGCATAACCCATGCTCCAATATTGCTTAAGGTCGGCCATGGTCCAGCCTTCAATATCGGAAGGCCAACCGAGCACCGGCCAATGATAGGGATGCGCGGTAAAGGCGGCAGCTATCATCTGTTCATTCAACGCTCCGGGTGGATTGTTGTCGATTGCCGTGCGACGTTCTGAATAAACCACGCCGCGTTCTGATTCAATGATTTTAGGATCGAAAGCAAGGTCGCGCAGGCGATCTGCTTCCAATTCAAAAATCAGGGGCAGGGCAGTACGCGGGAACCAATCCTGATAAACAGTGAGGTCGTGCGATGTGTAGGCGTTGTTGTTGCCCCCGGCGTTCTCCATAAAAAAATCGAATTGTTTGGGGCCGTATTTCCGGGCACCGTTAAACATCATGTGCTCAAAGAAATGCGACAACCCAGTGATGCCGGGCCGTTCATTGCGCGAGCCTACTTTGAAGAACAGATACAGAGCCACGTTGGGGATATCGTGGTCTTCATGAATGATCACGCTCATACCGTTGGCCAGGGTGTGCTTTCGAACGTTCAGCTTTTGCGGAAAGGCAACAAGGGAAGTTAGCAGCAGTAGGGACAGGAGTCGCATTCCACCATTTTAGACGACGATTAAACGGTGGTATGCTGATTACCAGTATGAGAGATAATTCTCGGCGTGAATTTATTAAGACGGCCTCCGCATTTGGAGTGCCTGCCCTTTTGAAAGGTGCTTCCGTCACCAATTCCATCAAAGTGGGAATTGTGGGCTGCGGTGGCCGCGGAACGGGTGCCACTGCCCAAGCCATTAAGGCTGACGACGGTGCAGAACTAGTGGCGATGGCAGACATCTATACAGAGCGCATTGACGAAAGTCTGGCTTCGTTGGAAAAGTTTCTAAAACCAGAAGTTCGCACTCGTTTGAAAGTGGAACAGGCAAAGAAATTTGTGGGGCTCGATGGCTATCAGAAATTGATTGATAGCGGTGTGGACGTAGTTTTGCTGGCTACGCCACCTGGTTTCCGACCGGTGCAACTGCGCGCTGCCGTAGAAGCGAAGAAGCATCTGTTTGTGGAAAAACCGGTGGCCACAGATGCCGTTGGCGTCCGTCACGTTCTTGAAACTGTGAAGATGGCCAAGGAAAAGAACATCAGCCTGATGGCTGGCTTCTGCTGGCGCTACGCCAATCATATTGTGGAGACGTTTGATAAGATCCACGCAGGCGCAATCGGCAATATTGTGAGTTACTACGGCACTTACTATACATCGCCTGTGAAGCCCATGCCATCGGCATCGGAACGACCTGCCGGAATGAGTGACATGGAATGGCAGATTCGCAATTGGTATAACTTCACATGGCTGTGCGGCGATAGCTTGGTGGAACAGGCCATTCACACCGTCGATAAAGTTGCCTGGGCGTTTAACGATCAGCCACCCATCAGTTGCGTGGCAGTTGGTGGAAGACAGATACCTGCTGAAGGCGGCAACATTTTCGATCATTTCCAGGTGAACTACCTTTACCCAAACAATGCCCGAGCTTCAGTTGCCAACCGTCAAATGGTGGGTTGCTACAACGAAAATGCCGATTACATTACTGGTACCAAAGGCGTTGCCACCATTGGTCGTGGCCCGAATCCGAGGATTGAAGGCGAAAATCCGTGGAGTTATGAAGGTCAGAAGTACGATATGTATCAACGCGAACATGATGTACTGTTTGCCGCCATCCGCAAGGGTCAAGAGGTAAACAATGGCGAACGCCTGGCCACCACAACAATGCTGGGAATTATGGGTCGCATGGCTGCTTATACTGGTCAGACCATCACCTGGGAACAGGCGTTGAATTCGCAAGAGCGTCTGGTGCCTGAGAAATTAGATTGGAACATGAAGTTGGACGTTCCACTAACTGCGCGACCCGGAATTACTAAGTTCCTGTAAGTCAATGTTTGCCGATTACAATGAGAATCCAGTAAGTGGGACAGGCATCCCTGCCTGTCCGCCCTTTCTCAAGAAACTATTTCTCCTCTGCTGTGCTTTGTTCCCAGTTATGGGAGCTGACTTCACTTCGGCGCGTCCCATTCTGGAAAGAAGTTGCATGCCTTGCCATTCCACTGAGAAAGCGGCTGGTGGTTTGCGCTTGGATCGTCGTGCCAATGCCTTGAAGGTGTTTACTCCAGGACAGCCAGACCAGAGCGTTTTACTGCTGACGGTGGAGCGCGATCCGGGGAAGCCCGGTGCAATGCCTCCCGGTGGAATGCAGCTATCAGTCGATGATCGGGCTATCTTGCGCAGTTGGATTGCCGAAGGTGCCCCATGGCCCGAATCAATTGTTGTTGGCCAAAAAGTGAAGCGACTTCCCGACGACGCCACCCTTGTGGATAAATTGCATCAACGCATTGTAGCCGCATCGAAAGAGAAAAAGCCCGCCGATATGCAGCCTTTGAAAACACTGATTCCTGGCACCGATGTTTTCTTTGAAATGCTGCCCATTCCTGGCGGAGAATTCCAGATGGGTTCCATGAATTCAAAAATCGAAAGCCCACAACACAAAGTTAAAATTGATCCCTTCTGGATGGGGAAGTTTGAGGTCACCTGGGATGAGTATCGGCTATTTATGTTCCCTGATCAGGCTCGTGAAACCAAGGGTGCCGATCCGAATGTGGATGCGGTCAGTCGTCCCACCAAGCCGTATGTGGAGATGAGTTTTGGCATGGGCTTGAACGGCTATCCGGCCATCAGCATGACGCAACATGCAGCCAACAAATATGCCGAATGGCTCAGCGCGAAGACCGGCCATTTCTATCGGTTGCCAACGGAAGGGGAATGGGAATATGCCTGCCGCGCAGGAACGTCCACTGCGTTTTCCTTTGGTGACGATGCCAGCAAGACCGGTGAATACGCCTGGTCATCGGCCAATGCCAATGGGAAATATGAAAAAGTGGGAACGAAGAAACCGAATCCCTGGGGACTGTTTGATATGCATGGCAACGTAATGGAATGGACGTTGGATGCCTATGCCCCCTACGTTGCTGGCAACGTGTCCAACCCGTGGGTGAAATCGAAGGAATCGTACCCACATGCAGTACGCGGTGGATCATGGAACGATCCACCATCGAAATTGAGTTGCGGGTCACGCGTAGGCAGCGATTCTTCGTGGAAAATGCAAGATCCGCAATTGCCGAAAAGCATCTGGTATCTTACCGATGCTCAATGGTTAGGATTCCGATTGGTGAGGCCTTTGCATGTGCCATCAGCTCGCGAAATGTTCCAGTATTGGAACAACGGTGTTGAAGTGGATAGTAACTAGCGCGCTTGCAGTAAGCTGCTGGGCAGCAGACTGGCAAAAAGTTGAGGCTACAGAGCCCCACATGGGCACGCTATTTCGCATTGTTGTTTACACTCAGAATGAAACAGCAGCCCGGGTGGCCATGGGTCAGGCTTTCCAGCGCGCGGCGCAACTGGATCAAACCCTTTCCGATTACAAGCCCGATAGCGAACTGAACACGTTATGTCGGACTGCGTACCTTAAGCCAGTGAAAGTGTCCGACGATTTATTTCGAGTGGTAGCAGCGTCGCTGCGTATCGCCAGGCAAACCAACGGAGCGTTCGATATTACGCTGGGTCCGCTGACGCACCAATGGCGCTACGCAAGGAAAGTGGGACAGCTTCCATCACGAACCGATGTGGAAGAAGCCCGTCAACGGACATCCTACAAGAAGGTCCAGATCAACCGCAGATACCAGACCATCCAATTGATGCAGGAAAATATGCAATTGGATTTAGGGGGAATCGCCAAAGGTTATGCTGCCGATCAGATGCTGGAAGCACTGGTTGCCGCAGGGTTCCCGCGTGCATTGGTGGCAGCTTCTGGTGACATCCGGGTGGGCGATGCTCCCCCTGGCCGTGCCGGTTGGAAAGTGCAACTGCA
>JANMWO010000319.1:0-11721 GCA_031394025.1 Acidobacteriota bacterium
CTGATGGACGCCGATGGACGCTGATAACAACAATTTAGGATACGGGAAAACCGAGTGGCATTGGGCACCCCTTTTCTCTCCTATTGGATGGAGGCGTCTATGTGGTGGAAAGTCTTGTTGACCCTAACTCTGCTGGCCACAATGCTCCTATTTGGCGATACTCTCAAAGAAAAATCGCGCCGCGCAGTGGACGATCCTAATGTGGCTTTGCTGATCATCAGCATTGGAATCGCGCTGGTCTACGTGGAGTGCCTTCTGCCGGGTTCGGTAATCCCTGGCAGCCTGGGAGGAGTCTTAGTGTCGTTTGGTGTGTTTGGTCTTTGGGATAAACAGATCAGCGGGAAAGCCCTTGCCCTGCTGCTTTGTGGAGCGTTGTTGTTACTGATAGAGGCCCGATTCCCGATGTACGGGCTAGCCGGAATCGTCGGCATGATCCTCAGTTGTTGGGGTGCCAGCATTCTGTGTGCAGGCATGCGACCAGCCTGGGCCGTGGTGATCATTGCCCCGCTATTTGCTTTGACCCTGTTCCTTTTTCGCTTTGCATGGATTGCCCGTAGAAACAAAGAAGTTGCTTTTTCATGGGTGAGGTAGATATTCTCGACAATGGTTGTTGTTTGTGACATTGTTTATTACAAAAGGTTTGCAAGGATGAAGCATGGCTCAAAACGAAGAGGGTGAATTTGAATTGGTGATCGGCAACAGGCAACTGTTGCTGGTGTTTGGTGTCTTGTTGGTGCTGATGGGTGTGCTGTTCACTATGGGCTACCTGATTGGGAAGAACAACCCCAGCCGTGACGCCATTTCCGCTGCCAATCGGAAGCAAGTACCAATTGACGCAGGCTCCGGTTCCAGCCCTTCAGCCAATCCCATTATTGTAGATCCGGGCAAGACCGTAGAGGAACGGCCATCGCGCTCTGCCAGTGATCTTTATGAAAAAGCCACCGAGGCAAAGAAACTTCCTGCGGTTCCTGTATTGCCCAAGGGTGATGAAAAGATCAAAGAAGTAGAGAAGAAAATCGAACCGAAGAAGGATCCGCCTAAGCCTGTGGAACCGAAGGTTGTCGAAAAGAAGCCCCTAGAACCAAAGACTGACCCGAAGCCTGACCCCAAACCTGTGGTCAGTGCGGGTAGCGCCCGGGAACCGTCCCCAGGAACTTATTTGCAGGTAGTTGCTGTGGATAAAGAAGGGGCCGATGTAATGGCTGGATCACTACGCAATAAATCGTTCAATGCAGTGGTTGCTCCCGGCCCGAATCCGACGCTCTTCCGTGTTTTAGTTGGTCCTATGAAAGATAAGGAAGCCCTGGCCCAAACCAAAATTGATTTGGAAAAGGTTGGCGTAAAGGGCTCTATCGTGAAAAAATATTAGAAGTGAGTGATATTTCTCAACCTCTAGTTCAAATAGCTGGTGCTCCCCGGATGCGCCTGCCGGAATGGTTACGTAAACCAGAGACGCACAACGAATCCGTGCATCTGCTGAAGCGCGAATTGCGCGATTTGCATTTGCATACCGTTTGCGAATCGGCGCGATGTCCTAACATTCATGAGTGCTTCCATCGTGGGACAGCTACGTTCATGATTCTGGGGAATATTTGTACCCGTGGATGCGGATTTTGTTCGGTTCCTAAAGGCAATCCCCGGAAGCAGGATTTCGGACTGGACGTTTTGGAACCAGCCAACGTAGCCAGCATGGCGGCACAAATGAAGCTGCGCTATGTGGTGATCACCAGTGTCAATCGCGATGAACTGCCCGATGGTGGATCGCAGCATTGGGCGGAAACCGTGCGTGAAGTGAAGCGGGCATTGCCCAACGCCAGGGTGGAAGTGCTCACTCCCGATTTCAATGGCGACATGACTGCTGTGGCCCGAGTGCTTGACGCCGGGCCGCATGTTTACAACCACAACATGGAGACCGTGCAGCGGCTGTATCGTTCTGTTCGTCCGCAAGCCCGCTATCAGCAATCGCTGGATGTGCTCTCTTTCGCCCGCAAACATCGCCCGGAGGCTCTGATTAAATCCGGGTTGATGGTTGGGCTGGGTGAGACGCAAGATCAAGTGAAGGAGCTTCTGCGCGATGTTCGCGACGCGGGTGTTCACGTGGCCACTATCGGCCAGTATCTGCAACCTACCCGTCGTAACCTGCCAGTCGCCCGTTATGTGACCCCTGCGGAATTTGATGAATTGCGCGATTATGGTCTTTCGATAGGGTTTGAGATGGTCTTTAGCGGTCCCTTTGTTCGATCATCGTACATGGCCGATTTGGTGGAAGAAGAGGCCACCGGGAAGCTGACTCCGGCGTGAATCTCATCGCTAGAAACTACTTGCTGGCCCTGCTAACGGGACTATGCCTGGTGGTGATCTACCCTGGTTGGAACTGGTATTGGCTAGCACCGCTGACACTGGCTCCACTGGTAGTAAGCTTGGCGGCAACCGTCCCCTGGAAACATCGCTTCCTACTTGGCTACAGTGCGGGATTCCTGCATTCCTTAGGAGTCTATTACTGGTTTGCGCCAGTGCTTGCCGTGCATGGCGACATGGGCGAGTGGGGCGGCTTTGGAACCCTGCTGGTGTACTGCTTTATCCGAGCCCTGCATTACGGAATCTTCTCGCTGCTGGCTGTGATTGTGATCCCATCACGATGGGCCATTGTGGCGATTCCAGCATTGTGGACGGGCATGGAATGGTCGCAACAACCAACTACAGACTTCGCCTGGCTGCTGTTGGGCAACGCTGGAGTGGACATGGCACTGCCACTTCGATTGGCTCCTTGGGTGGGCGTGTATGGACTATCTTTTCTATTCGCGATGACCGGCACCGCTGCCGCGCTACTGGTGTTGCGCCGTCTGAAAAACCTGGTCGCGCTGGTGCTTGCGTTGCTGGTTTTGCTGTTGATGCCTTCCATTCCAGATGTTGCTGTGCCAACGGAAAGCGCGGTGACGGTGCAGCCCAATATTGATCCGGAAACTGTCCGCTGGACTTGGGAATCGGTGCAAACTTTGGAGCAGCATCTTGCTCGATTGAGTTTGGAAAGCGCCTTGAAAGCGAGTGAAGGTAAACCGGCGATGGTGCTTTGGCCGGAACTTCCAGCACCGGTGTATTACGAGGACGATGCCATTCTGCGCGGTCACGTCTTAGAAGTGGCAACGCGGGCAGATGTGGCCGTAGTGCTGGGAACAGTGGTTCATAACCCCAAGGGAGATCCGCTTAATTCGGCTGAATTCATCAGTCGGGAAGGGAAGACCCTGGGTCGGTACGATAAGATGCATCTGGTCCCGTTCGGTGAATATGTTCCGCCACTATTTTCCTGGGTGAACAAAGTGAGTGGTGAAACGGGAACGTTTGCTGCGGGGAAATCCACCGCTGATTTTTCGGTGGATGGTCACCGGGTGGGAGTGTTCATTTGCTACGAATCGGCGCTGCCCGACCATGTGCGTCAATTTGCGGCTCAAGGCGATGAGGTTTTGGTGATGCTGACCAACGATGGGTATTTTTTCAAGACAGCGGCGCGGGAACAGCATTTAGAACTGGCCCGGATGCGTTCGGTGGAAAATAATCGCTGGTTGCTGCGGGCCACCAATAACGGACATACAGTTGCCATTGATCCATCGGGAAAGATAGCCAAGCGGATTCCAGAGTTTGTGGAAACATCCGCTCGGCTACCGTTTTCCTGGATCAAGGAGACAACGTTTTACACCCGCAATGGCGATTGGTTCGCCTGGGGATGCCTGTTGTCTTCACTGCTGTTCTGTGGGTTTACTTCCTGGTCAAATCGCGAATCATAATGTCTTTGAAACGCATGTTTCCGGAACCGCCGGAATGTAGTTGCAAGGAAATGCCACCATCGAACGACTTTGGCTTGGGATCGGTAAAATCAACCATCACCACACCATTCAGGCGGGAAACGTAGTGGTTGCCTTCCACTTTCAATAAATATTCGTTCCAATCATCCTGACGCACCACGGTTTCGTTTTCCGGTGATGGCCAAACCACCCATCCCCGACCATCGCCATAAATTCCCCCGGTATGTTCGCCAATGGTGCAGTCGATTTCGAATTGCAGACCCTGGGTGACTTCGGCAGTTCCCGGTTTGAATTCGGAATGGAAGAAGACGCCGCTATTGCCGTCACCTTCGCACTTGAATCGCAGAGAAAGATGGAAATCCTTGTAGTTTTTGGCAGTTTTCAAGTAGCCGTAGTCTTTGGAAACGGCCATGCCGTGTAGGGTTCCACTTTCTACAAGCCACTTTTCCTTGCCCACTTCTACCCAACCGTTGAGATCCTTGCCATTAAAAAGCGCAGTCCAATCTTCACCGGGCAAGGTCTTGGTGTGGACTCTTGGTCCTTGGGCCATCAGACCGACGGCGCAAAAAATAAACAATAATGTTCGACTCATGAAGAATATGATATGTCACGCGCCTAGTTCATGGCGAAGTACGGCGGCAACTGATTCAGCGAAACGTTCCACGTGCAACAGTTCCGGACCTTCCACCATCACCCTTGCCAGCGATTCGGTACCGGAATAACGAACCAAAACACGACCCTTGCCGTGGAAGTAATCCTCACATTCCCGAATGGCTTCCATCACCGGAGGAATATCGCTCATCGGCTTCTTTTCCCGCACCCGGACATTCACCAACCGCTGCGGGTAAATTTCCAGCCCGGCCGCCAATTCATCCAGAGTCTTGCCAGTTTTCGCCATCTGCTCAAAGATTCGCATGGCCGTAAGCATGCCGTCGCCAGTGGTGGCGTATTCGTGAAAAATTACGTGACCAGACTGTTCCCCACCAATTGCGGCACCGGTTCGGATCATCTCTTCCAGCACGTATTTATCGCCCACCGGAGTGCGATCCAAGCGAATCCCTTCGGCACCTAGGGCCACTTCCAGCCCCATGTTCGACATGACGGTGGCCACTACCACGTTTCCCGGCAACTTCCCGGCAGCTTTCAAGGCTCTGGCTGCGATCAACAGCATCTGGTCACCGTCAACGATCTTTCCTGATGCGCTCACCAGAATGGCTCTATCGGCGTCGCCATCAAAAGCCACCCCAGCATCAGCACCGGCTTCCACTACAGCCTTCTGCAGGCGTTCTGGATGCAATGCACCGCATCCCAGGTTAATATTGCGGCCGTCCGGTTCTATGGATAGCGCCACAATTTCGGCACCCAGCCGGTGAAACAGTTCCGGAGCTAAATGCGAGCAGGCGCCGTTGGCACAGTCTAAGACGAATTTTTTCCCTTTGAGTGTTCCCTCAAAACTGGATGCCAGGAAATCGACGTAGGCGGCGTCAAGCCCTTCATCGACCGTCAAAACCGCCGGTTTGGGGGCTTCGGCGTTGGCAAGAACCTCAAAGATCACTGTTTCCATTTCCAATTCCCGATCATCGGAAAGTTTATAGCCATCGTGGCCAAAAACCTTGATCCCGTTATCCTCGAAAGGATTGTGTGAGGCGGAAATCATTACGCCGGCAACGAAGTCACGAGTTCGGGTCAAATACGCGATGCCAGGAGTGGTTACCAGACCGGCAAATCGTACATTCACGCCATACTGGGCTGCCCCACCGGCCACCATTTCGGCAATCCATGGGCCCGATTCGCGAGTATCCATGCCAATGACGATTTCCGCGTGTCCGCCAGATGCCGTCTTCTTCGCCCATTTCCCCAAGGCGCAACCGATGGCGTAAACTGTGGGCTGATCCAGCGGGTACTTTCCGGCAACGCTCCGAATTCCATCCGTTCCAAATAGCTGTCTTGTTTTTATCATTTTGTTGTTGGAATCCTTTCCATTTCTATTTCAACTGTCACGGCACCAGTTCCATCAATGCGCACTTGTGGATCTCCAATAAAAGTTTGCACTCGGAACACACCTGCGCCAATAAGGGTACTTATATCTATCGGATCTGTTTCAGCAAACATTACCCGGTTAACCCGGCTCTCTGGTCCGATAATGCGCAACACCTGAGGGTTGATCTCGCCCCGTTTGATTCGGTAGTTGGCAGCAGTTTCCCCTTCGAGGGTTAGTTTTACAGGAATATCTTTGGCCGTGCGACGTTCGAATTTCACCCGGATTTGCGATGGTACGGCACGGCTCATGGTCACCCCGGCGGGCAATTCCAGGTTTGATTCCTCAATGGTAAACGTGCGTTCCCCAGGTTGATTAGCCGACGCTAAGTTGATAATCACGGCTGAGGCGGCGAGGCCTGCGGGGCTTAACCGTCGGGATGGGCCACGTACCTCTACCCGCAATTTATCAGGCACTTCGGAACTGATTTCAAGGTCTGGCGGAATGTTTTTGTATTCAATGGGGATGCTGATGGCAATGGACTGTTCGGGTTCGCCAACAATGGCAAGCCAAAGCAAAAAGGCCACGGCGATACTCAACAGTTTCCATCCGAAATTCTCTGTCAGCCAGCGAAGTTTCAAGGTTCCATAGCCTCTTCTGGTTCGGGAGATTCTGTATGGCGTCGGAAACTTTTTGCTTCCTGGAAGCGGCGGCCAAAATGGTTCATCAGGCGATGTTCCAATCGATCAATGGTCAAATCTTGTTCAATGTCTCCAAAGGTCGCAATGGAAATATGACCGGTTTCTTCACTGACGATGATGGAAATACAATCCGTTTCCTCAGTAACGCCAATGGCCGCCCGGTGTCTTGTACCTAGGGAACGGGCCAAACCTGGCTTCATGGTAAGTGGCAGGAAGCAGGCTGCTGCGGAAACTCGGCCACCTTGCACCACCACGGCTCCATCGTGCATGGCCCCTCCATGTTGAAAAATGGAGAGCAATAGATCTCTGGAAATCACTGCATCCATGGGCACACCACTTTCCACAAAAGTGCGCAGTCCAATATCACGCTCCATGATGATCAGCGCACCGGTGCGAGTCTGGGCCAGTTGCTGCACGGCCAGGAGGATTTCATCAATTGTTTCGCGCCGTTGCGCTCGCGTACCAAAACCCACCATCCGACGACGTCCCAGCCTCGCCAGTAGTCTGCGGATTTCCGATTGGAACATTACGATGAGCGCCAAAACCGTATAGGGGGCCAAGTTGGCCAAACTGGTGCGCAGCAGTTCCAGCTTAAAATAGGTGGCCAATCCATAGATCATCACCAGCGCACCAATACCCGTCAAAATATTGGCCGCACGACGTCCCCGGACAATCAAAATGAAGTTGTAAATGATCAGCGCGACAACGGCTATGTCAACCGCTGCCGTCCAACTGAATTTGGGTAGCGAGGAAAGTAGAAAGTTCAATAGGGTCATGCAACTGGTTGCTTTCCAGCAACTTACCCTATAGTTTACCTGTTATTCCTTACCCGTTGAATGAATATTTCGCTTCTGAAATGGAGATTCCCCGAACTTCGATCTTTTTGAGGTCGGCGCTACCCAGTCCCAGGCTTTCAGCTAACAGCAAAGTGTTGTCGCATTTTTGGAACGGGGCGACTCCTTTGGAAGCCCTGGGATCATACCCCATGACTGCGGTGCCCACCGTATCGATTGTGACGGCATTGAACCCGGCCACGAGTAAGCCGGGGGTGACCCGACGAATGCCGCGAATCCACGGACCTTCGCCACCGGCCACAGTTTCAATGCCGTCAATCAGGGCAATATCAATGGGTCTGGCGGCGTTCAAATCGGCAACGATGCGCGGCATACGATACCCGGAATCGCGGCTGGATGCCGAGTTCTTTTCAGCCGGAGAGCAAGCTGCGGGTTGACGTTTTCCCACGTGGCAGGTATCCACGCGGCCTTTGGTAGGGCTCTCGTTAGGGTCGTTCTTGCCTGCATCGTCCCCATAAATGGATGCCGGGGTGATTCCGAACATGTTCTTCATGGAAAGGGTAATCCCGCAAGTGGCGTGATCTTTCAGCTTGGCCATGCTCATCATCACGTCGGTTTCGTCATAGGCGGTGTTCAGGTCGTAAGCGGGGAAAATAGAGCCACCGCCGGGCACGGCAAAGCGGTGATATTTCTTGCTGGAGCCAAGTGCATTGGTGTTCTCAAAAATCACGTTTGGAGAGATAGATTTCAACTGACGCACGTTCCAGCCGGAATCGAGCATGTATTCTTCCAAGGGTCCAGAGCTAGCCCAGGCGCTTTCCACAAATCGCACTCGTTTGGCACCGGCCTTGGTCAACAGGTAGGCGACGGCACCCACCATTTTGGGATGTGAATAGTGGGTGACACCCAGGGGTCGCCCTTGAAATTTGAGGGCTGGGGAGCCGGTAAGGTTCAGTTTGACGGTGACTGTTTTGTTTTTCACCACACGCCCCAATCCACCGAGTTGATCGAACATGGTGGACAGTGTTTCGGTGAGCCCGTCATCGTAGGATGCACATTTGGCTAGTGCTACTGGTGGGGCTGGGGGAGACTTTTCAGTGGCAGCGTGGGCCAAAGGGGCGGCGGAAAGTGCGGCTAACAAGTCACGACGTGTCATGTTATTAGTTTCTCCTATTTGGACGGAGGTTGGAGAGACACACTTTACAAAAAGTGATTAAAATCTCAAATTACGCCTTATAATCAGACATGAATCAAGACAACGTTCACCCAACAGGCGAATCAATTGAAATTTTGGAAAATGACCAGCAGCTTGCAGCATTCGGGGCAATGCAAGAAACGCTTCGCTCTCCAATTGGAGATTTGACCCTGCCAATGGATGACGTCAAATGGGAAGTGCTTGGGAAATGAAGGTGCGCTTTGCTCTGCTTACCTACGACAAGAAACTACTGGCTTATAGCAACATTTCGTAATCAGAACCACCGGACCTAATGACCGCTAGCGGCTTCTTCATGCACTACAGGAGCATGCACGCCAACGGGAATTTGCACCAGCATATTTTCCTTGCGCATTACCAGCGTGGAGGTATTGTAACTAGCCAGTTCAAAACCATGTCCGTGGGTAATCGCATCAGTGGGACATGCCTCCACACAGAATCCGCAAAAGATGCAACGTGAATAATCGATGTTGTAAACTTCGGCGTACCGTTCCCCACCGGAGATTCGTTTTTGTTCCGTATTTTCTGCAGCTTCAATGTAAATGCAATTTACTGGGCAAGCTGCTGCGCACAGGAAACAAGCGACGCACTTTTCCATGCCGTGGGCATCGCGCTGCAACACATGTGACCCGCGGTAGCGTTCCTGAAAGTTAACCGGGGCGTCTGGATAGTCTTCCGTAACTGTGGGCTGCATCATCTCTTTGAAAGTGACGCTCATACCTTTGGCGATTGCTGCCGCCGAACCGAAAATTTCACCGATCAGTGCCATTGAATCCTTTTAGTTTAGCGTAGCGACCCTCCTCACGGGAAGGCTAGTTCATGGATGTTCAACCAGGTTTATAAAGGGGTATTTTTTCAGCAGGTGAAAAGACGGCAACTCCAGCCCTTTCCCCTAACTCTTCCAGTAGAAGCTTAGTGAAGCCTTGCTCTGCTGCCGACACTTTACCGTCTGGTTCCACCACAAACATTGATGGTACGTGGGAAATGCCGAATCCGTTGCTAGCCTTAAATCCCGTCTCTTCCGAGTCCAACAAAGTAGGGAAGCTGATTCCAAAGGCTTGGTTGAATTCCGCAGTGCCTTCCGCATCGTTCTGACTGATGCCGATCACCTGCAACTTCGAGTTCTTTGACAAGCGTTCCAAAAATGGAAACGTGAACTGGCAAATGGGGCAGGAAATTTTAAAGAAGGCAAAAAGTGCCGGACCTTTTTGAGCAATTTCAGATGATGAAATGGTGCTGCCATCCATCCGCTGCAACGTGAATTCGGGTGCCTGACTGCCTTCGGCCAGCATCGCTCTCATAACTTGCCGTCTGCCTTCTGCTGCTGGATGAAACTCAAAATATCGAACCTGCGGATTTCCCGATTGGGAAAGAAGCTATTGACGGCCTGCTGTTCATCGTCGAATACCTCAAATACTGTTTCGAGTTTAGTTAGAACCAGCAGCTCCACATTGCGACGTGTCAAATTGAGCAACTTCAATTTGCCTTCCGCTCTGCGTAATGAGGTGAAGCACATCACCAAGGCCCCGAGGCCCGAAGAATCAATATAATCGACATGGGCCAAATTCAATACTGCGTTGACTTTGCCATTGGATATCAACGATGCCACTTTTTCGCGCAGTGCGGCAACGTTCTCACCAGCAACTAAGCGACCCTTGAGGTCTACAATTACAATCCCCTCACGTTCGTGATCCCCGATCTGTACGTCCATCTTCGAATTCTAACATTTGGTCCCATCAAATCTTAAGATCTATAATTGAATCTATGGCCACGTTGGTCAACTTAAATATTCCCGTTGCGTTAAATCCAGATCTTCTTGCTGCCAAACAGGAAAAGTTATTCCGCCTGCTTGGCGACATGGAACGGGTGATTATCGCCTACTCCGGTGGTACAGATTCGGCGTACCTGGCCTGGGCTGCTCATCAAGTATTGGGTGATCAGGCCGTTGCCATTACTGCTGATTCCGCATCTATTCCCGAGTCTCACAAACGCGACGCAGAAAAATTCGCCCAGCAGTTTGGATTTCGTCATGAGTACATTGAAACCTACGAATTTGAGAATCCAGATTATGTGAAGAACGATTCCAATCGTTGCTTTCATTGCAAAGACGAATTGTTTACCCGCCTGGATCAGGTGTGCCTGGAACGTGGCATCATCAACGTGATTTACGGCGTGAATACGGACGACCTGGGCGATTTCCGACCCGGTCAACGTGCCGCTAAGAATCATAAAGTGCAATCGCCTTTGGTGGATGCCAATTTGAGTAAAGCGGAAATCCGTGAACTGTCCCGACTGGCTGGTCTGCCAACGTGGGACCGTCCGGCCTCGGCTTGCTTAAGCTCCAGGGTGCCGTATGGAACGGCGGTTACGCGGGAAACCATCAAGACAGTGGAAATTGGCGAAGAAGAATTGAAAGCTCTGGGATTCCGACAATTTCGCGTGCGATTCCACGATAAGCTGGTGCGCATTGAGATTGCACCAGAAGAGTTAGATAAGGCTCTGGATCGGGAAATATTTGCCCGAATGACGGCGATCTTCAAGCCATTAGGCTTCCACTACGTGACCATCGATTTGGAAGGATACCGGCAAGGATCTATGAATGAAGTGCTGCCAAAGACCTTAGTGGAGTCCTCAGGTGTTTTCCCGATTGCCCCATGACCCTGTTTCGCCTTAGATTGTGGAGTATGAAGTGCTGTGTACTTTTTCTTCTCCCTTTCGTCGTAATGGCGCAATCCCAAAGTAGCTCTGGAAGCTATACCTTCGACGTCAACGGTAACCGCGTTTCCGCCGGTGAATCTCATCAATCTGTTTCAAAAAACGGCGACACCACGTTTACACAAATGGGTGTCACGATGAATGGAAACAGTGCGCCACGGGAAAAAGTGGAAGAGAAACTGATTAGCAAAACGGAAACCTCGAAAGTGGTGGAACGTGTGGTGACTCCTTACGACGACAACGGGAATCCCGGTCAGCCGCAACGAATGGTTACCAGTGAACGGAAGAATTCCGATGGATCAACCAGTACAGATCGTGCCGTTTACTATTCCGATATCAATGGGAATTTCACCCTTGGGGAAAAAGAAACGAAAGTGAGCAGGCCAGCGGGTGAGAATGCGAGCACCTACGAAACCACCCTGGTGCGCGGAACTCCCAATGGTGAGGTAGTGGTGGAGCGACAACAGGGTAGGGTTGTAGCAAGCAAGACTTCATCCCATGAAGATGTGTCCATTGAACG
>JANMWO010000374.1:0-4943 GCA_031394025.1 Acidobacteriota bacterium
CCCAATATTGTTTTAGTTTGAACAGCGTCTGTTGATATAGGTCCATGACAATCTATAGGGATTCCAGCACCGGCACCGTGATCAGGCGTCGTTCAATTTGACCCTCAATCGCCCGCACGAGTTGACGCCGCAGATCCGCTCCGTTAACTCGGGTTTGTTCAACCGTTGCCAACTCAGCAATCGGTTTTCGTGCTATCTGTTGCGCCAGTTTCAAAGAATCCTCGCTAACTCTTAATTCCGGCAAAAATCCGGATAGTTTCACAGCCCAAAAGGTGAAATAATTCACCGCTGCCCAAGGGCCCTTCGTCGGTGCCAATCGCATCTGGGTCACCACCGCATTCAACAGCCGAAAAAACTTCTCATTCTGCTCGTTTGGCGGCAGCAAATGCTCAGACACTTCCGTAAAATAATCCAGGGCCACACTCATTGCGTAATCGCCTGCCAAGCTGAACGGACTGGACAAAACTTCACAACCATTCAAACGAGCCAACTCTGAATTTTCCCGCTGGTAGTAATCCATCCGCACCAGCGTCAATCGTTCCAACCCACTGCCGAAAGGACTTTTGGGCTTTCGCGCCCGTTTGGCGACACCACGCAGTTTCCCCTCGTCTTTGGTGAAAAAGCTGACGATGAGGTCGGCTTCACCAAACGGATACGTTCGGAGAGTGAAGGCTTCGCTGGACCGCGCTGGCAACGGGACTAACTATTTCTTTCGTAAAGAGATTACAGGAGCCTGATTCAGAATCTAAAGTTTTAGAGTAACACAGCTGGAAAATATTGAAAAATTTAAGCTATACCGCTAGCCTCGTGTCCCTGCGGCAAACTATAATGCCCTTTTCCCCTAAACATTCGCATGCTCCTTTACGCGCTTACTATCTTCCTTTCGGCATTCCTGCTTTTTCAGGTTCAGCCCATGATCGCCAAAATCATTTTGCCCTGGTTCGGGGGTTCCGCCGCTGTTTGGAACACCTGTATGCTTTTCTTCCAGGCCGCGCTACTGGGCGGCTATGGCTATGCCCACTGGATCATTCAAAAACAGAAAACCGATCGCCAAATCAGAATTCATGCCATTCTTCTGGCACTAAGCGTACTTGCGCTTCCCATACTTCCAGGCAATCAATGGAAGCCGAACGGCACGGAAAATCCCTCCTTCGCCATTCTTCTATTGCTGCTGGTCACCATTGGAATGCCTTATTTCCTGCTATCCACCACCAGTCCATTGCTGCAAGCCTGGTATTCACGTCAGTTCAACGGAGCCATCCCTTACAGGCTGTTTGCACTGTCCAACTTTGCATCGCTTTTGGCTTTGTTGAGTTATCCGCCCTTAGTTGAACCCAACTTCAGCGCCAAAACACAAGCCTACGCGTGGTCTGGTGCGTATGCCTTATTTGTGATTTTGTGCATTTTCACCGCCTGGAAAAGTAAGGATGCGGTGTTCCATTCCGATGCCGACCAAACTCCTGCAATTCCGCCTACCCTGGGCGATCAATTCATGTGGATGGGTCTATCCGCCTGTGCCTCCATTCTGCTTTTGGCCGTTACCACCCACCTGACGCAAGACGTGGCATCGATCCCATTCCTCTGGCTGATTCCGTTGGTGCTTTACCTGCTAACGTTCATCCTCGCCTTTGAAACAGCGCGCTTTTATTACCGTCCAGTCTTCCTGCCACTGGCATTTCTTTCTTTAGGATTAGTATCGTGGATGCTCAAACCAGATCGTGCTGGCTGGTTGCCCGCTGCGTTCCCGGACCCTTCTGATTGGGGTCTGCCCAGGCTCATTGCCGCATATTCACTGGCGATGTTCTTCATGGCCTTGGCCTGCCACGGGGAACTGGCCCGGCTTAAACCACACCCCCGCTACCTCACCAGCTTCTACTTCATGCTTTCCCTTGGCGGAGCGGTGGGCGGCGTTTTTGTTGGGTTGCTTGCCCCCAACCTTTTCAACTCCTACTATGAATTCCCAGGTGGCTTAGCTCTGACCGCTATTTTGTTGTGTCTTGCCATGGTCCGCGGTAAAGAAAAATGGATTGAAGAAAGTCGGCTGCGCATGGCCGGTTTAGCAGTGGTGGTGCTTTGCCTGGGAGCCTTCATGGTGCAACTTGGTCGAGTAGTTCGCTACGAATTGGATGGCTATCGCGTGGTGATGCGAAATTTCTACGGTCAACTGCGCGTGGAAGAAGAAAATGGCATCCGCAAATTGATGCATGGCGTCATCAACCATGGCCAGCAATATACAGACCCGGCCAAGCGTCGCGTGATCAGCAATTACTATTGCGCCGAATCTGGAGTGGGTAAACTGATGGGTTCTCGCCAGCCGGGCGTCGCCCAACGCGTGGGTATTGTGGGACTAGGCACTGGCAACCTTACAGCCTATGCCCGCAAGGGTGATGCTTACCGTGTCTATGAAATTAATCCGCAAGTAATTCAACTGGCCAACTCAGAATTCACTTATCTGAAAGATGCTGAAACAACCATTGAAATTGCCCTTGGCGATGCCCGGCTGTCCTTAGAACGCGAACCAATCCAGAACTTCGACGTCCTCACCATTGACGCATTCTCTGGCGATGCGGTACCCGTTCACCTGCTCACCAAAGAAGCCTTCGCCCTTTACTGGCGGCACATGAAGCCCAATGGAGTGCTGGCCGTGCACATTTCTAATAAGTATTTGGAACTGAAGCCGGTGGTGGCAGGCAGCGCATCCAGCAATGGAAAGAAAAGTCTGGTGATTGAATACGATGAAACGGAAGACCCCGCTGAAGTCTGCTTCGGCTCAACCTGGGTGCTTGTTCTTTCGCCCGAAACCGCCGACGCCATGCCCAAGCTGATGAAGCAAGGACAATTTGAGCAGCCTAAGCCCGGGTTCCGAACCTGGACTGACGACTTCTCAAACATGTTCGGTATTCTGAAGCGCTAAGCAACCTACGGCTCAACCTTGGTGACCTTCAATTCAACCCTCTCGGCGGAGCTTTCTTTCACCACAATCTTCGCCCCGTCATTCTCAAACCGGCGCATGAACTCAGGGTCTTTGTAAAGTTCCGAGGTAATCGCCGACCACGCATAAACTTTGTAGTTTCCCGGCGCCAGACCGGACACTTGGAAAGATCCATCGGCATCCGTTGTCGCTGTCTTAATTAAATATGGCTGCATCGGTTGGGCAGGGTCTGGCAGCACCGTAACTGGCACACCAGCTGCCGGTGCGTCACCCTCTTTGACCATGCCTTGTGCCGATCCAGGATTCGTCCCCAGCACAATTTCAATTTTTGATCCCGAAGTAGCTCCGCTTAAATCAATGCCAGTCTGCGTCACATCCTGCGCATCCAATCGCACCGAACGTACAAAATAATCGTTCATGCCAGTAAGAATCACCATGAAATTGTCGCGCGAAGCATTCTCCAGTTTGAAGACGCCCTTGGCGTCTAGCTGGCCTTCCACATCGCCCATGGAAAGTGTTCCCAGCGGGCGGATAGTCACCCAGGTTCTGGAAAGATCAATCACCTTGTCTCCCTCCACACGCACCAACCCGGCAAGGGTTACTGGCTCAGCCGCCATCAGATTCAACCCATCCACATGCCCGCTTGAAACCGTTACCAATCCCTTACCCAAAATCGCTTGAGACCGGTCCATACGCATGACAACCGCCTGGTAGACACCTGGTTGCACATTGGGAAATTCAAAGGTTCCATCGGCTCGTACCGATGCTGAAATCCCCGATCCGTCATTCATCACCACGGCGCTTTTATCAGCCGGAAGAAGCCGAATGCTCATCCCTCCGCGACCCCGGTTTGCCGTTGCCGCCAAATCCACTCCACTCACTTTCCCGCGGATGCGGTAGTTTGCCGATCGACCAAGCTGAAACGTCAGCCCGGTAACTTCCCTACCCGCGTCCAACTGAATCAGCGACGCTCCAGCGGCGTCAATAGCACCCGGATAAAAAGTGGGCACATAATCTTCGCCTCCTAATTTCTGAACCGATCCGCGCGGCCCGCCACCACCGAATCCCGGATTGCCACCCGGACCACCGCCGCCACGACCAGATGTGGAAGCCATTACAAAATACTTTCCGGGAGGCAGGTTAAAGATCCGGAATTCTCCCAGGTCATTGGTAGTCCCATTGCTTTGCAAGGTCGCACGTCTGCGCCCAGCCAGTGCCGTCACCTTCATGACGTTCACTTGCACCCGCTGCATAGGGTCGCCATCCTGATCAAGAACTTTGCCGGCCACCGCCCCTTGCGGCATCAGCTTCACATCAATTCCTGACATGGCCTGACCAGAGGCCAACGTAATGGTGGAAGAGGGACCCCCTTGAGACTTGCCTGGAGGAGTGTAGCGTTGCGGTAGAAATCCAGTCCGTTCGGCACTGATTTGATAGCGGCCTGGTGTTAGACCTTCAAAAACAAAACGACCCTCAACATCAGTGGAAAGTTGGCGCGCAGAACCGCCCCCGCGTCCCGTGGGTGAAAGTGTCACATTTACTTTGCGCAGCGGTTCACTGGTGAGGGAATGAATGGTTCTGCCCTCCACGCGCGCTGGTTTCTGCTCGACAGTTGGTTGCTGTGCCGTTGCCAAAACAGCACCAAAAGCGAATATGGCGGACATGGGGAAAATACTCATGAGAAAGTTCTTAATATATAACGCGTCCCGCACTCAAATGTTACGGTGCCAAGCTAAATGATAGAATCTCCGATGATCGCAGCCCGATTCTGAACCGCAAGGAGTGGTTATGGGAATCCCCAAAATGACCGTTTCAGCTTTAGCCACCGCCCTGGGCGTGGCCACCTTGTTAGGACAAACATTTTATGCGCCTAAAGGTAAACCCGCCCAGTACACCAACCCACACAAGCCGCTGACGAAGTTGACCGATGTTAAAGCAGCGCATGTGGGCCAGCAACGATGGCATCACACAGTTGTCGATGACGTGCACTTGAATTCGGTTTGGGTGCAAG
>JANMWO010000399.1:0-4296 GCA_031394025.1 Acidobacteriota bacterium
GGTTCCTGGATGGGGTTTGCACCACGATTGCCAACCGCGCCACGCCGGGGACCCAAGCATTCAGATCCGCAATTCCCGTACCCGCCTGACCATTGAACACTCCATCCTGGGCGGCATTCAGATTGAGCAGCCGCAGCGTGAAAACGAGCCTACGCGCATTCAGATCAGCGATAGTGTCATTGATGCTTCCAGCAACGGGTCAATGGCCATGTGGGATGAGGAGTGTTCGGCAGCCTGGGTGGCGCTTACAATTCTGCGCAGTACTGTGATTGGAAAGATGGAAATCCACGCCGTGGAACTTGCTGAGAACTCCATCTTTACGGGGCTGGTAACCGTTGCGCGACGTCAGAGTGGCTGCGTTCGATTCTGCTATGTACCGCCCGATTCCCGCACACCGCGTCGCTTTGATTGCCAGCCGACAGGGGATGCTACCGCAGCCAGCGGATCGAATGTGGTTCCGGTGTTTAATAGCACCCGTTACGGAACGTCCACTTATTGTCAGTTGGCTGAAAGTTGTTCCGATACGATCCGGGGCGGTGCCAGCGATCAATCAGAAATGGGTGTGTTCCACAATCTTTTTCAACCGCAGCGCCATGCCGCGCTGCTGGCCCGTCTGGAAGAGTATGTACCAGCAAGCTCCCAAGTGGGCATTCTTTTTGCGTCATAGGAGAGACTTATGAAAGGCGACTTTTCGCGAATCACTTTCGACCCCAAGAAGCACTATTCGCGCGTGCTCATGCAGCAAGGCCGCGTGCAGTTAGATGCTGATTGGAATGAGCAGGCAGCGATTATTCTGCACCGGTTGGAGACAATGGCGAGGGATCTGATTGGCCCTTTCGGCGGCCCGGCGGCGGAATGCGGTTTTGAAATTCAGGTAAAGGATGCTGGCAACGGCGATTTCGGAATCAGCAAGGGTCGGTACTACGTCGACGGCATGCTATGCCAGAACGACGATGAGACCTTCAAATACAACTTCAATGTCCTGGGCCTCCCTGACGGCGTCGTCTTTCGCGCGAGTCCCGACTCCGACTATTTGGTCTTTCTCGACGCCTGGGAGCAATACATAAATGCGTTCGAGGACCCCAATATTCGGGAACCAGCTCTTGGTGGTCCCGACACTTCTGGCCGATCCAAAGTTGTCTGGTCTTTCCGCATAGTTCCATACTTGAAAGCTACGACTTCCCCAAAAGATGCAATCGCTGGGGCCTTGAAGATCCTTCAACCTAACCAGGGCAAAAATGGCAATCTCTTAGTCGAAACAAAACCCGGCGATCACGATGACAGCCCCTGTATCTCGTCGCCTGACGCGCGGTTTCGGGGTTTGGAGAATCAACTCTATCGCGTGGAGATCCACACCAGCGGAATAGCCTCGGCGATTCCTCTTACGCAACCGTCTGCCACCTTCAAATGGTCTCGCGAAAACGGTTCAGATATCTTTCCTATCCTTTCCGCCAAGGGCCAGAAGATTGTCTTGAAGCCAGGCTATTCCACGTTGGGTTTGAAGAGCGGCGACTGGGTGGAATTGATCGACGATGATCGTGCCAGTAAAGTCCAACCGGACCACCTTTTGGAGGTCAAGTCCATAGAACGCCTGGAGGTCACTATGAGGGCTGCGTTAGTCGAAACGTATCCGCCATTGGATAAGCACCCTTACCTCCGCCGCTGGGATCAAAAGAATGGGCCTGCCAACAAGAATGGCCTGACCCTTTCAGAAGACGGCGCTGCATTTGTAGTAGAGGATCATCCTTTCGCGCTGGAAGACGGCATTCAAATCACGTTCAAGAGCCTGGACAACAGCCAACACGAGTATCGATCAGGGGACTTCTGGTACATTACAGCGCGCACCGCCGAAGAGGGAAGGAAATCCTTGCCGACTCCGCCTGACGGTCTGATTCACCACTACGCGCCGCTCGCCGTCCTCACCTTCGATAGCAAGTTTTCGGTTAAGGAGGATCGGCGTATAAAGTTCCCTCACGCGGTCTGAGAACTGTATCATTTTGTTTAGCCACACGCGTGGGGTCCAAAAAATAGAGTAAACGGTAGGAGAAATAATGGTAATCTGCGGAGCCTGTAAGACCGAAAACAAAGAGGGGGAAGGTAGGTGTCGGAACCCCAAATGTAGGATGGCAATTCCATTCTCTCTGCCTATTAAGCCGGTGGTCGTCGAACAAAAAGAAGAGCTACAGCGCAACAGTGTGGCATCCATACCGACTCCGATTCCTGCTGAATTGCTCAACCAGGCGGCAGTGATGTTGAAAGAGAAGAATCCAACCGGTGAGTCCACCATCGACTTACTTTCAGCACTGATCAATCACGCCGCCGGATTAACCGATCAAGCTGCAGTCCACGACATTGCGTCAATCCTTCCTCAACTGACAGAGGCGCTGGGGAGGTCGGTGCTCATGGGGGAATCTCACCCTGAATTATTGGTGGAGCTTATCCGCAAATTGTCCTCAATGCAGGTCCAGTCCGTTGCAATGCCTGCTCCGATTCCTGCTGATTTGCTTAACCGGGCGGCAGCGCTGGTGAAGCAGGCCAACCTTGCGGGAATGTCCCACAACGAGGTAATTTCAACGTTGGCAGACCACTCTGCGTTGAACGACATTACCGCTTTCCTTCCGCAACTTGCCCAGTTGGGGATAAAGTTTCAACCCGACGAAACTCGTCCTGCAATAGTAGGTGCTTTGATCAGCAAATTGATGTCGGTACCTGCGCCGCCTCCCGCCAGCCAAGCTGAAATACACAATCACGTAGAGGAACTGGTGGGGCGGAAAATCCAAGATGGCGAACAGGCAAAGAATGTTTTCACTGAAGTATTAGAGAAGTTGGGGGTGGTAACGCCTGACCATGTGAAGTTCCCAACCGTAGCGTCGAAACTCCTCGCTTACCTGCCGGGCAATTTTCGATGGTTGGCGGCAGTGGTGGTTCCAATGTTGATCGGCGGCGGCTCAGGTTATATCGCTTCTCCTGATCAAAAAAAGGAGTTGGCGGGAACGAGTATCAAGCTATCGGAAGTAATGACCCAGAAGGCGGGGTTGACCGCCGAACTGGAGAAAAGAACTCTGGAACTAACGAAAAGTACGGACGAAACTCAAAGGTTGCGAAGCAGCTTGGATGCCGATAAAACAGTCGTCGTCCAGCAACTGGCAGAAGCTCGCGAGAAGATCAACGCGCAGAATGATAGTCTGGAGGCGGCAAAAAGGAATGCAAACGCTCTCCGCCGATTCGCCAGCCGTGGTTTCGTTGAATGGCGCGGCGGAGGAGGGGATCTGTTATTTTCAGCCAACGGTGGTGCTTCTAGCGGAACGAAGGAAGGCACATTCCCTGAAAGCAAATGCGAAATTGTCGAGGTCATTGGAGATGTCCAAAAGGCACAAGAACAGAAAGGCACAGATTGTTTTCATGTCATGAAGGTTAAGGGTAAACCGAGCGATGACAAAAAAGTGCTGATAGTGTGGAAGCAGAAATCAGGGAACTAGTATAACGTCCAATTTACTGGCGTTTAATTGCAATCGTACTGCGAAGCTGACTGTCTTTGAAGGTTCTAGTTTTCGTTTGACGAATAGTTCATCCTAATTGGACGGCCCAATCGCGTATGGTTCGTCCGCAGATCTGAGACAGTGAGGCACGGGTTATGCTGAGGCTAGGTACCAAATCAAGGGCCTTCGGTCGTCGAACTCCAGTGGGTCAGTCAACTCCAACTCCAGGGGGTCAAACTCCAAACTCAAACTCCAGAGGGGTCAATAATGCCGATTTTACACAATTCCTCTTTTGCCAGGTTGATCATGCGTTCATCGGAAAGATTCCAAATCTCGTCGGTTGTATTGCATACATATTCGAGCCCTAACCAGACTTTCGCCGGATCGGCCACCATGGACGGACTCCAATTATTGAAAATTTGCAATCGGCAAAGTCGAACATCGGGTTCGTGGATGTAGATCCAATTGTCGCTGATCAGCTTTTTTCCATTCGGTGTATCTTCGTGAATGCGGAGTGAACCAACCAGCAAGCCAACCGTGATGAAGTCTCTATAAACCAGACCATCGGAAACCTCCAGGACATTGGCCGGAGGGGCTACATCGAACGCTCGCATCAGTTCTTTGACTGGAACAGTGGAGAAGAAGTAATCGCCCTCAAAGGTTTCAAGCTGTCCCGTAGCGGAGTTAATGGCCTGCACTCCACGAATCTGCCAACCATCGGTAAGAAGCCGTTCAAACCTGTATCCGGTGTGTATCGCGCCGCCCATTTCTCACATTTGTCCAGGGCCGAACTTCGGATATAGGAATTGCTCAATGA
>JANMWO010000429.1:0-21540 GCA_031394025.1 Acidobacteriota bacterium
GAACTTCTTGAGGAAGTCCGCGAAGATTATCTGAAAGATGAGGTGAAGCTTAAAGCGATTTACGAACAGAAGAAGCAGACTTACGACTTGCCTCGCGTCCGCCAGATTCTGATTCGTACTAAAGGGTCGCCGTTAGCTTTAAGACCAGGATTTCGTGAACTTTCATTGGAAGAAGCCCGCACAAAGGCAACTGGGTTACGCGCTCAACTGGCTGCTGGTGCTGATTTCGCCGCGCTGGCCAAAGCTGAATCCGATGATTTCGGATCCAAGGAAACGGGCGGTGACATGGGTTTTTTGAGACGCTGCACTTCGGATGCAAACTTTGAGGATGCTGCCTTTCGCCTGCCGACGGGCCAATTGAGCAATCTTATAAAAACCGAGTTTGGTTTTCACATTATTAAAGTGGAAGAACGACAGCCGATGACGTTTGAGACGGTACGCAAAATGCTGGCCAATGAACTGGCTCATAAAGATCTGGATGCGATTATATTGAAGGGCTACAAACTCAACCCAGAGTACTTCGGCAAATAGTTGGTTCAAGCTTACAGCACAATGATTGGATGATATAAGTTGGGCAGCTTCGCTTCGCCGATAGCGATTAACTCCCCACTGATTCCCATCGCTTTGACAAATTTGGCATCCTGCGGAACTGCGAAGGGCGATGTATGAAAATCCCTTCCATGGCGAATTTGCTGCTCCACTGAGGCGTCTACTAATTGATGCGGAAAGTCGGGTAACAGTGCCGAGTTCGGGATAAGCGCATCCATCAACTGCTCTTCTTCGCTCATCTTAGTAAGCTGCTCAATTGTTAGTGCCTTGCTCAGATCAAAATCACCAGACCTTGTTCGTCGCAATTGACTGAGGTGTGCTCCGCAACCTAGCGCGATGCCTAAATCATGGGCAATGCTGCGTACATACGTCCCGCCGGAACATTCCACTATGAGCTGCATTGTATGGCCTGTCAGCGAGACCAGTTCCAACCGGTTCACCGTCACCGGGACCGACTTCAGTTCCACTGGTTGATTGCTGCGGGCCAGTTTGTAGGCAGGCACGCCGTTAATCTTTTTAGCTGAAATTGGTGGGGGCATCTGATCAATGAGTCCACGAAATTTTGCCAACTGTTGTTCAATTTCCTGGGGGCTGAATTGCGTAGTTACGAACTCACCAATTGGGTCGCCTTCAGCATCGTAGGTGTTGGTGGCTTGTCCCAGAATCACGGTGGTTTCGTAAACCTTGCCCACACGAACATAAAACTGGCTCAACCGGGTTGCCCGGTTCAACACAACCGGCAGAACTCCGGTGGCCATTGGGTCAAGTGTCCCCAAATGCCCTACTCGCTTGGTCTTGGCCAACCGTCGCATTTTCCCCACCACATCGTGCGAAGTCCACCCCTGCGGCTTGTCTACGATAATTACCCCATCCATTTCACTCACCATTTTCCACTCTTCACTCCGGCTGCTTGTTCAAATCCATAGGCCAGCTCCAGTAACTTTCGTTCGCCTTGATGCTTGCCGACAATCTGCAATCCAACGGGAAGGCCGCTTGTTGAAAATCCAGCGGGAACTGAAATTGCCGGATGCCCGGTTGCTGAAATCAAGTAACAGGATTTCATCCAATCAATGTAAGTTTCAAGAGCCACACCATTAATTTCGTTGACGTAGGGTTGCTCCACAGGGAAAGGAAGCACCTGAACGGTGGGCAGAACAAACGCGTCGTACCGTTCAAAGAAAACTCGCATTCGATGATACAGTTCCGTCCGCAACTTTTCAGCGCGAGCCACTTCCGCCCCGCCCAATGCCAACCCTTGTTCCACTTCATTGGCCAGAGTTGCTTTGAGTATGCCGGGATTTTGTGCCACACGCTCAGAATGGTTCAACGCCGAATACCAGGCACGTAAGATTCGGAATGCTTCGTTGGCACCACTGAAATCGGGTTCGGCATCTTCTACAGTGCATCCTATCTCTTCGAAAGTTTTGCGGCGATCATTCACTATTTGGCGCACTTCCGGTTCCACTGGGATATCGTCCAAATCCTTGAACCAAGCCACTCGCAAACCTTTCAGATTTGAAGATAGCGGAGCAGCAAACAGCTCACCCGGTTCGCAGATCGCAATTGGCGAACGGGCGTCCGGGCCAGCAATGACAGATAGCAGGAAGGCGACATCTTCAACAGATCGGGCCATGGGTCCGTGGACATCTAGCGGAAACCAACCGGAAGCAGAAGGCCACTTTGGAACTCGACCCGCCGATGGGCGCAACCCCACCACTCCGCAGAAGCTGGCCGGATTGCGAAGGGAGCCACCTAAATCAGATCCATTGGCAAGAGACACCATGCCGCAGGCCAATGCCACTGCTGATCCACCACTGCTGCCACCGCATGTCTTCGATGGATCGTAGGGATTGCGGGTGGCCCCAAACACTTCATTGTATGTTTGCGACCCCGCGCCGAATTCTGGAGTATTTGTTTTGCCGAGTGAAATAGCCCCGGCGTTTTCCATCCGTTCCACGATGAGACTGTTGGCTGTGGGGATTTGATGTTGATACAAAAGCGAGCCATAGGTTGTGCGAATGCCTGCGGTATCGAACAGGTCTTTGTGCGCTACGGGCAAGCCATGCAGAGGGCCACAGAACTCGCCGTGAGCTGCGGACTGGTCCAGTTCCATGGCGCGCTCCAGAGCCTTATCCGCGCACAAAGTCACAATGGCGTTGAGCCGTGGATTGTGCCTGGCGATCTGATCCAGATGCGCCACCGTCAGTTCCACAGCCGATACGCTGCGACTGCGCAAAAGCTTGGATTGAGCAACGGCTCCTAAATAACAAAGTTCGCTTATGCTCACTTCAGTTGCGCTTCAATCTCATATAGCCAATCGGGTTTCTTCAATACTTCGCGAGGTTTCGATCCGTCGGGCGGGCCCACAATTCCTTCGCGTTGCATCATGTCCAGAATGCGCGCTGCGCGGCCATAGCCCAACTTCAAACGCCGTTGCAATACCGATGTGGAAGCTTTGCCCACTTCCAGAATCACGCGAACCGCATCCTGATAAATAGGATCTTCCTGACCATCAAACACTTCGGCTGGCTCATCGGGATCATCGCTGGGAGGTGCAACCAGAAAGCTTTGATCGTAATCCGGTTCGGCTTGCGACTTCCAGAACTCCACTACTTTTTGCGTTTCATCCTCGCTCACATAAGCGCCATGGACGCGCACTAACCGCGATGAACCAGGGGGGAGAAACAGCATGTCGCCTTTGCCCAACAGGTGATCTGCACCCATCACATCAAGAATGGTGCGGCTATCTACGCGAGTGGCCACGCGGAAGCTGATGCGGGCGGGGAAGTTTGCTTTGATCAAGCCGGTGATCACGTCGACCGATGGCCGCTGTGTTGCCAGCACCAAGTGCATGCCCACGGCGCGAGCCATTTGTGCCAGACGAGTCACCGATTCTTCAACGCCTGCACGTTCCAGCATCATCAGGTCGGCCAATTCGTCAATCAGAATCAGAATGTAAGGCAGCGGCTTCAGCTCTTCCAGATCGGAATTTTGTTCTTCTTCAAACAAGCTACGGGGAGTGGCCAGGATGGCCCGTATTTTCTTGTTGTACTGGTCAATATTGCGCACCTGCTGGGCGGCCAGCAACTTCAGCCTGCGTTCCATTTCCAGCACAGCGTTGCGCAAGGCATAGGTGGCTTTTTTAGGATCGGTGATGACTGGAGTCAACAGATGGGGAATGCCTTCATATAATCCAAGTTCCAATTTCTTGGGATCCACCATGATCATGCGCACTTCATCGGGAGTGGATTTATACAGAATGGACATGATCAGGGTGTTCAACATGACGCTTTTACCAGCGCCCGTGGAACCAGCGATCAACAAGTGAGGCATGGTATCGAGCGTGGCTACTTTAATGCGTCCGCTGATGTCTTTACCCAGGGAAATGGTCAGTTTGGAAGGGGAATTAATGAACTCATCACTTTCCAGCACCTGCCGCAAGCTGATCACTTCCCGCTTGGTATTGGGCACTTCAATCCCGACTGTGGGCTTTCCGGGGATGCGCTCAATGAGGACGCTTTCGGCCTGCAAGCCCAAGCAAAGATCCTCATTCAGATTCGTAATTCGGCTGTATTTAATGCCCGCTTCCGGTTTGTACTCAAACGTGGTGACAACTGGTCCGGGATTGATTTGTGTAACTGACCCCAGCACATTGAATTCTTCAAACTTGGCTTTAATCCGGCCAGCCGTTTCCTTCAGCTCCTGTTCATCGTAAGCGCTGCGTTCGGGCGGCTCAGTGAGCAGTTTGGTGGTGGGCATGCGATACACATGGGCGCCGCGCTTCCTTCTGGCAGGCTCCAGCGGCACGACGGCAGGCGGAGGCGCAACTGGGACAAGCTGCTGACTGGGAGGATCTAAATCGGCCAGCACGCGAATGGGAATATCGTGATCCACTGCTTCGGCGGGGACGGGAGGGTCCTCCCACGGCGGAGTTTCGCGAATGGGGATATCGTCAAAGCTGGACGACACACCGGCTGCGGCAGCGGCGGCTTTGGCGGTGAACGGAACAATTTCGGGGTCGCCATCTTCTTTCTTCTTGCGGCGGTTGTTACGCTTGTCTTCTTTTTCGAGCTTGAGGGCCTCGGCTTCATCGGCAGCTTGCATGGCCGCACGTTCGGCCTTCCTTTCCTGACGCTCTTCTTTCCAGGACTGCCAACGGAATCCTATTCCACGGCACCAGCCAATGGGGCGGGCGAACCAGCCTTCAAGCTTGGTGAGTGTGAACGTTGAAATCAGATATAAAGAGATGATGGTGGCCATGGAAACCACCAGTAAAGATCCAGTGAGGTTGAGTGCTTCTTCAAGGTATCCTGATGTGGCTAAGCCCAGCAATCCACCGGCAAGTACGCGTCCGGAAAAGAATCGCCAATCGGGGGCCAAGCCCAGCATGGTGGAGGCGCATAGAAATAGAGTCACCCATCCGATGAAGCGGGCCCACGGTGCTTCTACGGCGTCGGACCGGAACCATTTCCAGGCGATCACAAAAACCAGCAAGGGAATGAGCAGTGCGGAAAGTCCGAAGACGGTGAAGCTGAGGTCGGCGAAAATGGCACCGGGGCGTCCAATTTTATTTTGTGCTTTAAGGGGCGTGGCGGTGTTCCACGATGGGTCCCACGGCTGGTAGGTGGCAAATGCAACCAGCATGGCCAGGGCAGCGAAAAATAATACGATGCCTACGACCTCATTCAATCTGGGTCTTGTGGTGGGTGTCAATAATTTCATACGGGCAATATAGCCGCGTAGCTAGGGTGTACCTATTATGTCAGAAATTTAAGCTTGCCCGACTGCCATAATAGTTAAGCAGTACAAACCTTCAACCAACCATGAGAACCACTAAAATTGTTGCCACGTTAGGGCCTTCAAGCAATACCGACGAAATTGTCGCGAAGCTAATGGATGCAGGCGTTGACCTGTTCCGCTTGAATGCCAGCCATGGAACTCAGCAAGATCATGCAGAATCTGTAGCTAGAGTTCGGGAAGTCAGCAAACTCATGGGCCGCTCCGTAGGTATCCTCGTCGATCTGCAAGGGCCCAAAATCCGTCTCGGAAAATTTGAGGAAGGCAAAGCTTTCCTTGAAACCGGGAGCAACTTTGAAATTACAACCGATACCGAAGTCATTGGAAACAACGTCCGCGCCTGTACCGGCTATTCCCACTTTGCCAGCGATGTCCAGCCCGGGGACCGTGTGCTGCTGGCCGATGGGGCGGTGGAACTGCGTGTTATAAAGACCGATGGACTGAGCGCACATCATGAAGTGGTGTACGGCGGATGGATCGGCAACAACAAAGGCATTAACCTGCCTGGCGTTTCCGTTAGCGCTCCTTCTTTAACTAAGAAAGATATGGCGGACCTGGCATTCTTCATCACTCAGGATATTGACTTCATCGCTCTCAGTTTTGTGCGCAAACCGGCCGACCTGATGCGGCTGCGGCATTACCTTGAAGAGAAAGAAAAGACCATTCCGATTATCGCGAAAATTGAAAAGCCGGAGGCCTGGGAGCAGTTAAACGCCATTCTGGAAGAAGCGGATGGCGTTATGGTGGCGCGCGGCGATTTGGGGGTGGAAATGGCGCTGGAGAAAGTGCCATTCATTCAGAAGTCGATTATTGAACGAGCCCGGCAGCATGGCAAGTTCGTAATTACGGCGACGCAGATGTTGGAATCGATGATTGAAAGTCCGGTGCCAACGCGTGCGGAAGTCAGTGACATTGCCAACGCCATTTACGATGGCACCGATGCTGTCATGCTATCGGCTGAAACCGGGGCGGGGAAGTATCCGGTGGAAAGTGTGAAGATGATGGCTCGGATTGCAGTGGAAGCAGAGGCGTCGCGTAAGCATCTTGGGTTCGTAGAATTGCCACTACGGGCATCGCCTTCGGTTGCCGAGATGATTGCGGATGGGGCGTATCATACGGCGAGGACAGCAGGCGTTTCGGCGATTGCAGTGTTTACGTCGACAGGTTCAACGGCAAGGTTAATTGCAAGGTATCGCCCCCCAGTGCCGATTTATGCGTTCACTTTATCGGAAGCAGTGGTGCGCCAACTTTCGCCAATTTTTGGAGTGAAGGCAGTGGTGGCGCCAATGGTGAGTTCCACGGATGAGATGCTGACGCAGATGGATCGGATATTGTTGGATCGTGGATGGATGAAGATTCGGGATTTGATTGTGATGGTGGCCGGGCAGCCGATTGGGCGACCGGGCACGACGAATTTGATGAAGCTGCATCGGGTGGGGGAGCTGCGGTAGGTCTAACGCGATTTATCCGCAGATGGCGCAGATGAACGCAGATAACACTGATGAACTTTTTTTGTTATCTGCCTCAAGCGAGCGGGGAGACGGAATCGCACTATGACAGAGGTATAGTGATCCTGTTGGCGAAATCGCTTACCATTAAAAGAGGCCATCATGATTGCGCAGCTAAAAGATCTTGACCTGCAAGTGCAGGAAACAGCGACTGATTTCCCAGGGGAAGTCGTTCATATTCGATATTCCGTTAGTCATGACTGGAGTGGTGATCTGGCTATCTTTTTTCGCGTCCTGCTTTCTGATACAGCAAGCCGGGCAGAGGCTTTGGCCGACGTCACGGGCCGCATTTCGAGCAAATTATTCGATAGTCTCCAACAGAGTGGCTCTGATTACATACCCTATTTTTATTTTCGCAGTCAGAGTGAACAAAAGAAGCTGAATGATCCGGAATGGATATAGCTGAAGATCTACTTACTCTGGCAGGTCATCTTGCTGCACCTACGAATGCCCACCCTGAACAGGCATGGCTTCGCCGTTCGATATCGACTGCATACTATGCTTTATTTCAACTTCTTGTCCAAGAGTCTGCGCACAGGTGGACGGGTTCGTTGGCCACTCAATTTGGATTAGAGCGGTCGTTCAAGCACGATCAAATGAAAGAGGTGTCTCGAGTCATCTCCACGGGCTCGTGGGAGGGGTGGAGCACTCCGCCACTCTATGTGCCCCCTGAACTGAAGGATTTGGCCACTCTGTTTGTAGGTTTGCAAGAGGCCCGCCATCAGGCCGATTACAACAACGAAAAGACTTGGACCCAGACTGAGGCGACTGCAAAGCTTCAGGATGCCCGCATTGCATTCAAGCATTGGGGACAAATTAGTGGAAGTCCAGTTGCAGATGAGTATTTGCTGTCTCTGATGATTGGCAAGAAGCGCAAGTGAGCCTAACCTATTTCACCCCAAAGCAATAAATCGCCGACTTCGTCCTTACATAAATTCGGCCACCAGAAATAGCTGGGGTTGCCGAGGCTTCGTCGTTGAGTTCATTCACTGCCAGCACCTTCTGATCTGGCCCTGCTTCCATTACTGTTAGTGTTCCTGGTCGGCTTAGGAAAAATATCTTGCCGTCTGATGCTATGGGTGACGAATAGAAGCTTTCCGACACTCCGCGCAGCCTGGCCTGCTTGTATACTTCGCCCGTTGCGGGGTTCAATGTGGTGAGCACTCCGCTGTCGTTAATCATGTACAACACGTCGCGATAAATTAGGGTGGAGGGCAGTTGTGGGATGCTCTTGTGAAATTTCCAGGCTACTTCCGGGCCGGTCAACTTTACGCTCAACAAGCCGTTTTCTGCGGCCATTGTGGCGGCGTACATTTTCCATTCTTGCGCGTCCATTAGGCCGTCGCCATTGAGGTCGATGTAAGGGAAATATTTCTTGGTTCGCTCATCGGGTGATTCGGCCAGGGAAATTTTCTTGTCTCCGTTCTTGTCGAACTTGGCTAGCACTTCTTCAAAATCGAGGATGGATACTTGCCTGCCTGGATCGTTTTCTGGCGTGTTGTAGCCGCTGATGAAAATGTGGTCTTTGTAAATGATTGGGACCGATTTCATTTCCGAAGCCAAGCCGTTTAAGTGCCAGACTACTTCCCCTGTGGCCACCTGGTAAACGTCCATGCTGAATGACCCTGGCGCATAGATCAAGCCATTTTTTATAACGGGTGTGGAATGGCCACTTAGCGCTTCTGGACGACGGGTTCGCCAACGTTGCTTGCCGGTGGCACTGTCAAAGGCAGCGATGAAAGAATCCGACGATTGATCGCAAGCCAGAATCACCAATTGGCCTGTTATGACTGGCGATGCACCCATGCCGTACACATTTTGAAACGGATCCAAGGGTGCGCGCCATCGCTCCTTACCCTGGTAATCGTAGGAGATCAGGCCGAAATCCTGGAAGAATACATAGATCGCTTTGCCATCGGCACTTGGCGATGGGGACGCTGGACTATTGCGGTTATCGACGGTGGTGATTCGTGAGCGTGGCGCAATGTTCCGCCAAAGAATTTTTCCGTTTTGCGCGTCAAGACAAATTACCAGCAGTTGATCTTTTTCAAACGCAGTTAGAAACACTTTGCCAGCGCTGAGGATGGGCGAGGAATGTCCAGCAGGGAGTTTCGTACTCCAGCGCAGATTGTGAGTCTCATCCATAACCGTGGGGAGCGCGCCCGTTTCGATTACGCCATTGCCATCGGGTCCGCGGAAGCGATCCCAATCGGCTGCAGTTGAAGTGGTACAGAGTAAAATAAAAGCTATGGCTTTTCGCATAAGGTGGATCGTTTAATGCTAGCGCAAGGCTTCCGGGATTGGCTGGCCGCTGGGCAACCTTTGGATTCCGATCATCATGCTCACGAAACACACCCCTGGCATAAAGTCCTGTGGCTGACCGGTGTGGATTACTTTTCCACGTTGGGATATCAGCCGGGCATTGCGTTGCTTGCCGCAGGTGCGCTTTCCCCAATCGCCACTGCGATTCTGGTGTTGGTCACGTTGTGTTGCGCACTGCCTATCTACTCACAGGTTGCAGAGCGATCCTATGCAGGGCAGGGGTCCATTGCCATGCTGGAAAATCTTCTTTCTGGCTGGTGGGGCAAGTTTTTGGTGCTGGTGTTACTTGGATTCGCCGCCACTGATTTTGTGATCACCATTACTCTTTCCGCAGCCGATGCGGCGCAACATGCGGCGGAAAATCCGTTGCTGCATCCCTTGCTAGGGGAACATAGAATGGCCATCACTCTGTTCTTATTGATGTGCCTTACGCTGGTGTTTCTGAAAGGATTTAAGGAAGCCATTGGGCTGGCTTCGCTGGTGGCCATCCCTTATATTTTCTTGAATGTGTTTGTGCTGGGGCGCGCCTGTTATGAAATTTCGTTGCATCCGGAATTGATCACCAAGTGGAAAGAACTGTTGTATTTCTCCGGTGGCCCGCGTGACATTGTGTTGGCTGCGGTGTTGATTTTTCCTCGACTCGCATTAGGACTTTCAGGATTTGAAACGGGCGTTTCCGTTATGCCTTTAGTTACTGGCGAAGGGGTTAAGGGTCGCATTGCTAATACGAAAAAGCTGTTGGCTGCGGCAGCTATTTTGATGAGTGTGTTGCTGGTGATTTCCAGTTTCACCACGGCGATTTTGATTCCTGCTGCATCTTACAAGGAAGGCGGTCCGGCTAGTGGACGGGCTATTGCGTACATGGCTCATAAGTATTTGGGCACGGGGTTCGGCACAGTTTATGACGCCTCCACGATTCTGATTCTGTGGTTCGCCGGGGCTAGTGCCATGGCCGGATTGCTGAACATAATTCCGCGCTATTTGCCGCGATTCGGTATGGCTCCGGCATGGGTTTCAAACTCACGTCCACTGGTATTGCTGCTGTTTGCGGTGAGTGTGATTGTCACTCTGATTTTCAAAGCCAATGTGGAAGCCCAAGGTGGTGCCTATGCTACTGGCGTCTTAGTGCTGATGCTTTCTGCCGCCGTGGCTGCGGCACTTTCGTTGTGGAAAGAGCGGCAGGAAACGTTCAGTATCTATTGTTGGATTGTCTCCATTATTTTTCTATACACGTTAGTGGATAACGTGAAGGAACGTCCCGACGGTTTGATCATCGGCAGCATTTTCATCCTCTTCATTTTCGTGACCAGTGCCATTAGCCGTTATAACCGGGCCACTGAGTTACGGGTAAGTTCCATTCACTTTTTGAATGACGAAGCGGAAAAGATATGGAAGGAAATTCAAAACAAGAAAATCAACTTGGTGCCCATTCGCGGTAGCGATTTGGCTGGTCGGGTGGTTAAAGAGAAGGAAATCAGGCAGTTCTACACTGTGGGTGGGCCGATTGCTTTTCTCAATGTGAATTTGTTGGACAATCGCAGTGAATTTTCGGCACCGCTGCAGATTGATGTGATGCGGGAAGGGCTGAACTACCGCGTCAATGTGACGGGGGCCATCGCCATTGCCAATACCATTGCCTACGTCAGTGAACTGCTGGACCCGATCAGCATTTTTGTCACGCTAACACGTCGTAACCTGATGCATCAATCCTTGAAATACATAACGTTTGGTGAAGGGGAAACGGGATTGCTGGTGTATTCAATCCTACTGAAATATTGGGAGGCGACGCCTGAAGATGATGTTCGACCACTGATTTTTATTATGAGCGAGTGAGCTTTTCAAGAGTGGAGCAGGCATCAGCCTAATGCCGCATAGTTTTCCTGCATCATATATAAGCTCCAACCGTTGTTGGGATAACCTGTGGTTGAAACACCGCTCCCTCGCGGTCACGGCTCGGTAGGGATCAGTATGTCACCGATTCTACAGCTAATCTTCGTCGGCTGTGGCTGCGTCTGACGTCGATGTTTTTTGCAGTGGAGAAGGCTGCAGTATTTCCCAGGCATCGGACCGAAAAAGGATTACCTTCACTTGTCCGCGGGAACCGATGGGGCCGATGTCGCGGCCAGAACGACGAACCACCACGCCACCTGCATTTCCAACTACCATGCGAGCCGATTCGGTCTTTTCAAACTGACGGCTTTGACCCACTTCCAGTAGTCCTGAAAAGAGCCTTTGACCGTTACTGGAAATTTCCAGCCATGTGGATTCCGTTGCGGCCACGCTTAAGGAGAGCAATCCTTCTACTGTGGATGTTCGATTGGAAGCTTCGGGCTGTTCAGGAGTTGATTGTTCGAGTTTGGGCTCGGCAGCTATTTGAGGACCTTTGCCATTACGGCTTTCCTCAAACCAGGAATACAAACTGGAACCAGCAACAACTGCCACCACTAATCCAGCAACAGCGGCCCACATTTTAAGATCGAAAAAACCTTTGCCCCTTGGTGCTACCAGCGGAGGAACGGCAATTTCTTGTTCCTGGCGGGAATGGGCCAGGGTCTGAATTGGTACTAATTCAGGCTCGGGTGCGGTGGAAGGAATAATGCTTTCAAACTCTGCCGGGTCTAGTCCTAGAGCTATGGCATACTGCCGAATGAAACTGCGTCCGAAGAAGCCCCCTGGCAACTGCTGCCAGTCATCGGCTTCAATCGCCTGCAGGTATCTGCTGGTAATGCACAGCTCATCAGCAATGGGTTTAATTTCCCGACCCTGCCGAATTCGCTCGTCCCGGAATCTTTGTCCAACAGATATCATGATGCCACCATAACGGGGGGTTACTAAATAACCTAGCTACCGCTTATAATACAACAATTGTCAACGATTGCAACCAGTCCGGGCTTATCTCTAAACCTATCTACACCAACGATAAGCGTGATTATCGTCACTCACAACCGCCGGGAGCTCTTGGCCCTATCCTTAGACTCAATACAAAAGCAAGAAGATGCACTTTTTGAAACGATAGTTGTGGATAATGCTTCCACTGACGATACAGTGGCTTACGTTGGGCTGAACTATCCTAATATTAAAATTATTCATAATAAGTCCAACTTTGGATTTTGTGAGGGGAACAACGTGGGCATTTGCGCTGCGAGGGCCCCCCTTATAGCGCTTTTGAACAACGATGCGGAGGCCGATCCCCTGTGGTTGCGCGAATTGATTCGAGGTTTTGAAAGGCAACCGGATGTTGCCATGGTGGCGTCAAAGATTTTGCAATACGAAGACTCCTCCCGAATCGATAAAGTGGGGCACTTGATTTATTGGGATGGTCAAAATCGTGGACGAGGGATGGGGGAATTGGATGAAGGGCAGTATGATGTGGCGGAGGAAGTCCTTTGGCCTGATGGATGTGCCGCGGCTTATCGGCGGGATGCAGTTTTAGAGGTGGGTGGGTTCGATAAAGACTTTTTTGCCTATGCCGATGATGCAGATTTAGGGTTTCGACTGCGTCTGGCGGGTTACAAGGCGGTTTATGTTCCAACGGCTAAGGTGCTGCATCGGCGGGGAAGCACACTTGGCAGAACGAACCCAATCCGCATCCATCTTATTGAACGGAATCGAGTTTTGCTGGCATTTAAGTTATTCCCGTGGCCTTTGTTACTTTTGAATCCATTCTTTTACGGGTTACGGTTGGTACGTGGCTTTTGGGCGGCCATACGGGGCAAAGGGGAATCTGCACACAATTCGCAGGAGCGCGGTAAACTAAGCCTTGCGGCAACACTATTGAAAGCTGATTGGGAGGCGATTCGTATGATGCCACTGATGTGGCCGAAGCGTCGCGAAATAGCCCGTTTCCAGCGAATTTCATCAATGGATATTTTTCGTTTCATGTGGCGATATCGCATTTCACTGAAGACCTTAATGGAGGATCAGAAATAACCAACGAAGCCAAAGTGATCGATATGCCTCCCGAGCCTTGTCCGGCATGTTCAGACACTCGTATGCGCACGCTATTCAGTGCAACGGATCGCCTATATCAAACTACCGATAAACCATTTTTGGTGGTGGAGTGCGAAGGTTGCCGGTTGATGCGCCTGTATCCTCAACCAACTCCGTTTGAGTTAAACCAATATTATCCTGGCGATTACTGGTTCAGCCCTTCCGCAGACGCCACCACGCGACTTGCGCAACAGTATCGACGATTGGTTTTGCTTGACCACGTTTGGTTCGCATCGCGGGCAATGGAAAATGCTGGGGGCGAAGGGATATTGTTGGACGTGGGGTGTGGCGGCGGCTTGTTCCTGGACATGATGCGGGAGCGTGGATACGCCGGCATGGGACTGGATTTTTCGTTGGCTGCGGCGGCCATTGCCTGGCAACGGTTTTCCGTACCGGTGGTTTGCGCCACGCTTTCAAAAGCACCTTTGCCGGAAGCCAGTTGCAAGCTGATCACTATGTACCATGTGCTGGAACATCTATTTGATCCAGTATCTTACTTGCAGGCAGCGCATCAACTGTTGACTCCTGATGGTAGGCTAGTGGTCCAGATTCCGAACGCTGCTTGCTGGCAATTTCTTATTTTGGGGAAGGACTGGAATGGCATTGATGTACCTAGGCACTTGATTAACTTTCGAGCCTCAGAGCTGGAATCACTGCTGGATTTCACTGGATTTGAAGTAGTTCGTCGCAAGTATTTTTCGCTGCGGGACAACCCGGCTGGGCTGGCCACCAGCGTTGCCCCTGGGCTTGATCCAATGGCCCGTCATGTGCGCGGAGTTCAGGAAACACCGGGCATGAAGTTGGCAAAAGACATGGCTTACTTTGGGTTGGTATTGGCTGCACTTCCTATTACTGCCTTTGAAGCTGCTTGCGGTGCTGGTTCCACCATTATGATTGAGGCACGCAAGAAGCAATGAACTCGCAGGACCGGGCTGCTTCGTTACCGTCCTGGCTGGCGCACTGGTTGCTGTATTTTGAATGGCAAATTCAGCAGGAACTGCGGCAGTTTGCGGCATCACTGCCAGAATCGGCGTCGGTGCTGGATGCAGGGGCTGGGGAATGTAAGCATCGGCAATATTTTCAGGCACAGCGTTATTTCCCAGTGGACCTGGCGGTGGGCGATGACACTTGGGATTATCATCAACTGGCTGCCATTGCGGATTTAGCGGCGCTGCCGTTGCGGACTGGTTCGTTTGATGCGGCAATCAACATTGTTACGTTGGAACATGTTACTGAACCGAAGCAGGTGTTGAGCGAAATTGCCAGATGTTTGCGTCCCGGTGGGCAATTGCTGGCGGTGGTTCCGCATGAATGGGAAGTGCATCAGCATCCCAATGATTACTATCGTTACACTTGCTTTGGCATGCGCTACCTTTTGGAACAAAGCGGGTTTACAGATATTGTAATTCGGCCATCGGGGGGATTTTTTCGGCTCGCTGCCCGGCGCTGTTTGAACTCGCTGCAATTTTTTCCCTGGCCGTTAAAGGCAATTGCCTTTTTATTTGCGGCACCAGCAGCGATGATTCTGCCGCTATTTGATTGGCTGGATAAGCGTAAGGATTTCACGTTGGGATATTTATGCACTGCTCGAAAAGCTTGATTTTGGCTGTTGCGATGAACTCCGCGCTGTGGGGAGCTGATTTTAGTGGTCAGCGGGCACTGGAGTTTACCCGCAAAGCGGTGAGTTTTGGCGAGCGACCGTCGGGTTCAGCAGCAAGCGCACTTACCCAGAAATGGATTTTCGCTGAATTGAAGAAACTGCGCTGCACTATTTCCGAAGACGCATTTACCGCTGCGACTGTGGACGGTCCTATTGCGATGAAAAATATTCTGGCGACTTTCCCTGGCAGCAGTGGACGGATGATTGTGGTTTCCGGTCACTATGATACGAAGCGTCAAAAAGATTTTGTGGGTGCCAACGATGGCGGATCTTCGACAGGATTTTTGCTGGAACTGGCACGGGTTTTGAACCGTGCTCCGCGCAAACATTCTGTAGTGATTGTGTTCTTCGATGGGGAAGAGGCGGTGCGGGAATGGTCGGCCACAGATAGTGTTTACGGCAGCCGACACCTTGCTGCAAAGTGGGACGCTGAAGGAACGCTACGGAAGATCAACGCGCTGATTAACGTGGATATGATTGGCGACGCACAACTGGATATTTTGCGGAACCCCAATGGGTCGGGAACGTTGAATCGCCTGATCTGGCAGGTTGCGGCGGACAAGGGATACGGAAGTGCTTTCCAGGATCAGACCTTGCCCATTGACGATGACCACATGCCGTTTCTCAATTTGGGCATTAGTGCTGTGGATCTGATTGATTTCAATTATGGCCCAGCCAATTCCTATTGGCATACGGCTGCTGACACGATGGACAAACTCTCATCGCGCAGTTTTCAAATAGTAGGGGACGTTGTGGTGGAGTCCATTCGGCAACTGGAACAGCCGCCAGAAACGCACGATAATGGTATTTTCAACTGAAATTTCCTACTATGCGCATTTTCTTAGTTGTAGTTGCACTGGCGGTTTTGGTTTGGGCCAACAGGGGACATTTGGTCAACGGGGTTTCAGCCTCATCCGCCGGACCGGCCTTTGTTGCTTTTGAAAGTGGACACGTACGCCCGCTTGCAACGTCGCCCGATGGAAACACCTTGTTTGCTGTGAACACTCCCAATGGCACGCTGGAGATGTTCGATCTTTCTTCGGGAACGCCAGTGTTCAAAGGGCGCGTCCCAGTGGGTTTGGAACCTGTGGCGGTGGCGGCGCGGACGAATAGTGAGGTCTGGGTTGTCAATCACCTTTCCGATAGTGTGAGCATAGTCGGCCTGGATGGCACGCCCCATGTGACCCGTACGTTGTTAGTCGGCGATGAACCACGCGATATTGTTTTTGCGGGCGACCCGGCCAAGGCATTCATCACAACTGCCCATCGCGGACAGCAGCGCACTGATCCTTCCTTGGCCAATGTCCCCGGCGCTGGCGATCCAAAATTGACCACGCCGGGAATTCCTCGCGCCGATGTCTGGATTTTTGACCCTGCGAACACGGGCAACAGCATGGGTGGAACGCCATTGCGGATTATGAGTTTTTTCACGGACACTCCCCGCGCTCTGGCGGTGAGTCCCGATAAGAATACTGTCTACGTGGCTGGCTTTAAGACCGGCAACCAGACCACGACTGTAGTGGACGGCAGGGTCTGCGATGGCTTTGTGGCCGACAAACCCTGCACCCTTCCCGATGGAACCACCAGCCCTGGAGGCAACCCTGGCCCCGCAACGGATGCGCTGGGAGAGCCTGCGCCAGAGACCGGCTTGATTGTGAAATTCAATAACAACAGCGGCCATTGGGAAGATGAACTGCACCGTATTTGGGATAATTCTGTTCGCTTCAATCTTCCTGATACCGATGTGTTTTCGATAGATGCCAATGCCCTCACCGAGACGTCATCCTACGCGCACGCTGGCACAACGCTGTTCAACATGGCCACCAATCCGGTGAATGGGAATCTTTACATTTCAAATACGGAAGCGTTCAACAACGTTCGATTTGAAGGTCCAGGTACGTTTGCCGGACATACTGTGCAGGGCCACTTGGCGGAAACCAGGATCACGGTGATCTCTGGTTCCACAGTTACGCCGCGTCACCTGAATTCCCACCTGGACTATAACAAGCTTGCTGGTGCGCCTGGTTTCGACCTGAGTGCGCGGGATCACAGCTTGTCCACTCCGCTGGATATGGCGGTGACCAGCGATGGGCAAACGCTCTACTTGGCCGCTTTTGGTTCAAGCAAGATTGGCGTGATCGGCACTGGCGCGCTGGAAGATGGGACGTTTGATGCTGTGGCTGCCAGTGCGAATTACATAGCGGTGAGCGGCGGCGGTCCCAGCGGTCTTGCTCTGGATGAAGCGCGCGGAATGATGTATGTGATGACCCGCTTCGATAATTCGTTGAAGGTGATTGACCTGGCTTTCAGGCAGGAAATTTCAGCTATTACGCTGCCCAATCCTGAACCGGCTTCGGTGGTGAAGGGACGGCCCATGCTTTACGATGCCACACGTTTTTCAGGAAACGGTGAGGCGAGTTGCGCCAGTTGTCATCAATTTGGCGACATGGATGATTTGGCGTGGGACTTGGGAAATCCCGATGGCGCTGTATCGAAAAGCCCCATCCCTATTAACTTTGGTGCGTTTTTTAGCAACAGTCTGATAAGACAACTGGTCGGCATTACGGGCCTGATTAATGGCAGTGGGAATCCTGATGACTTCCATCCGATGAAGGGACCCTTTACCACGCAGACCCTGCGCGGCTTGCGAAATTCCGGTGCCATGCACTGGCGTGGAGATCGTGCCACAGGTCCGGCGGGTACAAGTGCTGCCGACGCCAATATTTCATTTAAGAATTTCGCTCCTGCATTTCAAGGCCTGATTGGAAGTCCTGACATGCCATCGGAAGCTGAGATGCAAGCCTTCGCCGATTTTCAATTGCAGGTTATGCCTCCACCGAACCCGGTTCGTAATCTGGATAATTCACTCACGGCGTCGCAGAAGCGTGCCGCAGATTTCTATTCTGGCTCCCGTCCGTCCGATGGCATCAACTCACCAATCGTGGATGCGTTGATTGGCAAGGCATCTTTTTCCTGCAACGGGTGCCACTCGCTCGATGCAGCTCAAGGCTTCTATGGAACTGGCGGCAACCAAAGTTTTGAGAATCTTCCTCAGATCGTGAAAATACCTCATTTACGGAACATTTACGCGAAAGTGGGCATGTTCGGAACTCCGGCGGTGAGTTTTTACGATGCAGCGGACAGCGGTAAAATGGGCGATCAAATTCGTGGGTTCGGCTTTACTGGCGATGGTTCAACCGATACGATGTTTCGCTTCTTTACGGCGACGGTTTTCAGACCAACTTCCAATTCCGGTTTCCCCCAGAAAGATCCCGATATCATGCGACGCGATATGGAACAGTTCATGCTGGCGTTCGATACCGATCTGGCTCCAATTACCGGCCAGCAAGTGACACTGAGCAGTGAGAACGGAGCCGCCGTGAGTGCCCGTATTGACCTGCTGATTCGACGTGCGGCTGCGCCGTTCATATCCAAGTCACTCAATGGTGCCGGTTCGGTAATGGAATGCGACTTGATTGCGCAAGTGGTCCAAAACGGTCGCCTGACGAGTTATCTGTACGATCCGGCAGCCAAGAATTTTATTCCCAATGATGGCAGCGCAGCCATTTCCGATGCTGTATTGCGTGCCTTGGCGGTCAAGCCTGGACAGGAAATTACATACACTGCGGCCACACCAGGTTCCGGGCAACGCCTGCTAGCCGCACGGTAAGTCAGAAGCCAGAGCCTAAAATGCGATATCTTAGTGAGTTACCTTTTAGTCTCTGGAGGTCCGATACGAATGGCAGGCGCCGACGTCACATGGAAGAATGGCAAGTTTGGGACAACGTCCCGCCGCGATAATTGGTGGTTGGAATCTGGTCTGGTTTTCCTGGGTTTTACAGCCTTTGTGATTTACGCAACATGGGCTGCGTTTCAAGGAAATCATTACCATTTTGGACCGTACATTTCCCCGTTTTATTCCCCTGAAATATTTGGCGATTCGCCCCATGCCATTTTTGGACCCAAGCCCGGTTGGATTCCACCCTGGGTTCCATTCTCTCCAGCACTCTTGATTTTGTGGGCTCCTGGGCTGTTTCGGTTCACTTGCTACTACTATCGGGGTGCGTACTATAAGTCTCATTGGCAGGATCCGCCAGCATGTTCTGTCGGTGAGCCGCGGGATAGCTATCGTGGTGAAAATTCGTTCCCGCTGATTTTGCAGAACGTTCATCGCTACCTGATGTACATTGCGATTTTGTTCATATTCATTTTGGCCTATGACGTCTACAAAGCTATGTGGTTCGCTGATGCAACTGGTGTGGCGCATTTTGGTATTGGTTTGGGCACTGTGATCCTGGCGGTGAATGTCTGTCTGCTGTCTGCTTACGCGTTTGGATGTCATTCGCTGCGGCACATTGTAGGCGGATATTTGGATTCAATTTCGCAACATCCAACACGGGCCAAGGCTTACGATTGCGTCAGTTGCCTGAACGCGAAACATAAGCAGTGGGCGTGGTGCAGTTTATTTTCCGTGGCGTTTTCGGATATCTATGTCCGCCTTTGCTCCATGGGAATCTGGTCTGACTGGAGAATTTTTTAAATGCCCGAGTATCGCGAATATACGTACGATGTTCTGATTGTGGGTGCTGGTGGAGCTGGGTTACGAGCGGCCATTGAAGCGGCTGCCAGTGGCGTAACGGTGGGCGTTGTGACCAAGTCGCTGTTGGGCAAAGCACACACAGTTATGGCGGAAGGTGGCGTGGCTGCGGCAATGGCCAATGTGGATGACAGGGACAACTGGAAGGTCCATTTCTCAGACACCATGCGCGGCGGCCAATACTTGAACAATTGCCGCATGGCCGAACTGCATGCCAGGGAAGCACCAGACCGTGTAAGGGAATTGGAATCCTGGGGTGCGTTGTTTGATCGCACCAAAGATGGAAAAATTCTACAGCGCAATTTCGGCGGACATCGCTACCCGAGGCTGGCGCACGTGGGGGATCGTACTGGGTTGGAAATGATTCGCACGTTGCAGGATCATGGCATTCATCAAGGCATGGAAGTGCACATGGAGTGCACCATTCTTACGCTGCTAACCAGTGGTGGTCGCATTACCGGGGCATTTGGTTACGATCGCGAGCGCGGTCACTTCATGCTGTGGAAGGCCAAGGCTGTGGTGCTTTGCACGGGCGGCATTGGACGTGCTTTTAAGATCAGTTCCAACAGTTGGGAATACACTGGCGACGGCCATTCGTTGGCCTATCATGCAGGCGCTGAATTGATGGATATGGAGTTTGTGCAGTTCCATCCAACAGGCATGGTTTGGCCGCCAAGCGTGGCCGGAATTCTGGTGACAGAAGGTGTACGTGGGGAAGGCGGCGTGTTGCGCAATAGTGAAGGCAGGCGCTTCATGTTCGACGATATTCCAGACCTATATAAGAATCAGACAGCCGATAGCGAAGAAGAAGGCTGGCGCTACACGCAGGGCGATAAGAATGCTCGGCGTCCGCCGGAATTGCTGACCCGCGATCACGTTGCGCGTTGCATTAATCGCGAAGTGAAGGCCGGGCGGGGAAGTCCACATGGCGGCGTGTTTCTGGACATTGCCTGGATCAAGCAACACATTCCAACGGCGGAAGAACACATCAAGAAAAAGCTTCCCAGTATGTATCACCAGTTCAAGCAACTGGCCGATATCGACATTACGAAAGTGCCGATGGAGGTGGGTCCAACCACGCATTACATGATGGGTGGCGTTCGAGTGGATGGCGATACGCAGATGTCCACTCTGCCTGGTTTGTTTGCGGCTGGGGAGTGCGCTGCGGGCTTGCATGGCGCGAATCGGTTGGGCGGAAATTCACTTTCTGATTTGTTGGTGTTCGGCAAGCGGGCTGGGCAATATGCGGCTGAGTTCGCGCGAGCCCACACTGCGGAATCGATTGATGCGGCGCAAATTGACGCGGCGGCTACGCGATCCATGGAGGCCTTCAATCGTGGGGCCAAGGGCGAACGACCTTATCAGATCCAGTATGATTTGCAGGAAAAAATGCAGGAACTGGTGGGCATTGTGCGCATGGAAAGTGAAATGAAGCAGGCATTGGAAGTGATCGAAAAACTGCACGTTAGAGAAGCGAATGTTGGCATTGATGGCAATCGTCAATACAACAACGGCTGGCATACTGCGATGGATTTACGGCACCTGTTGACCGTGTCTGAAGCGATTACACGGGCGGCGATACTGCGTCAGGAAAGTCGTGGAGCGCAGTTCCGGGAAGACTTTCAGAGCAAGGATCCGGAGTGGGGCAAGTACAACTTGGTGATTAAGAAAACAGATAGCGGCATGGCAGTTGAAAAGCGCCCTGTTCCTGAGTTGCCGGTCGAATTGAAGCAGATTGTTGAGGAGATGAAGTAATGTCGCAAGCTACGTTTCGAATCTGGCGGAGCAACGGCGAAGGCGGCGCATTTCAGGATTACAAGACCGAAGTTTCTGAAGGCATGGTGGTGCTGGATGCGGTTCATAAGATCCAGGCTGAACAGGCTGGCGATATGGCGGTCCGCTGGAATTGCAAGGCGGGCAAGTGCGGTTCGTGCTCAGCAGAAATCAATGGCAATCCACGCTTGATGTGCATGACGCGGCTGAACGAGCTGCCCATGGAAGAGCCTGTAACGGTGGAGCCGATGCACGCTTTCCCACTGATTAAGGATCTGGTAACCGACGTTTCCTGGAATTATGAAGTAAAGAAAAAGATCAAGAAATTCAAGCCTCGCCCGCCC
>JANMWO010000432.1:0-3406 GCA_031394025.1 Acidobacteriota bacterium
CCATCAGAACTACGTCCGGCGTAATGGTATCAAGCAGGGTAAGAGCTTCCAGGCCGCTGGAGGCACTGCCCACCACTTGTATGTCCGGCTGGGTACTCAGCATACTGGCCAGCCCGACGCGCACCACGGGGTGGTCGTCAATGATCATGATACGAATGCTCTTGGTGCTCGTCATATATCCCTTGGGAAAAGCCGTGCGCGGCGCCATGGCCAGTACAGAAATCGCGATCCGACAGTTGCATTTACTTCAACCAGCGTTCCCGCGCGCGGTGTGCTTTTGACCGTCAAAGTGCCGGAAATACTTTCCGCCCTTTTGCGCATTCCCAGTAATCCGAATCCTGCGCGGTTGTTGTCCGCTATAAAGCCTTCCCCATCATCTTCAACGGACAGGCAGATGGATGCATGCGTTCGCTGAAGACGGATTCGGATGATGCCGGGCTGGGCGTGTCGAATGGAATTTGCAATTGCCTCCTGCCCAATGCGGTAAAGCGTGTCTTTGATGCGTGGTGGAACGCTGCGACCGCTATCCTCGCCATAGGTCTCCACTGTTACGCTACCGTTCTTCACCATTCCTTCGGCGCACTCACGGAGTGCTGGTAACAGCCCAATGTGCCCCAGCGATTCCGGTCGCAGACTGGCGATGTGACGGCGCGCCTCCTGGTGGCTGGAGCGCGCCATCAACATGGCCAGGTCAACTTGATCTTCGAGGGCTCCTGCGCCACCTGGCACGCTATTGCGGATCGCCTGAAGTTGAAAGCCGATTCCGGCGAAGCTCTGGGCCAGCGTATCGTGAATCTCATGTGCCAAGCGTTCGCGCTCGTCCGCAACTGCACGCAATCGCCAATGTTTCGCCAAAAGGTACAGATAGTTGAACGCGAAGATCAGACCAAGAGCCACCAGACTCGCGAGGATCAGGGTAGACGGTCGCCACCAGGGGGGTCCGGCAACAACCTCAAAGTCTTCGGCAGATCGTATAAGGATTACGAACGGATCGGTTGCGTTCTTGAACCGGGGGTCCACTACGGAAATTCCTCTAAGACGCAGCCGACTTTCAAGCGCCACACCCCGCAAGTGCGAGCCACTGCGTCCCGGGGGAAGGATAGCGTGAAACGATTGTGTCCCGGCATCGAGCTCCAAAGTGATGGTGTCGTCTGTGCCTGCGGAGATCGTTCTGAGATAACCTTCCACCTGAACGAATCTTCCATCTAAGTTTCCATCGGCGATTTGGTTTGCTGTGGCAACCACAGGAGGTACGGGTATGGCTTCTCTCAGAAGGCGAAACCGCGCTTTGCGGATTACGGGACTGGAGTTATTTAGATTAACTTCTCCGGTGATCTCCACCTCATCGCCAATCTTCAGCGGCGTGGAAGTGTCAGATTGAATCTCGACGCCACCGGTCGAGTCCTGAACGTAGATGGCCGGTTTTGTAAGAACCACTGATCCGCGAACCGACGCCATTGGTGCCCCAAACGGAGACAGAAACTGCAAGGAAAGCACAGTCTGCGTCGTCAGAACGGATAGGCCGCCTTCACCAACCGGTTTCGTTCCACTGCGGTTTATTCGTGTTTGCAGCACGACGCGTTGGCGTGCAGCCCCATCGGATGAAGTCAGGTTTTGAACCGGGCGGTTCTCAGCATCCTCGGCCACTTTGATAGGTGTCACCGTCACATTCCGCCAAACTCCACCAGTGCCGTTAGACCTTAAGCCAATGCTGCCAGATCGAAAGCAATCGGGGTCGTTCCAGGGTGCGGTTTTGACTTCACGCATTCCCTCGGCCCATGCCGATGCCGTGATTCGGCAACCCTCAACTTTTAGTTTGACGTGGTACCAACGAAACAGACGAACTGGTTCAGGCAAAGTTACTTTAGCTGCTTCGTGATAGGCGAAGTCGAAAGCCCCTAGGTCCAGACTGTTGTCAATCGTTCGGATACCGACGTAATAGCCTTTAAAAGAATTCTCGCCAACTTCGGCCTCAGTCACACGTGCCAATACCCCTGCGCTACCCTCGCCAAGAAGTTGGAAATCTCCTTCTAAAACATAGTCCTTCCAGTTCGGCAGACCAGTTAATAGCTTTGCACCTCGATCATTGGAATCATTGCGCATGGAGCCTTCGGCAACTTCCCAAGTACCGCCGAGTGCTGTCCAACGGTCCTCCGCCTGTGTGAACCGTGCATAGTAAGGGAGGCCATAGTCGGGACGGCTTATGTACAACTGTCTCGCGCCCAGGATTCCCGTCGCCAGGATGGACAACACGGTTGTAGAAAGAATCAACTTGCGCCTGGAATTCTGCTTCATAAGTGCGTCACTTTGGAACGCCTGTAAACAAACTCGCTTCCGCCGAGTTAATATTCCCTTTGGTGAGCAACATTGGAGGAACTACAGATAGTGTCGGCAATGGCTTTCCTGCCATTGAGGCCGCGATGAGTTCAACTGCTTGATAGCCCATGCGATACGTATTTTCCGCCACAATGGCCGCAATCTCTCCCTTGCTGAGATAATCCATCAAATCGGAATCCTGCTCACAGCCCACTAGTTGAATCGCTTGTTGAAGCGACCGGCTTTTAAGAACCGTATAGACTCCTCGCGTGGAAGTAGCCGTAAAACTCAAAATTGCTTTCAATTCTGGATGTGCATCCACTGTACTATTGGTAACCTCTTCCGAGCGCGAAGCACTATACGCTCCGGCGGACCGGCGCACAATGTGGATTTTGGGAAATCGGTTGACCAGCAAACGCTCGGCCCCGCGAACCCTGGACTTCACCCCCGGCGCATAGCGCGCAAACCCAACCAGTGCGATGGAGCCTTTTCCGCCTATGATTCTTGCAACTTCGGCAGCCGCAAGTTCACCCATTTTTTCGTCATCGTTCACAATGTAACCGAGCTTGTCGTTAGCGGGAAGGTCGAGTGGGGCCGAAACGATCACCACGGGAAGGCCTGAAGCCAGGGCGCGGCGCAGAGGCGTAAGGATGGAAAGAGGGTGGTTTGGAGCCAGGACAAGGCCCTGGTAGGTGCCTCGGGCAACCTTGTCAATCAAAGAAATCTGCCCCGCCACATCGGTTTCCGATGTAGGTGCGTTCCAATAAAGGTGGCACTTCAGTTTATCCGCGGCTACGGTTGCGCCCAAATGCTCCACCTCCCAAAGCATTGCTCCTGCGGTTTGAGGAATAAAGGCAATAGTGGGAATCGTGGGCGCGCGACGCGATTGAATCCAATGAGTGCCAACGGCCAGCACTATGAGGCACAGCACACCAATTGCCCATACCGAAGCGCGTGTAGTCTTACCAGACATCAGCCGACGAGACCTCCCTTACGCACAACACTGCACTGTATCTATTTATAGCCGATAGCCGCATGGTTCAGATGGACTAGAGACTCAAAGCCAGACGCTTTCCCAAATTGTACGTAA
>JANMWO010000426.1:0-6448 GCA_031394025.1 Acidobacteriota bacterium
ATCAGCAAGCTTCAGATCAAAGTGAATGGTGATTTTCACTCTTTTGTTTTTACCGGTGAGGCAAAGGATGTACTGGATTCGACGACGTTTGCCAATGGTCAGGGTGGACTGGCAGCGTTCTATCAAGAGCCGGAATTAGCAGCCTTTGACTTTTCAGTTATACCGGGTCACCTTGGTCAGGCATGGATGGGCACAACGGCAACCCAGTTCCTTACTCTGACTGATGCCGAGATAACTATTGAGAACAATCTTGACTTGAGAAGCAGAGAATTTGGGTCAACGGGGCCCTGCTGCATCACGGCTGGACAACGAACTATTACGCTGAAGTTCAATCTATTCCAACAGGACGATGAGCAAACCACCGCCCTTTATCAGGCGGCCAAGCAACGGTCGCCGATCAGCGCGTTCTTTCAATTAGGGCAGCAATCAGGGCAATTATTCGGAATCTACATGAAAAGCGTTCTTCTGGAAATTCCTGAATTCAACGACAAAGACACTCGGGTTGAATGGCAGTTCTCCGCAAACCGCGCTCAGGGCACTGTGGATGACGAACTCTTTATCGCGTTTGCATAAGACTATGACTTACACAAGCACAACCAAACTTGAATCGCAGATTTGCCCCGGGGTGCAGTTTACGATCCGCCGCATGACTCTTGGCAGACGATTGGAAATGATCCGTCAGGTAAGGGATAGAGCGAAACGTTTGACCTTTCATATTGCGGGAGATTCCTTAGAGGATTCCATGAATACCAGTTTGCTGGTTTCGGAAATAGAAGAGCTCTACCTGGAGTGGGGACTGGTCGCGATTGAGGGATTGCAGATTGATGGTCTGACCGCTGATAGAAACCTTCTTGTATCTAGTGGTCCTGAACTGTTGTGTAAGGAGATCATTGCGGCAATCAAGGCTGAAGTGTTTTTGAGTGAAGCAGAAAGAAAAAACTAATCGTCGCGTTTCATTTCCAGTTTGCGAACCAGTCCGGTTGGAATTGCGACAAATGCAGAAAAGACGGATTGGAACAAAGACGGCAATGCGGCTTTGTAGAACTGCAAGCCAAGAATGAAAAGACAGTCATTTGGGCGCGTCGGAACATTGGAACTTTTGAATGTCCGGTAAGCTTCATCAACGCTGCTAGTAGCGACTGGCTGGAGCAATTCCAACTTTGGCAGATAGCAGCAAAACCAAATCTTTTGGATTATCCGGCTAGAACGGCTGAGGCAATTGCACTTTTAGAAAACGAATGGAGAGAGGAAATCAATGACACAGCCAAATGACTTGGCAGAACTTGTGAGTAATTTAACTTCTGTGAGTAAGTCACTTGCTGACAGGGACAGTGACGCTGCGACCATTTCTTCAATCGGAACGCTTGCGAAAGCTCTTACTAATGTAACTTCGAGCATAGCCAGCGATAGTAGAAGTGCCTCAAATGGACAATCATGGGACAACTTGTTGGCACAATTGGTTCAAGTTGCAGCTACTGGAAAAGAGCAGAGTGAAACGCTTCGCAACAATACGAACGCCGTGGAAGCAAGTTCAGGAAAGAGCAGTGCGAACAGTTCCAATCTTGATGTTTTCAAGGGCTTGGCATCCGTACTGAGTGGTGGCATATTCCCTCTGGTTTCTGGCCTTTTTAGTGCCCTTTCAGGGTCATCTGACACGTCACAACAAAACCCTATTGTGAAATTCGCGCTTCCTTCTTCAGTGAGTGCTGAGGCTGGTTTGACCAACTCAGGCAATGTTACGTTGATTGATAGAAACGAAAACGGGAATGTTAGACCGGTGAATGCCGGGACGCACATTACGGTGCAAGTGCAAGCCTTGGATTCCCGGTCATTCATGGATAGAAGTGATGACATTGCGCGGGCAGTTCGCGATGCAATGCTTCATTCCAGTTCACTAAACGATGTTATTCAAGATATCTAGTGTAGGAATCATCCAATGAGCACATTTCCAAAATTGAAGACTCAAGCAATCACTCAGTATCCAAGTACGCGAATGACTACTTTTTCAACGGGCATCGCAAGTTTTATGGATGGGCAAGAGCAGCGCTTTCGTGATTTTTCGAGTTCACTGCTTAGCTGGTCTGTGGACTTGAGTCTACTGGATGATTTGGAAATGTCTACTCTTGAAAACTTTTTTATAGTACAGAATGGATCGTTCAGTTCCTTTGATTTCGAGGATCCCTGGAATGGAATGGTCCACTCGGGATGCACACTGCAAAACCCCGAAGTAGTTTTCGAATATGTAGGTCCGCAAACAGGGTCGACGCACCTAATCGTGCGACAGAATCGGAGCTAAACATGTTGTTTTATCCTCAACTTTCCAGCGGGAATATTGCACAGTTCCCTCTCATCAAAAGTTTTCGAAGAAGGGTAGTGGAAAACGGTTTGCTAGACGGTACCCGCATTGTTCAACTTGGAACGAAGCCGTTAACAAGGCAATGGGATCTTTCCTATTCCGAATTGTCCGATTCGGAAAAAACTCTGCTCACTGATTTTCACACTACCACGGAGGGACGGCTGAGATCCTTTGCATTTCTAGATCCCACTGGCAACCTACTCAAGTGGTCGGAAAAGCTAACGAAATCAGTTTGGACGAAAGATGCGGGGTTAGCCATTACTGAGGGAATTTCGGCACCTCAAGGCAGCGGCAGAGCGTGCCGTGTGACTAACTCAAGTTCGCTGGTGCAGTTAGTGAAACAAACAGTCTCTGCACCAGCATCTTTTACTTACTGCTTCAGTATGCAAGCACGAGCAGCAGAGGCGACGGTTACCAAAGTTCAACTGAGTGACGGGGCCACCAGTGTAAACACTCTTGCAGTGATTGGCACTTCATGGAGTGCCTATTGGATATCGGCAACTCTTCAGAGTAGTTCAGAGACGATTCAATTTGGAATTGAATTGCCTGCCAACAGCAGCATTGAGGTATTCGGCCTGAACGCCATGGCTCAAATTGCGCCTGGCGAATATTTGAAAACGGAAGCAGAGAGCGCCGTTTACGGCAACGTGCGATTTGCAGATGACCGGCTTGCATTCACCACAACAGGGCCCAACTCCAACTCAATGAAGGTTCATTTAACAACAACAGGATAACGAGTCCATGCAATCTATAACTGAACAAAAAGAATCGCAGATCCATGAAACCCCGGTATTGCTGTTTGATTGCCAATTCCGTGATGGCCATTCTGAGGCGTGGAGCACACATCAAATCACGGTGGAAGGTATTGTTTATCGGGCGGCTGTGCTGGCGCACAATGCCTTTGATCTGCGATCGTTATCGGAGGATTCGATTGATGCTTCAGCAAGACTCAGTGTTACTTTGGCCAATGCAGACTCCTACTTTTCACAATTGGAATCCTTGCGAGGCACCAAAGGCGCGCGTCTGACTGTGCGGTTTGCTTTTTACAATTTGATCAATCAAATTGCGGCGTCCCCGGTGGTTACTTTGTTTCGAGGTATCGCGAATTCGCCCGAATCTATTACAGAATCGCAAATTCGAATTTCCTTCAATAACCGACTCAGCTTGCAGCGGACCTTACTACCAAATGTCCGCATTCAAAAGCGTTGCCCTTGGACATTCCCAACCACTCAAAGTCAACGAAGGGAAGCCATTGATGGCGGATCAAAAGGTGAGTTTTCAACATTTTTCCGATGTGGTTATTCAGCCGGAGAGACCGGCGGGGTTGGCACACTAACTTCAGCGGCGCCCTATATTAGCTGCGACTACACACGTGCTTCCTGCGAACAACGAGGAATGTTTTCAAAGGATCAGGCAAACCAGGTTACTCGTCGATTCGGCGGTGTGGAATTTGTACCATCCAGTGTTCTGGTGAGAGGTTATGGGGATAAACAGGCGGCACTCAGCGCGGTCCTTGAGAACGAAGCGAAGTTCAACGATTTCGTGCCTATTGTATACGGAACGGCTTGGTTTTTGCCTCCTGTGGTCCTCGCAAGAAACGATGGAAACCTCACTCGAATGGAAGTGTTGGTTGGTATGGGAGAAATGCAGGGGGTGTTGAAGCTTCTGGTGAATGGCGTCGACATTCCGGCCGGAAGAGCGGGCACAAACATGACTGCCACGGGTTGGTTTAACATCGTGAGTCTTGGAAATCGAACAGGCAATTTCAATACAGACTTTGCTGATTCATCTGGAAAAACACTGGGAGATCCCTATGGAAGTATGGTGTATCTTTCGGTTGTAGTACCCAATAGAATCGCCGATGGACATTCACTTCCTAACGTCAAGGTTTTGATGCAAGGCATGAAGCTGGATCGGTTTCAAGAAGACGGCGCATATGTTGCTACCGACTTCAACAACAACCCGGCGTGGATACTTTTGGATGTTCTTCGTCGAACTGGATGGGAGCTGGATGAGCTCGATATATCGTCCTTCACCCGCGCGGCTGCGTGGTGTGACCGATCGACAACGACTAAAGATCTGAATGGCAACGACGCGGTGATCCCTTGGCGGCAATGCAACTTGGTTTTGCGAAAGCGAAGAAGTGCTGCTGAGATAGTGCGCGGCATACGAACATCGGCGGGATTGTTTTTGTCATTCGCACCAGATGGAAAACTTACCCTGCGGCCTGAGACAACCTTGGCTGAACAACAGCTTATAAAGCCGGAAGGAAGTAACTCAATTGAGTTGCTCAACGGTGGGTGGCCTGCTTACGAATTTGGGGATGGAACCAATGGCTTTTCAGGGATTCTAAGTAAAGAATCTGGTGAGCCCAGCATCAGCTTGAGGTGCCGCAGTACAGCTGATACGCCCAACCGCTTCAGCGTTGAATTTCAAGACGCCTTCAACGAATACCAACAAGACAGCCTCTCTTTAGTTGACATTGATGATGCGCAACAATCGGGACAGGAAACCAGTGCTAGCCTTCCGGCATTGGGATTGCCAAACTTCGAGCAAGCTGCCCGGATAGCTACGCTGCAATTGCGGCAATCCGTCCGCGGAAACAAATTTGTTGATTTTGAAACTTCCGTGAAGGGATTTTACCTTCGTCCTGGGGACATAATTACAATCACGTATCTTCGAGAAGGACTCGATAGATCACCATTTAGAATTGTAAGCATTGCACCTGGGCTAAACTACCGGACTGTTCGTATTTCAGCGAGGATACACAATGATGGCTGGTATGTTGAAGCGTCAGGCAATGGGACTGGATCCAATGGCAGGCAGCCGGCTTTCGAAGTTGGAATTCCTCGACCATTGATTGGGACCATACTTCATGGTGACGGAAGCAGTGATTTTGGAATATCCGAGCAAGCCTCTGTGTTGGCGGATGGAACCGGCGCGATCAACTTACTTGTTTCTTTTACAGAACCACGCCGGGTTAGCGCCTCTGCGGCAGGTATTCCTATCCTCGCATTGTCATCTGCTATTGATAGTGTCAACGGTGGCATTAGTGGAAATCAGATTCTATACTACGCTCTGACTGCTGTTGACAGCGATGGAAGCGAGTCTGGCCTGTCGTTTATTGTCCGTGCTGAGATCCCTGTTGGAACAAACACCAATAAGGTAACGCTACATGGGATCAGTCTAAATTCAAAGACACAATCCTTCCATGTGTACCGGGGAAATACTCCGCACACTTTATTGCGGATCGCGTCAGCTTTGACACCAAACGCATCATTCACAGACATTGGAGTAACTTCGCTATTAACAGGTCCACCAGACGAAAATTTTGCTTCTGCTGTTTTCTACTGGCGGCTAGAATTGGAACCAGAACACTCTGCAAACTTGTTTGGAGCGCAGGTAATTGGAAATGATACTTTGTTTTGGATTGCTAATTCGTTTTTGGGTAAGACTGCGAAAATCATGTCCGGTAAGGGTTTGGGACAAGAGCGGAAGATCATTGGAAATACGCCGACAACTATCTCAGTAGGTGCACCTTGGAATGTTCCGCCCGATGCAACCAGCGTTTTCGTTGTAGTGGAGCCGAGTTGGTCGCTTGGCACGAACGCTTCGACAAGTCCGGCAACGTTTGAGGTCCCCAACCGACAGGGTGCAACTATCCACATATCAGGAAGGTCGGCGAATGTTTTTGCGAGGGAAAGTGCCTACGAACTGTCTCCACTTACTCGTTGGCAGTTGGGTGGTTCGGCTGGTTCTGCGATTGATATTGGGGCACCCCCGGAACCTGACTTCGGGTTGACGACGAGTGGCACAGGTCAAGTTTATTTGAGTGCAATCGCTTTTACGTCATTCACCAATACGCATTCCATTCAATCGGGTACGCTGACCACTTACTATTGGGATGAACTTGGTAACGGTTCTGAGTTACATCTGGCAGAAGAGCTAACCATTAGTGGAAATAGAATCAAACTGGCTCTGACGAGTGTTCTTACTGCAGGTGCCATATTACAGATCGCCGATGAACTGATAAGAATTTTAGAGCCTGTTGCTGGCGGACTTGAGTATATGGTGAGTCGGGGAAGTTTTGGT
>JANMWO010000427.1:0-14909 GCA_031394025.1 Acidobacteriota bacterium
AAAATCGTAGATTCAGACTTGAGCGCCATGGAAGAACGCCTATTAGCAGTCTGCCGCTCCTAAAACGTCTTAGTGGGACATGCCTCCTGGCTTGTCCTGCCCAGGTCTCAAATTAACTTTCCAAATACAGACGAACTTGAAAGTGGGGCAGGCGATTCCGCCTGCCTGCCCAGCAAAACGCAACAATACCAAGCAAAACGGGGGCATGCTGGTCTGGCCCAAGCAACCGAAATCCACCCCAAGACCGCACAAAAGCCCTCAGCGAGTGGCCAGCCCAGCGTGTCCCCTTTTTGCGACCATCACGCAAACTCCAGTTCGTCCTTCGGAATCAAACCTAAAAGTACCCACTAGCCAATTCCGGCTTCGCTTCCAAAGCCAGCTTCCAGCAACTCTTCGCTTCACCCTCATTTCCCTGACTCATCAACGCGTGTCCCAAATTCAGGAACGCCTCAGCGAACTCCGGTCGCTCATTGATCGCTTCCTGATAAAGCCGGGCAGCGTCCTCAAAATGTCCTTGCCGATGCAACAGTAGCCCGGTATTGTAGAACAATTCCGCACCCCGTTCCCCCATGTCAATTAGACGAGCCTGAAACTCCAAAGCCTCTTCGTCATTCTTCAATTCCACGGCGATTGCCGCCAGCCCGCGGAACGCATCCAACGAATCTGGAACCATCGATAGCAGCTTCTGATAGGTCTCTTTTGCCCCTTCAAAATTCCGTGATTTCCACTGCGCCAGACCCAGGTTGGCAATGGCATCCTGCCAGTCAGGGCGCTTGCGCAAACAGGCTTCAAAGGCTTCCATTGCCCCCGCCCAGTCTTCACGTTCCAACAACAAGTATCCCAGCCGGAACCAAGCCTGCTCAGAATCTCCATCTTTTGATGTAATTTGCTGATACAGTTTTTCGGCTTCTTGCTTGTTGCCCAACTCTTCCAAAACGGTGCCCAAATTAAACAGCAGATCCAAGGAATCAGGGGTAATTTGCAGTGCCCTTTCGTAAGCCTCTTTGGCTCCGCGGAAGTCTTTGCATTCCTGCCGGGCAATTCCCAGATTCAAAAAAGCCTGCTTTGCGTCAGGACGAATGCGGATGGCTTGTTCCAACGCCTTCACCGATTCCGGGTGCTTTTTAACTTTCTGCAAAGCCACGCCCAAATTGAAATTTCGCTCAAAATGGTCTGGCGTAACCTTTACCAAATTTTCACAATGCCGTACAGCAGCCTCAAAATCGCCCTGCAGAAATGCGCAGGTAGCCATTCCTTCCAGCGCCGCCTCAGAATTGGAATTCAAATTCAGCAACCGTTCCGAATACTTCTTCAGGGACGAATCATCCTTGCGCGCCACAGCGATGGCCACCAGGTTGGTCAGCGCGTCTTCCGAGTGTGGGTGCTTTTGTAAGTAGGTTTCAAAAACCGGCACAGCTTCATCAAAGCGCCACAGCATTTGAAACGATACTGCCTTGGAGAATTTTGCGGTTTCGTCATCGGGCCGGGCTGTCAAATATTTTTCAAGCACAGGCAAAGCCAATTCCGCTTTCCCCAAATGGAGCAGGCACACAGCTTGGCCCAACTGAGCCTCCACGCGTTTTGGTTCATTTGCCAGAACCGCCTCAAAACGTGTGCTTCCTTGTTCCCATTGCCCTGTCTTTTCCAGGCAAACGGCCAGATTGAAAGCAGCCGCGTTGTTACGAGGTGCCAAATCTACCAGTTTTGAATAGTTGGTAGCAGCGTCTGACCAGTTTTCCAATTCACATAAAACATGGCCTCTGGCCGCCAGAATCTCTGGATGATTAGGCGCAATTTGGACCGCCGAATCCAGTTCCTTCAATGCTTCTTTGGGTTTTCCATCCAGATGCAAAGCCACCGCGCGTGCTAAGACAGACTGCGATTCGGAATCTGAGGAACTATCTTTGCCCGTAACTGTCTTAGTAAATCTTTGTTTTAGACTCATTTTTTTGAACTCCCGGAAGTGACACTCTCGTAAGGTGCGATCATTGCGCACAGCCGCCCAAATGTATCGTTATTGTGAGTTAGAGAAATACGGAATACCCGCGATTCCTCCCCTCGTCCTGAAAACAAACCAACACCACCATAACCAAACCTGTCATCGCTGAAGGAATCAACGATTTGACCCTGTACTGAAGTCGTAAACGAATTGCCTGCAACATCCATTGAAACCGTGAAGATGGAATCCACCTGCTGCGACAACGGAATCGGAATAAATTGCGATTTCATATGCTTGCCCCCAATCACCGCATAGCGCTCCAAAGAAACGGTAGGAACCGGCCCCGGCCGCGTCATCACTAAACGTGCCGCATAGTAGTTGTTCAAATCCATGGCCCGGTATATCCACCCAAACGAGTGACGATCAAGACTGACAGTAACCTCATAGCGGTAATCTGTCATGCTCATGGACGGCGAATACACCGCCAACTGCCCTATCCGCACCAGCCCCGTCTTGTCGTATCCCCAAGTGCTCGCCCAACCACCACGACCCGCCCATTGGGAAAGTCCCGAATGGAAATCATCTTCATAAGCCACTGCCGACCGGTATGCCACGCGCTGTTTGAATTTATCCCAGCTATCGCCGCTCGCCACCGGCACCCGCTTGCCTGTTGCAATAATTTCCTCAACTTCATTGGCTGGGGTCGTTGCAATCTTTTGATCACTCCCAATCACCTTATCGGCAGTTTTCTCTGGAAGGACATCCCCCGGCTCTGAAACTCCTGCAATTTCCGTATGCGGGGTATTGGAGATTTCTGGCTTGGGATGGCTACGCGCCGAAGTAAACAGCCAGACTCCCAAGATAACCGGCAGGCTCAACGTGATCCATTTCAGATCGGCCGGCGCCTTCAGCCAGAAAAGCGAAAACCCACTGGAAGCCGGTTTCGCATCCAACTTTTGACGCAAAACCTCCTCGGCTGGCTTGTCTGGACGCACAAACGGAGCTACCGAAAGACCGGAATTCAACTTTATCGGTGTGATCAACACCTGCAATGGACCCAGCGAATTATCCAGGCGGAAACGGGAAGTCCGCGCCAGTTTCAAGGTCGGCAAAGCAACCAAATTAGCAAATGGCGGGATGCTTGTATCTGTCAAAGAATCAGCAATTTCCGGCCATTCCAGCTCAGGGGCAATGGCTGGTGTGGGGATCCTCGCCAGAAAAATGTTTGCCCCAGACTTTTTGTTGCTTCGAGTCGCCCGGTCATAGAAAGGAACCGGCTGACCATAGCCATCCCGAAAACTTGCGACATCGTGACGCGGCGTTGGTTCCAGTGCCTTCATCGCCGCCGAAATTTGCCAATTACTGCCAAATGCAAGCTCCGTCGAAGTTCCTGAATTAGGAATTCGCGAAACAGGATCGCCCCAAAGTGTTGCACTGGCGGAGGCTGCTGCCGCGCATACGAAAGATTCCGTTCGCTGCGGTAAGTCGATTTTTTGCAATCCAAAGGCAAAAGCCTGTTCTTGCCACTTGGAACTTTGAACCGTCGACAAGTCGGAGTCAGGGACAACCAGGGACATGGACTCCGAATCAAGGGAACGAAGGTGTTCCACCAGGCTCGACAATTCAAGATGGATTGCTTTTGATTCCAAGTTCGGATAAACCGGTTTTTGCGCTGTGGATTCTGCCAGTACCGGACTGGGTAAAACAACTGAAGTCGTCGTTTCCGAAAGCAGACTTGCAGAGAGCTCGAAGTCAACAAATTCTGCTAAAAGACCTTGTTTTGGCAACGTTTTGCCCATTCGTGGGGCAATCGCGACGTCTAGTTTCTCCTGCAGTTGCGCAGTTGCCAGGTTCTGGGGAAGTCCAGAAATTTCTCTTTGCGGCAATGCCACTACGACTGCAACAGAAAGACTCTCCGCGCCGAAATTGTTGATCCGCATTGGAACGCTGGCGGAAGGAGTTGGGACAAAATAAACCCGTCCAGCAATGGGTGGCGGCGGAATAACCAGATCGCTTTCAATGGCGAATTGTAACCGTGCCAATCGTTGCGGAATCGGTGTCCAAATTGCCAAATCGCTCTGCAACTGAACCGAAATATCTCTTGCCGCAATGACAAAATTGCCTTGCACGGGCTTTGCAAATGGTGGCGGCGGGGGATGTAGTTCGCTATCAATTACGAAGCGTAGGGAAGGCAATGCCAACTGAGGAACAAACTGAATGTCCTCGACCACATTGGAAAAAATTGCCGACCTGCCAGCAATCGCAAATACAACAGAACCGGACCCAGCAACGGGCAAGTCAGTCAGTAATTCCGCTGGCTGATCACACGGCAGCAGCGCTTGTTGCAGTGCAGCCCAATCACTGGGGACCAGGGCGTCAAGCTGAACCAAACTGCTTCTTGCCGCAATTACAAAATTGCTCTGCACAGGCTTGGCAAACGGTGGCGGCGGAGGACGTAGTTCGCTATCAATTACGAAGCGTAGGGAAGGCACTGCCAACTGAGGAACAAACTGAATGTCCTCGACCACATTGGAAAAAATTGCCGACCTGCCTGCAATCGCAAATACAACAGAACCTGACCCAGCAACGGGCAAGTCTGTCAGCAATTCCGCTGGTTGATCACAGGACACCAGCACTGGTTGCAGCGCTGCCCAACCGCTGGGAACCGGTGCTTTCAGTGGAACAGAAATACTTCTTGCCGCAATGACAAAATTGCTCAGCACTGGCTTGGCAAACGGCGGCGGCGGGGGGCGGAGTTCACTATCAATTACGAAACGTAGGGAAGGCACTGCCAACCGAGGAACAAACTCAATTTCCTCGGCAACCTTTAAACAAACGGTCGACCTGCCTGCAATTGCAAATACAACAGAACCTGACCCGCCAACAGGCAATTCCGTGAACAATTGCGCTGGCTGATCACAAGGCAACACCTTCGATTCAAGAGCTGCCCAATCGATGGGAGCTGGCACTTCAATCGGAACCAGAATACTTCTTGCCCCAATGACAAAGACGCTCTGCACCGGCGCTGCAGCCCGCAATTCACTTTCAAGCGCGATCCGTGGTGAAGGGATTGCCGACTGCGGTACAAACGGGATCTCCCCCGCAACATCAGAGATGAATGCCGATGCCGCTGACCTTGGTGCAATCGCAAATCCAACAGACCCTGACGCACCAACCGGCAAGTTCGTCAGCAATTCTGTTTGCTGATTCCATGGCAGAAGCTTTGCTTCCATCGCCGCCCGATCACTTTGAACCGGGACGTCTAACTGAACCACCATGCTTCTTGCCGCAATGGCAAAGATGCTCCGCACCGGCGCTGCAATTGGCGGAGGTGGGCTGCGCAATTCGCCATCCATCGCCAACCCTGTCGACTGAACCGCTGCGGCAAGCTCGGGCCAAGCCAGCAAATCCGCCTGCTGCAACTGCGGAGTCGCGATGCTGGTCCTCGCCCGATTTACAAAACAGAGGTCCGCGCGAGTTGCCAGCGGTGGAGGCGGAGCAACCAGTACACTATCGACCAACAGACTGAGTAGTGGCAATGGCAGTTGAGTCCGTGCCGACCAGGTGACCGGAACGCCAGCCGTTCTTCCGAAATGATGCGCTTCACGCAACGCCTTTGGTGAGATAGGAAAGCTAGCTAACCCGCCCCTTTTTCGTCGTGAAATCACCTTTAAGCGCACGGGAGTGATTCGGGGTGAAAACAGGATGGGAATCTTGGACAGTAAATGTCGCAGTGAACCGCGCACGGCATTCTGTTGGAACTGATCCAGTGTGCCGTGTTGTCGAACGGAAATGGTGGGGAATGGGCCCTTGACCAACGGTTGAGCGTGACGTGCTGCAGCAGGCGGAGGCGGTATCGGTGGCTCAGCCTGGAAATTCATATTGCTGAGCGCATCAAACAAAAGATCGTCCGAAGGACACTCGTCGATTTCCGGCTGCACAGTGGCCAGATTTACCTCTGCGGGAGCTTGCCTATTTTCGACAACTTCCGGGGTCAAATTCGCAATTGGAGGGGAAGCTTCAAAGGCTACCGAAAGCTCACTCAGTGCATCGAATAACAAATCGTCGGAAGGGCACTCATCGAGTGAAGGCGCGGCTGAATAATCCACGTCCCGATGTGATGCTGGTGAGCCTTGCCGATTCCCTGACGCTGGGGCGCCCACATTCGCCATTTGATGGGCGGCTTCCAAGGCTGCCGTATAAGCCGACGAATTTAGTTCTGCGGCGAGTTCCCGTGATTCTTCCAGCGTGGTTAGGGCAATCGCCTTCAACCCCACAGAAGTGTTGTGCACACGCGTGGATTCCCCGCCACGATTGGTCACAAGTCGCCTCATGGCCATAAACGACTGCTCTTGCACATACTGCTTGCGATGAGCGTCGGAACAAAATTCGGCGTCTTTCAACCGGCGAAAAATCGGAATCGTCTTTTTGCAGAAGATGCACTGCATAGTTATGGTCTGGGGGACGTCTACAGACCATAGTAGGGAAGTGCTGTCGTTTTGAGAACGCAGTGAAGTACTTAAGCGGACTAGCTAATATCCAGACACCCTAGCCAAAATCTAGGGTACTAAGCTTAGACCACAGACTTTGTTACTAGATCGGAGCGGCTAAAAACTGCGTTATCGATGCTCACGCCCAAACCGGGACCGGGCGGGAGCTCAAATTCTCCATTCACCGGGGCCAGCGTAGGACCGACAATTCCCAAGTATTCTTCCCCATAGTGCCGCCTAACCGTTTCCAGAATACGCAGGTTGGGGAGGTTGGCCGCCAGATGGAGCGAGGCGGCGTGTAGCACGGGTCCACCACAATTGTGAGGGGCAACGGGCAGGTAGTGGGTCTCAGCCATGGTGGCGATCTTCTTAGCCTCAGAAATGCCCCCTGTCCAGCAGATGTCCGGCATAATGATGCGGGCAGCCCGGTTTTCAATTACTTCCCGAAAGCCCCAGCGGGTCATCAACCGTTCTGAAAGGCAAAGCGGCAATCGGGTGGCTTGGGCAAGCTGGGCATAGGCGGCCAGATTGTCTTGCGGCAGCATTTCCTCAAGCCACATGGGATGGAATGGCTCCAATTCCTGGGCAATTTGAATGGCGGCGGGAAGAGACCAGAATCCATGAAATTCCATGGCCACCTCCATTTCCATGCCGAACTTTTCCCGAATGAGCCGCAACGGTTCCAAACCCTGTTTCATTTGGGCAGCAGTGATGAAATTGCCGCCTGTTTGCTTTGCAATGGAATCAAACGGCCAAATTTTCATAGCCCGTATGCCAGATTCCAGCAGCGATTCGGCCAACTGAACGGGTTCGGTGAGGAAGTTCAAACGGTCGTAGCAGGTGTTGTAGGTGGGAATGGTCTTGCGGGATGCGCCGCCCAATAGTTTGTAGATGGGTTGATTGGCAACTTTACCGGCAAGGTCCCACAGTGCGATATCGACGGCGGAGATGGCCCGCATTTCCGCACCAGCCCAACCGGAATAGGAAATGGCCAGGAACATGTCGGCCCACAGTTTGTCGATTTCAGAAGGGTCGCGATTGAGTAAAACCGGGGCGAGGGAATTTAGGATTACAGCACTTTCGGCTGCTGGGCTGGGATAGGTTTCACCCAGGCCGATGAGGCCGCTATCGGTGTGAATGCGGACCCACAACCATTGGATGGGGCCCGCATGAACAGTGATACCACCGGCAAGCTGCAGCGTTTCAATCTTTGTAATTCGCAATTTCTACGAATTATAGCGCTTCTGGCATTGGCAGCCCGGACTTTAACAACGCTTTGGCTAATATTTCTACGCTAGCTAGTTCGGCAATGCAGCGAGCAATGGATACCTCGCAAATGAGTAGCGCACGTGCCCGTTCCAGCATCTTTTTTTCCCGGAAGGATAGAGGTTTTTCCCGTTGAATGATAATTAGCGTTTTGAAGACTTCTGCTACTGCCAGAAGACCGCCTATGCGCATTTTATCCGAATTTTCTTTGAAGCGATCTTTCCAATCGGCGGTCAACTGAATGGAACCGTCGGCAAGAAATGTCAGGACTCTAGAGATTTCCGTAGTCTTAGTAACTTTGCGTAATCCCACATCACCAACGTGGGAAAACGGGACCATTACGGTTAAGTGATTCGTGGCCAGGCGGAGGAGGTAGAAACGTTCTAGTTGCGCCCCGAAACTGCGGCTGCTAATGTTCTCAATCACCCCGACACCGTGGTTCGGATAAACGACGCGTTCACCAATTTGAAAGGTCATGCAGGGACCCCGTACACCTTTATAAAATTTATTTAACCACTGGGATAGCTTGAGTGAATTGTAATGGTACCGTAAACTTTCGTCAAGAAGAAAATGCATACAAAGTCTAATAATTACAGTACTTTTCGAATATCACCCCCATATGGGGGGATTGATGACTGAAATTTCAGTCACTTGCAAACAGCAAACAGCACTTCCAGCAGGTGTTAAAAAACTGAAATTTCAGTTGATTTGGCCAAGAGATAGGACACCCCTTGCGAGTGCTGGCTTTAGGATCTCATTTGGGATGGGAACCCCACTTGCAAGTGGGGGCTGAATTTAGTGGTCTCTATCGGTAATCAGTTCGGTGACTGCGGCTAAGGCCCGCTGTGTTTGCGAATCCGGAAAATTAGCGATAATTTCCCTAGCCGTCTCCGTAAACACTTGCGCACGGGCTCGAGCCCGTTCAATCCCTTTGCTGGAATTGGCGAAATCCAGAATCTGCTTGAAGGGGACTGCCGCGTAATCACCGGTTTTTAGTACGGTTTCTACCATGGCACGTTCCACGGCGGTTCCCCGTTCCAAAGCGTAAATTAGCGGTAGGGTTACTTTGCCTTCTCTCAGATCGTTACCCACTGGTTTGCCTAAGACAGATTCCGATGCGGTGAAATCCAGAATGTCATCCACCAATTGGAAGGCCATTCCCAGATTCCAGGCGAAGTGTCCTAAGCGGTTCTCTTCTTCCTCACTGGCATGACCGACAATGGCCCCAAGCTTGGCACAGACTGAAAACAGGCTGGCCGTTTTGCGATCCACCAGATCCATATAATCGTTTTCAGTAAGGCTCATGTTGCCAATCCGTTCCAATTGCAGCACCTCACCTTCCACCATTAGCTGGGTGAGTGAAATGAGCAGGTCAAGCACACGGAAATTTCTTTCCTTGAGTGCCATCTGGAAGGCTTGCATGTACAGCCAGTCACCGGCCAACACACTGGTATGATTGCCCCAAACCGTGTTTGTGGAGGCCCGCCCACGACGCGTACCGGCAACGTCAATGACGTCGTCGTGCACCAGGGTGGCGGTGTGAACCATTTCCACCACAGCGCCTAATCGAATGGCCATTTCGTCAGGATCGCGGAAAAGACGACAGGATAGCAGTAGTAGTGTCGGGCGAAGTCGTTTACCACCACCGGCCTGCAAATGGCGGGTAATGGCGGTTACAGTATCGACACTGGCAATGGATTCCAGGCGTATCTCTTCTTCAACACGGCGCAGATCGTCTTTTACGATCTGGTGTATTTCTAATGCGGAGAAAGTCTGGCCAATCTTGCCAAAGCCCATGGAATCCTCAAGTTTACCCGTTATGCGAAGCCGCTGGCAAACTTCATTTGCCTCAATGCTGCAGCCACGTTCCTAGCTACACTTTAGATGACCATGTTTTTCCATTCCGTCCTAATTTTTCAACTGGCTTTTCAAGTGAGCCCAGTATTGACAGATTCCTACGCGGAAGGGGTACGGCTACTGGAGCAAGGCAAATTGGATGCGGCTCGGGCTAGCCTGGAACTGGCGGTAAAGCGAACCCCGGCAAATGCCCAAGCATGGAAAGCTTTGGGAGTTGCGGCAGCGATGGCGGGCGATTACGGCGCTGCTGAGCCGCCTTTTGCGAAGGCTTGCCAACTGAATGCGAAGCTAATCGACGGCTGCTATTTTTGGGCTCGCGCGCTGTACGCCTTGAATCGATTTGAGCCTGCCATTGCCGTTTTGAAAAAACTGGAGGACGGGCAGGCTGGTCGAACTCAAACCGCTTTGGGGCAGGCCTATGAGGCGTTGGGCAAGATTTCAGAAGCAGAAATCAGCTTTCAAAAGGCACTTACCTCCAAGGATTTTATTGGCGAATCGCAACTGCGCTACGGCATTTTTCTTTATCGGTCGGGACGGTTGACCGAAGCTGGTGACAGGTTGCAACAGGCATTGAAATTTGCTCCCCATTCCGCGGAAACGGCAGCGGAGTTAGGCCGTGTGCGATACCAGCAGGGCAACTTAGAGGAATCTGAAACGTTGTTGCGCAACGCCGTGGCGTGGGAGCCGACGCGCGACTCGGCCAGATTGTTGCTGGATAAAGTGAGGAAGCTTCAGGGCGTCAAATAGCGGTCAACTGTCAGGTTCTGCAACTTCTTTAATTTCCCACCGGGATATTGAAACTCCGCTTCCATAATTACTTTCTCTGCGCCTAAGCCAAAGTGCACCACCGGATCAGAAGAGCTGGCATAGCCTACCGCCGCCGTGGCGTGGTTCCATTGCTCACCAGCGGCGGTGCGGATATGAATCAAAGTTCCTAAAGGCACGTGGAAGCCCATCCAATGGCGGCCCACCGCACTTGTATTGCTCAGAATCACTGGCGATTCGTTGAGCCTGGTAACGACAATATCGACGGCACCATCGCCGTCTAAATCAGCAAAGGCAGCTCCGCGATAGAGTGCTGCGGTGCCGAACTGTTCTGCTCGGAAAGTTTTACCGGCTGTATTCCAAAGCACGGCGTTGTGTTGCCTGGATGCTCGACTGGAAAACTTTTCTGTGTTGTCGTTCACGTCGCCGTTGGCAGTGAACAGATCCTTCCAACCGTCGTTGTCAAAATCAATGGCGGCAGTGCTCCAACCGCTCCAGGGAAGCGTGGCTTGCCCGATTTTGGTGGGATAGGTTATGTCTTGAAACAGGCCCTTGCCCAGATTGCGATAGAGCGGAAATGTTTCGTTGGCCAGAGCGGTAAGGAACAGGTCTGGGCGGCCGTCGTTGTCAATATCACGGAAGTCAATGCCCATGGAGGAAAGGGCACGGCCATCATCATTAAGGCCAATGCCAGCGGCCATGCCTACTTCGCGAAACGTGCCATTGCCTTCGTTATGAAACAAAAAGTTTGGGGTTGTGTCATTGGTAACGGCAACATCGGGCAGGCCGTCGTTATCGTAATCGGCAAAGGCCAGGCCCATTCCTTTGCCAATGTGTTTGCCGATGCCGGACTGCTGGGAAACATCAGTGAAATTGCCTTTGCCATCATTGCGAAACAGTGAATTGGCCAGGCCGTCGTAATATTTCGGATGGCAGTAGGTGCGGATATTCTTTTGCAATTCACCGCAAAACGGTTCGTTTGCTGGACTCCACTGGACGTAGTTGACAATGAACAAGTCCAGGTGACCATCGCCGTTGTAATCGAAAAACCCGGCAGAGATAGACCAGCCCGTTGAGGGGAAAGAGCGCCTTTCAAAAGTGCCATCGCCACGGTTACGATAGAGAATGTTTTGGCCCACTCCGGTGACAAACAGGTCAAGAAAACCATCGTGATCAATGTCCCCCACGGCTGCCCCCATGCTGTAGCCAACGCCTTCTAAACCGGCCTTTTTTGTGACATCTTCAAATTTGAAATTTCCCAGGTTGCGGTAGAGGTGATTGGCGTACTTTGGCCCATCTTTGGTGAGCCCTGGTTGAGTGGCGCCGTTGGTGAAAAAGACATCGGGAAGACCGTCGTTATCGAAGTCGAAAATAGCCACTCCGCCGGGCATGGTTTCGATTTGATGGCGCTGAGGAGTGGCGGAGTTTTCAAGGATTATGGGGAAGGGCTGGAGCACGCGGAATCCGGTGGGTTCGATGGCGGAGAAGGGTAGGGAAGTGGTGAGGAGGAGAAGGCTCCAACGGGTGGTCCGGCGCATTGGTAACACTGTAACAGTAGCGCGCCCCGTTGCACGGGAAGGTCGTGGAATACGAAGCACCGCTCCCTTGCGGTCACGGCTCGGTTTGGGCGTATTGTGTCAGTTGAATTTCGCTGCATGGTAAGCTTCGAAACATATCTGTAACTGTCTTCTGGAGGTCACCTTGAAGTCTTTTTGCCTCAGTCTTTCGCTATTTGCCAGTGCTTGTTTTGCCCAAGAGATCACTGGAACCATTGTTGGTTCGGTGTTGGATGCAACTGGTGCGGGTGTTCCCAAAGCCTTGGTCCGCATCACGAATACAGACCGCAATGCTGTGGTTCGCGTTGCTACTACGGGTGCAGACGGCAACTATGTAGCTTCTGTGTTGCCCATTGGGCAGTACGCCATCAGCGTGGAAGTGGCTGGCTTTAAAAAGGCGACGCAGAAGAATATTGAATTGAATGTCAACGATAAGTTGACCATTAACATGCGCCTGGAAATTGGGGATTTGACTCAGGAAGTGACTGTTGAAGCCGAGGCGGCTGGCGTGGAACTACAATCGCCGACTTCGCAAAATTTAATTGAAGGCAAGCAGATTCGCGAACTTTCGCTGAATGCGCGCAACTACGAACAGCTTGTGTCGCTGATGCCCGGCGTGACGTTTACGGGGTTGGATGACCAGATTTATGTGGGCACTTCTAACCCACTCACAGGCCAATCTAACGCTGTCGGATTTTCGATTAATGGCGGACGTACCGACCAGAATGGTTGGAGTGTGGACGGTGCCGATAATGTGGATCGTGGGGCCAATTTAACTTTGTTAAACTACCCCAGCGTGGATTCCATTGCCGAGTTTCGAGTGTTGCGTGGTCAATACAGTGCTGAATTCGGACGCAACTCTGGCGGCATGATCAACGTGGTTACCAAGAGTGGTGCAAACAAATTGCATGGCAGCCTGTATGAATTTTTTCGTAACGATAAAATAGCCGCGAATAACTTTTTCAATAACGCGAACAGAGTGAACCTGGGCCCTGATGGAACGTCAAGAGTTGCCCCCATTCGCTACAACAATTTTGGTGGGACGTTTAGTGGTCCTGTCTTTATTCCGAAAATTTACAACGGCAAGAACAAAACCTTTTTCTTCTTTTCGCAAGAGTACCGCCGAGTGATCACTTACAATGCAGTGCAGGCCACGGCACCCACTGCCGATGAGAAGAAAGGAATTTTTTCGGCACCGGTTTGTATCGCATTTACAGGATCGACCTGTACGGATTCTTCGACAACCATTCCGAATATTGACCCGGTAGCACAGGCTTATATTAAAGACATCTTCTCCAAGATCCCCGATGCCCCGGCAAGTCATCTATTGAACGCTATTTTTCGAAACGTGAATAATTCCCGTCAGGAAGCGATCAAGATTGATCATGTGTTCAACGAAAAGTGGCGCACGGAAGGCCGCTTCATCAATGACGACATTCCCACCATTGAACCGCGAGGTTTGTTCACCGGCGCTGCTTTGCCGGGCGTTTCTGACACAGCGACGAAATCTCCGGGTCGTGGTCTGAACTTGCGACTAACCGGTGCTTTGACTGCCAGCCTGGTGAATGAAGCTGGTTATTCCTATTCTTACGGGGCGATTATTAGCGACCCCATTGGACTGAATGCTTCCGCCAATTCACCGGACATCAACTTGAAGTTACCCTTCGCCGTCACGCTAGGTCGCATTCCCAGTTTGAACTTTGGGGGTGTTTCAAGCGTCACTGGTTTTGGCCCTTATCGCGATTACAACCGCAATCATTCGTTCTTCGATAACTTGACCAAGATCACCGGCAAGCATTCCATCAAGGTGGGCGTCACCGGCAACCTTTACCAGAAGTACGAAAACGCTGCCGGAAACAATGTGGGCTCATTCACGTTCAGTACCACTCCCCGTCCAGTGGGCAGTACGGCATCGACAACCATGCAGGGTTGGGCAAACTTTTTGTTGGGCAACGTATCCAGCTTCTCTCAGGTGGCGCGGGACATTACCCCGGATATTCGTGCCAAGCAATTTGAAATGTATGCCCAGGACGATATTCGGGTGAAGAAAAATTTCACGTTGAATGCCGGATTGCGTTGGTCGTTATTTCGTCAGGCTACCGATGCCAATGGATTTTTGAATACCTTTGATCCTAAATTCTATGATCCGGCCAAGGCCCCCAAGGTGGACGCAAATGGAAACCTTGTGGCTGGCACCGGGGATCCGCTAAATGGCTTCATCATTGGCGGAAAGAATTCGCCGTACGGAAATGCAATTGGACCGCAGCGCTACAAGAACGTTGCACCAAGGATTGGCTTTTCCTGGGATCCTTTCAAGAAAGGGAAAACGGCAATTCGTTCGGGCTACGGAATCGCCTACGATGTGCCTGCGATTGGGCGGTACGAAGATCCGATTACAACCAACCCGGCAAGCGTGCAATCCATCACCATTACCAATGCCACGTTTGCCAATATTGTGGGCGGCAGGGTGACTGTGCCCACATCGCCTCCGGCCATCATTGCCATTGGGACCAACTACCAAACGCCGTATACACAGCAGTACAGCTTCAACATTCAGCAGCAACTGCCACAGCGTATTTTTGTGGAGGTGGGTTACTCAGGTGCAGCGGGTCGGCACTTGTGGGGTGAACCGGATATGAATCAACTGTACCCAGGGCAAGCGGTTGCATTGGGCATCACACCGGTGGGCACGCCGCTTACCACGACTACTGATCCACGGGTGAACGCGTTTCGTCCCTACGTCGGCTATCGGGCGATTAACACGTATCAAACTTGGTTCAATTCCAGTTATAACTCTTTGCAGACGATGGTGAAGAAAACCTTTCGCGGAGGATTTGCAGGCGGCAGTTATACGTGGTCAAAGTCACTGACCAATGCGGGCACCAACGGCGCATCGCCACAGAATACCTACGACCGTTCGCTGGACAGAGGGCATGCGCCGTATGATCGGAATCACGTGGTATCGGCCAATTGGAGTTACGAATTTCCCTTCTTTCGTCATGCTGCAAATTCCGTTGTGAAGAACGCGCTGGGGGG
>JANMWO010000448.1:0-1896 GCA_031394025.1 Acidobacteriota bacterium
GTCGCTGGCAGCAGCCTCCGCAATCATAGTAACGGTATTCTTTTTTTCATTCCCCACATTCCACTTGGCCACCAGAAATCAATTCGACATGGATCGTCTAGTTCGGTTAGCCAATGACAAGAAACCTTTACGAATTCTGGGGTCCAATTGCACTTTCGACGCCGCAGCAGCCCAGCTTGTATCTCATAACCAACTGTTTGCGTGCCCCACAACAGGTGGATTTTTAGAGGGTGAGATTGAAGGAGCCATGGCCATGCTCGCGAACAAGAAAGCGCCCGCATCCATTTTCATAGTCGACCACCGCGACGATCCCGAATGGCAACTTCGGCCCTCTCTTAAAAAATATCCTGCACTTCGTTCCATCCTGTTGGTTAGTATTAAACCCACCGGCAGTACAGAAATGATTGGCAACATCAACGGCGGAAATGGTTTCTTTATAAGGCAAGTTTCTAAATTCGAGCCGGGCGCAGATGCATTGGAATGCAAAGCTTCTTTCCTCACTGGCTGGCACGCACGCGAAACAAGTGCCAGCGGTTGGTGGCGATGGTCTGAAGGTAGCCCAACTCTTCGTGTGGTCACAAATCAGGATTTGATTCTGCAGTGGCAAGGTACTTTCCTATCCATGATCTGGCCGCAGAAAGTCAATATTTTGGTCAATGGAAAACGAGTTTCCACCTGGGATGCCAAGCCCACGCTCGATTTCAGTGTCCCTCTGCAAGCCGGTGAAAATGTAATTCAGTTAGTAGGACAGACTCCCGGAATCCGATCAGGAACCGATACCCGATTCCTCTCGTTCGGCTTACGCGACCTGGCTTTGCACACCGCAGAAAAAGCAACTGAAGTCTGCGAGCTGGAATAGTCATAACCAGGAAAATGCAAGCCAAATGGAACCCGAAAAATGCAAGCCGAACGGGGACATGCTGGTCTGGCCCAAGCCACCAAATCCACCCCAAAACTCCACAATCGCCCTAAGCGAGTGGCCAGCCCAGCGTGTCCCCTTTTGGCGTCATTCCCACCAAATTCCACTTGCTTCGTTGATAAGAAAGCCCCTAATCCACTTCCAACCCAGCCTTCTTCAACAGCTTCCGAAGTTCCCCGAATCCCTGGTCCCCCTCCACCGCCGACGTCAGCACGCCCTTACTATCAATCACAATATAAGTAGGAAATAAGCCGATCTGAAACGGTCGTGGCATTTCGTTTTCCGTCGTCAACACAATGGGGAAATTGTGTGGATGGTCTTTCAAAAACTTTTCCACCAGCGGACGCTCTTCGCTAACAGAAACGCCGACAATCACCAGCTCTTTCCCGCCATACTTGCTGTGTAACTTATCCAGCGCCGGACCATCAGCACGACATGGTGGGCACCACGTAGTCCAGAAATCCAACAATACAGTCTTGCCCTTAAGATCGGCCAACGTGATCTGTTTTCCCTGCAAATCCGTTAGCGTGAACTCAGGCGCCGCCTTACCCGCAAACTGCTTTTTGAGCTTTGCCGAGTTCCATTTGCTCAACTCCTTCACTTCACTTGTAACTTCTGCTGGTAGCGCAAACAGACCCGCATTCGCAGGTTTTCCGTAATTCATCCGCTTCAACGCATAATTAATGTTCGATTGGTAGCTGCTGCCCGAAGTTTGTATCACCTGTACCAAGCTGAGTGACAACATCAACCCGGTATCCGTGTCCAGCAACACCCGCCCCGTGCCTTCCAGTAAAGAAGTAAAGTTGGTGGCGGTATTGGTGCGTCTCCAGCGCTTCAGCGGCGCTTCCAGAATTACGCATTGATGATTGCTTCCAGGAACTCCACAAGGTCGACGCTCCACTTCAATCATCTTCGACCACTCCACATCCATCAGACTATACGGCAAAGGAACAGGAGCTTCATCCTTCGCCTTGCGC
>JANMWO010000492.1:0-30710 GCA_031394025.1 Acidobacteriota bacterium
AGCATCTGCGGCTCTTCCACCGTGATGGAACTGGACACGTCCGCATCAATGCGAACCAGTTGTACTGTTGGATAGAAATACTTGTAAAAATCTGATCTTCGCGTGGAACCGACGACAAAAGCGTTGCCACTGACATCTATCGCCACAGAATTCGCGTTATCGGCCTTGCTGGAAAAAAGTAGATCAGCACCGTTTGACGAAAGTTGGGCGACGAAGCTGCTGCCTGATGCCTGGAACGGATGGACCGACGGAAATGGGGCAATGTCTAAGACCTGCGAACTGTATTCCGTGGTTCCAGTAATCCACGCTCGACCAGTTGAATCCACTGCGATGGCCTTGCCTCCGCTAAAGACTGAACCGACATATTTCAAGTAAGTCCTGGCCCATGTTTGTGGATTAAGTTTCAGTACATACGCCGCACCGGGGGTGACGAGTGGAAAACCAACAGGGGTGGGATCGAAGCCACGGTTGAACCAATAGAAGGGCCTTGTGACGCCGAACTGAATTGTGTCGAAACCTAGTGTTGTGCCAGTCACGTAGATGTTCCCTTGAGCGTCCAAGGCAATGGCTTCAGCCGTTGCCGCACCTGATCCGCCTAGAAATGTAGCGTAGGTGAGCGATCCCTGAGGTGCCAACTTCGCCAGGAAGCCTGTGACGGAGGTTGAGCCACCCAATGATTGGATTGCGCCAGCGGTAACAGGAAAATCGGAGGAGTTAGTGACGCCCACTACAATGGCATTTCCAGATGAGTCAGCAGTGATTCCAAGGCCTTGTTCTCCACAAGTTCCACCAAGAAAAGTTGAGTAGACAAGTCGAGTTGCATCAGCGTTGATCTTAGTCACAAAGGCATCGCCGGTATTGAAGCGCTTTCCGAACACTAAAATTGGCAAAGGGGGATTCAGCACAGGAATCAAAGGAATTTCCGGACAATTCTGTTGTAGGCGCGCTTGCGTGGCACCTGCAGTGATTGGGAAATCAGAAGATTCGGCATAGCCTGTCAAATAAGTGTTCCCTGCATTGTCGATAGAAATCGCACTGGCCAGGTCCTTGTTGGAACCTCCAAGGTAAGTAGAAAAAATCAGCTTGTCCCCTTGGGGTCCGATTTTGGCTAGAAACGCGTTGATCGTGCCGGGATTCTTTTTTTGCAGCGCGCCTGGTGTAATGGGGAAATCCTGCGAATAGGTGTATCCAGTGACATACGCGTTGCCTTGGCTATCCACCGCAATGGCCGTTGCAAAGTCGAAATAGCCTCCACCCAAATAGGTGCTGTAGAGCATCTGCTTTCCATCGGCGCTCCACTTTGAAACGAATATATTCTGGCCAGACGCAGCGCCCACAAAGACTGCCGACGGATTGCCTGGGACGATAGCCAGGCATTGCACTAGCTGCCTTACCGCAAGTGATGTGGACCAAGTTGTGCCGCCATCGGTGCTGCGGCGAATTCCATCGGCAGTGGCATAGACGAACTGAGGATTGTTTGGATCCACTACGATGTTGTCAGCAGCGTCAGTCACTGAGGTCTGCACCCACGTTTTACCGGCATCGCGGCTCATCAGCACGCCTGTATCCGTTCCTACGAAAACCGCAGAACTGCTCGCGGCCAAAGTAAAAGTTGAGACGGTCACGGGCGTGTCGATGAGCTTGGTCCATGTTTCACCAGTATCCGTTGTCTTGTAAACTGCGCATGGACAACGACCACGGAACCCGTATTCTGCGGCAGCCGCATAGAGGACATCGGCGTTGGATGGATCGTAGGCGATTGAGAAGGTACCCAGGGGAGAGTTCGATAGCAGCACCCAAGTGGCACCGCCATCTGTTGTGCGATACACGCTTGGAGTTCGGCCGCCGGTGTCCGATGCGCGGAACAACGTGGCAGGGCGGACTGGATTAGACACCAGAACCAGCACCTCGTTGTCCTGGAACTGACCATCGATCCGCAGCCAACTTGTGCCGCCATTCAGAGTCTTGTATGTACCGGAGTTGGTGGCTACATAAACCGTGTCGGGATTTACGCTATCCACGACCAGGGCATTCACCTGATACTTTGGAGCATTCGGGAGCCCGACCCAAGTTTTACCCCCATCGCTACTCTTAATCATCCCCTTTGTCGTGCCCCCAAACAGAATATTGGTCTGCTTCGTGGAACCGGCGACGGCATAGACTGGATCGGGTAAATCGGGTGAGATCCAAGTTGCGCCCTGATCATTGCTAATACGAAGAGGAGTGCCGCCGATGCGGGGTTGGAATGCATTGAGCACCGGAAAATCCAGTGAGGTGGTGGTACCGGTAACGTAGCTATTGCCAGCGCGATCAACCGCCACTGCCGTAGCAACATCGACACCGGTTCCGCCGAAAGTTTTTTCAAAGCGGAGCGAAGGTCGTTGTGTGGTAGCCGCAGCGAATGCGTGAGCGCAGACAAAGGTCGCAATGAGCACGATACGGGCACGGTTGGTCATGCCAGAAGTATGCCACAGAAAGACTTCAAATGGGCTAATACTATCAGGCAAAGTCCGTGCAGAATTAATTCGTAAAGTGGTGGATGTTTTTGCGGCAAGCGTGCCTACAAGATGGACATGATCGGTGCTTTTTACAATAGAATGCGAAGAAGTTGCAAAATAGTTAAATGAAGGTAAGAGACGCTATCAAGCAAGTCGAGTTCGACGGTTGGCGATTGTCTCGAACGCGTGGCAGTCATCGCCAGTACCATCACCCGTTCAAGCCGGGGACGGTAACTATCGCCGGTCATCCCTCGGCTGACTTAGACCCGAAGTCTGAAAGCTCTATAATGAAACAAGCAGGCCTGAAATGAGCAAATATATAGTTTTTTTCGAACCGACCAAGACGGGTTTTAGCGCACATGTTCCCGATTTGCCTGGTTGCATTGCAGCGGCGTCATCATTGGAAGAAACGCGTCAACTCATGCGAGAGGCGATTGAATTTCATATTGAAGGAATGCGCATCCACGGCGAGGTTGTTCCCGAGCCGACGCCTCATTTCGAGGAACTGGAAGTAGCGGTGTAAGTTCTAAACCTCGCGGCTCTCTCCCCCTCAAATCACAAACCGCACCGGCAACTGAAACATCCGTGGCGGGTCCACGTTGGCGAAGGTCGGACATGGACGGTTATTCCTCACCGGAGATAAAATGCTGGTCGTCATTCAGTTCTTCAAGCTCTTCATTGGTTAAAGGTTTCCGCGCCCAGTGGCGAACATGGAAAACTGAAACGATACCGGCAGGTTCTTGACTGATTGAAAAATAGATCTTATACGTTCGGTTTCTGCGGCCATGAAGGAGGACTCTTACTTCTCGTTCCAGGTCTTCAGATTCTGCGGCTACAGAACAACGCTGAGGCATTTCCTTTAGTGACGCAATGTCCTTGATGATGGCGTTGAACCACCGTTCAGCGGTAGCAAAACTGCTTCTATCCTTGATGTATACAGCCATCGAAAAGCTTGTGGCTGTATTTCAACGCGAAAAGCCATGCTTTTTCCGCAGTCTCATTTCTGTCTCATCAAGGGAAATTCCCTCGCCGCGGTCCGATTGTTCCATTCCTCTCCGTATGGCGGCAACCGTCTCAGCACGCTCCAAGCGTTCCAACATTAGCTGGTAGCTCTCCGCATCCTGCACTACCAATGCAGCTCTGCCGTTGACGGTAAGCACCAACGGGGTCTTATTTTCCGTGAGCCGACCAACGTAGTCTTTGATATTGCGCTGGAACTCAGTTACAGAACGAACTTCTCTCAGGTCAATCATGGGAAACCTCTAAACATTCTTAAAGCAGCTAATTACATGATTGGCACAATGAGCCTTAGAACACAAACCGAACCTGCAACTGGAACATTCGTGGTGGGTCCACATTGGCGAACGCTGGGAGCGCATTCGTCGCTGTGCCTACTGCCACCAACTGACCAAACGTCGGATTCGGAATGCCCGTATCGCCGTAAATAGTCTGCGCACGCCCCAAGTAGTTACCGTGGTTGAACAGATTGAAGCCTTCCAGCCTCAGCAAAATGGTGGTCCGTTCCGATGGCTTAATGCGACTCTCAACGAACAGCCCAACCTCCGACGTCGCAGTGCCACGGAATGCCGACTTCGCGATCACCTTGCCATCAATCACAGGCCGATCATTATTCGCTCCGTCACCGTTGTTGTCAATGCCCGTCGTTGTATTGAAAGGGCGCGCCGACGCGAACTGTGACACAGTACCAACCGTGATGTGCAATGGCAACTGATAGGTCAAGTGAATAACCGCACGATGACGCTGGTCAAGCAGGCTGGGTCCACGTTCCACCTCGCCTAACCGGGCAATGTTGCCCTCGTTAGGAGCAATGCCGTTGCCGTCCGGTTCACTGGTGTTGGTCGTCTTCGACACCGTGTAGCTGACCGATGCATAGAACCGCCGATTGCCTCGATAGCTGACCTGCGTCTGCAAGCCGTCGTAGTCAGCAATGCCCAGATTCGTCAAAACGTTAACCTGACGCACACCACCATTGACAGGCAGAATAGGACGGGTAGCATTGGCCGCAGCCACTGTTCTGACCTGTCCAAACGTCGTGCGATCAAAAGGTGCTGGGGCGTTCAAATCGACAGAGCGATCCAAGCCGGTGACGTGCTGATGAACATAATCGCCCGCAACGAACAAGCCCTTTTTCAACTCGCCTTCCGTGCCGATAGATAAAACTTGGCTCCGAGGATTAGATAGCTGATCAGGGTAGTTCGGCAACTTGTCAAAGTTCAACCCATACTTGGCGAACTGCGATTGATAGAAGCCCTGTTGACCCGCGCTGATCGTAATATCACGCGCAGGCAGTTGCGACGCCGCGAGCATCTTCGGATCAAACGCTAGCGGCAGACATGCTCCGGTCAGGCACGTTGGAAAGCCCAGTTGCCCGGGAGTGGCTGTGTAAGTGGTCAAACCGTCTAGCCCACCAACCAGATATCCGGCCACTGCATTGGATCGAATCTGCGTGTAGTACATGCCATAGCCCCCGCGAATGGACAGGCGCGAATTGCCACCAGGATGCCAGCCGAAGCCCAGGCGCGGGGCAAAGTTCTTGGTCGCACCAGTCAAGGTTTGGCGGTCGTAGCGAATCCCAAGGTCCACCGTAAGGTCGCGACGCAAGTGGATGCTATCCTGCACGAATCCGGTATAAAGCCACTGCGACAGCTTGTAGCTGTTGGTGCCGAAATCAATCGGCTGCGTATAATTTTGGACATTAGCCAGCGTCAGTTGATCGAAGGGTGCGGTGGTCGTATTGAGGAAAGTGAACGTGCCCAAAGTGGCGGTGCCAGGTTCGCTACCCGTGCCCCCTGACGTGTGATGGATAGCGGTTCCGCCGATGCGAAGGTGGTGAATGCCTCGTGACCACGACAAGATATCCGAGAATTGTGCCTGATGACCAAAAAGGTTGGATACTCGCGATTGCCCGATGGTGAACGGTACAGTCCCGGCCCGCGTGTAAGCCGTTGAGGGATTCTGCGCTTCCCACAGCGTAATTGGATCACCATTCAAATAAGCAAATCGGGCCTCGTTAAGGAGATTCGCATTGAGGACGGCAGTGTGATTTACCTGGGCGGTCCAGGATCGTCGCGAGTACCTGCGCGCTACATTGGGAGCATTGGTACCGCCTACTGCGTCCTGCGGATTGTCGTCAGAAAACCGATCCAGATTCATTCGCACCATCAGCGTCTGCCCCGGCGTCAGCTTATGGTCCAGCCGTCCGTTGAACAAAGCCTGACGATAGTGCCCTGTGTAATCCAAGTGGCCATCGGTCGGCAATAGAAAAGTGGGCAATGCGCTGGAAAGGAAAGTGGTCCGATTCTGCCGCGTATAATCAGCCGTGGCGAAGAAGAAAGTTTTATCCTTAACCAGTGGCCCGCCGATGGAGCCAGAAACTTGACTCAGCGCATCTGGAATGTCCACTGGGTTGATCGCAGTGAGGGTGGTGGGCGTGACGCAACTTGCAACGGAAGGGGGGCAAAAGCCGCTAGTGGAAAATGTCTTCGCCTGCCAGTCACCAGGACGATTCAGGTACACACCTTCGCCGTGGATAAGGTTGGTTCCGGACTTAGTGACAATGTTCAGCGCGGGTCCAGAGGTCCAACCGTATTCGGATGAAAACGCATTGGAAAGTACGGTCATTTCTTGAATGGCACCCAGCGGCACCGTGGCGATCATGGTCTGACGCCCCCAGCCTTCATCGTTATTTGCACCGTCCAGAGTGACCGTAGTCTGGCGTCGTCCACCAACGCCGGTGACGAAGTACGTGGCATTGACGAACAGATCGCCGGTGCCCTTAGCCTGCCGGAATGCGGCATTGAAGAGCGGTAAAGTTGACACCTTGCGACCGAGGATAGGCGTCTGATCGATTTGCTGGCTGTCGAACCGGCGGCCAATCTGCGCATCGGCTCGAACACCTTCGGCAGTGCCATAAACAATGACTTCAGCCTTCGCCGTGCCAATGATCAGCTTCACCTTCAGGGTGGCAGTTTCACCAGAGCGGAGTGTGATGTCCTTCAGTTCCTCCTTATTAAATCCATCCTTGGACACGTTTAGCGTGTAGGTTCCCGTTAGCGGTAATGCAGAAATGGTGGCATTCCCGTCACTTCCTGAAACTGCCTCACGCATGCCGCCTGTGGCGTTGTTCACCACGGAAACTTTGGCATCCGTGACGGCTCCGCCGGTTTGGTCGACAAGGGTAACAATGATGGTGGCATTGTTAGGAGACTGGGCGACGACTGGGACGCCAAGAACGGCGCAGAGGGCAATTAAAATCAAAGATAGAAATTTTGCAAGGGGCAAGGCAGTAGGAAAAGGGGAAGGTCGGGGCATAATCTTCTAAAGATTACGATAAGAAAAGATTTACTACCAGCGATAGTAGTAAGCGAAAGCGGTAACACCTGGAAGTTCTATGTGTTGAAGCGTGAACTTGGAAGTTTGATTTCACAAAATCGGTGGTATGCTGTTGATCGAAGTCATCGTTAAAATTCCGGAGGGTTTTATGTATTCTTCAACAACTATTCCAGTTGGCGGTCGCAATTTGATTGCGCGCTACATTCTCCTAATCACATGCCTGTCGATTTCATCAGGTTCGGCATATGGTGGCATTATCTTCGCCACCGGATTTGAGCCGCCCACTTACGCACCTGGTAACATCGTCGGCCAGGATGGATGGGCTGAGTTCAACGCTACTGATTCCTTCGATGCTGTGCAGACCACTTTAGTCAAATCCGGTTCACAGGCAGCCTGGGTAATCCCCGTTAAAAGCTCGATTGTACAAACTGGCATGTACCACTCTGATTCGACTACTGGACCGCTGATTAATCTATCTGCCGATATCTTTCTGGCCAGCAGTTCAGCTCAAAACGAGTGGCAATTTGCGGGCCTTGGAGCCGGGCTTACGCCCTTTCTGGGCGGCATCGACGTGTTCGCAGATAACTCAATCCATCTGATTACTTCAGGGTTCACCCCCGTTGGAACATTCTCCAGAGACGTTTGGAACCACGTAGATTTTGTCTTTAACATGACCACCCAGAAGTACAGTTTCTCACTCAACGGTGCAAGTATTGCAACAGGCGTCGCGTTCTGCGGCGATAATGGCCCGTGCACTGCTGGAGCAACGATCAATACCTATGGGAGTTCTATTTTCGATGTCTTCGCTACTTTGAATTCAAACGACCTGGGAGCCATAGACAATTTCAGTCTGTCGGTCAACACCGCGCCCGAACCAAGTTCGATCCTGCTTTTCGCCTCGGGACTGGCTCTGATGTCGGCAAGGTATCGACGGTTGGCACTTCGGAAAAAGTGAAAGCTGGATGGCAGGCGCGCCGGGGATGTTCTGCAACGATCTCGTCGCGCAATCTTTTGTTGTACGGGCTCTCCGTGCAGCAAAGATGCGTAACCACCAACGATCAAGGGTTAACGTTGTAGCCGGGGAAGGATCACAATGCATTTTTGAAGTCTTGGTACCCCCAGCGCGATGCCTTTCAGCGCGTAAGCGGCAGTAGTTAGTTCAGAAACAGCGTCCATTCGTTCATGTACAGGACGACTTTGCCAGTACCGATACTCCTCAGCCTTCATTTCTTTGTAGCTCGTGTATTTGCGGATCAGCTCCATGCGTACGCTTGCAGATATGAACTATTCAGCATCGACCAGCCCCCGAGACTGAGGCAGGATGGAGCTTCGGGGAATCGGAACAGTTAAAGATTGATAGTAGCGAAGAATCTCTTCCAGGTTCCCATGGAAACGATCCGAGATTGCCGCTCGATGTGCGTGAATCTCTTCAACGATCTCATCTTGCATTTGATCATTCCATTTCTTCGGGAGTGCGCGGTTGATAGCCATGCCTTTCAATTACCGCTGATTCACCCTTGCTTCCCTCAACGCTTCCTTCAACTGAAACTCCAACTGCTCAATGCGAGCCGTCAAATCTGCTATTGCCTGACCCTCGGGATCGGGTAGCTTGCCGTGTTCCAATTGCTCTTCCGCGACCACACCGCGGGACCGCACCACGCGCCCAGGAACACCCACCACAGTCGAATGATCCGGCACATTATGCACCACCACCGACCCCGCTCCGATCTTCGCGTGATTCCCAATAAAAATATTCCCCAGAACCTTAGCCCCGGTCCCAACCACTACATTATTTCCCAGCGTTGGATGCCGTTTACCCTGGTCCTTCCCTGTTCCGCCCAAGGTAACCCCTTGATAAATCAACACATCGTCGCCGATCTCAGCCGTCTGACCGATCACTACACCCATGCCATGATCAATGAAAAATCGTCGACCAATGGTCGCTCCAGGGTGAATCTCAATCCCCGTAATCAGCCTGCTGAACTGGGATATCAGGCGTGGAATCAATGGGATACCGGCATCGTACAGCCGATGTGCCAGCCGATGCAGCAAGACTGCGTGTACTCCAGGGTAGCAAAGAAGGATCTCCACCACGCTCTTCGCGGCAGGATCCTCACGGAATACGGTTTCGATTTGTTCGCGAATTGCGCCAAACATGCTTCTATAGATTATCGCGCTTATTAAAAGATGCAAGTTTACCCGGTACTGGACTTGGCTAAGGTTATAATTAAGGGGCATGCCGCAAGGCTACTTACCGATTTTCCTGTTCCTTATCATCGCCATGGCGTTTCCGGTCATTGCCATCTTGGCGGCGAAACTGGTCAGGCCCTCCTCTCCATCGAAACTGAAGCTGGAAGCGTACGAGTGTGGCATTGAAGCCGTAGGGAACTCCCGAGGTCGCTATGCCGTGCGCTTCTACATCATCAGCATTCTATTCGTGATTTTCGATGTGGAAACAGTCTTCCTGTTTCCCTGGGCCGTCCGGTTTCACCAACTTGGTTGGTTTGGTGTCATAGAAATTGCTGTTTTTCTGGCAATTCTTATAGTCGGATACGTTTGGGTTTACAAAAAAGGAGCTCTTGAATGGGTGTAACAAAAACATTTAGATTAATCACCATAGCAGCGGCATTTTCCCTGGCGGCGCTGCACGCACAGCCCCGCTTGCGACTTTCTTCCACAACAATCGGTCCAGTTACCGTTGCCACTGGATCTAACGCAGCATCGCAATCCATTGAAGCTTCCAACGCAGGCAATGGCACGCTGAACTTGCAGGCTTCCTCATCCGCAGCCTGGTTAAAACCAACCGTTGGGGCAGGTCATAACTGTTCAATTTTGGGAGGGACCACCTGCTTCCCCATCGACATAGCGTTTAGTGCCAACTCTTTACTGGCAGGCAGCTATACCGGCATTATCACCGTTTCCGATCCCAATGCGATTGATGCCCCGCAAACCATCACCGTCACCTTAGCCGTTGGTGGAACTATTCCCAATTCCGTCAACTTATTCGTCGCCCCCAACGGATCGCAGGATTCCCTGGTTGTCTCTACAAATAAGTTGGTCCAAAGCACGGTGGTGGCTCAAGGTGGAAATTGGCTTTCCTTTTCGTTCACTGGCGCATCCAGTTTTGCCTTTGCCCTTCCCTACACCATTCTGGCGAAGCACCAATCGGGAATGGCCGAGGGTTCCTACTCCGGCAGTGTAGCTTTATCGGCATCCGACCTTGCCGCAGATAACAAGACCGTAGCGGTGAACTTAACCGTCACTTCGCAACCAATCATTCAACTTTCCAGCAGTTCCTTGCGAGTCTCTTCCTCATCAGGCGCATCCAAACGGCTCTTTCGATTCACCTACGCCAATCGCGGTTTAGGAACGCTTACTTTGGGCGCTGTAACCGCTAGTGGTGGGGCTTGGCTGACTGTCGCATCTTATCCTCAATTCAATATTTTCGACGTAACGATTGATTCCGGCGCACTGGCTGCTGGACCCTATACCGGCTCAATCAGTGTGGCCAGCAACGCCATCAACGGTACCCAAACTGTTCCTATTTCGTTGGATGTCTCAACCCAAGCCGCTCCCATTTCCAGACGCGTTGCCAACAATGCCACCTTTTCCAGTGACGAAGACATTGCCCAGGGTACAATCGTCGCGCTATTTGGGGAGCAACTCACATACGCCGACCCCGTTTCCGCCACTGCCCTACCTCTTCCGCAAACTTTGGGCGGTTCGAGAGTGTTGGTGAACGGCATCCCAGCGCCGGTTTATTACACCCAATTCGATCAGATTAACTTTCAGATTCCTTACGATGCGGCCCTCGGTCTGGGTACAGTGCTCGTGGAACGCAATGGTCAGGCCGGGAATCAAGTTTCCATCCGCATTTCTGCCCGCGCACCTAAATTGCTGCGCCTGGGGATTGGAGAATATGGAATTCTGGTCAATCAGGATCAATCGTTTCCCATACCGGTTACTCCGGGCATCAATTCCCGACCGGCTAGAGTTGGCGATGTGCTGACCATGTACGCGCTTGGACTTGGCCCTACTGTGCCCGCAGTGGTCAGTGGTGCGGCATCGCCCATAAATCCGCTGGCCAACGTGGTCACCCCATCCACCGTCACTTTCGGAGCAGGAACAATAGGCCGTCCAGCCGACCCGGTAAAGCCGCAATTCATTGGACTGACTCCAAATTTTGTGGGCCTGTATCAAATTAATGTGGCGGTTCCGGCTGATTCTCCTAAAGGCAATCGGATTGGAGTGGAACTGAATTTTGGTCAATTGACCAGCAATCGCGTGGAGATTGCCGTGCAATGACCGACCGCCTCTATTACAACGATTCCTACCTAATTGCATTTGAAGCAGAAGTAGATGAGGCGGCGCAGGATGGCCGCCGACTCTATCTAAACCGAACGGCATTCTATCCCACATCCGGTGGGCAGCTCCACGATTTAGGAACTGTTAATGGCGTGGCAATCCTGGACGTGATTGATGAGGAAGATCGGTTAGCGCATGTACTTGCCGAACCGCTGCCAGTTGGGCCGATTCGCGGATTGATCGATTGGCAACGGCGATTCGATCATATGCAACAGCACACCGGGCAACATTTGCTCAGTGCTGTATTGGACAGCCTTTTGGGTGTGCGCACAGCCAGCGTTCATTTCGGGGATGTTTCTGCCACTGTGGACCTGGAAATCCCTTCGCTTTCCCCGCAGCAGATCGAAGCGGTGGAACGCCGGGCGAATGAATTGGTGGCGGAGAATCGGACGGTCACCGTCAGTTACGAAGATGCGGGGCAAGCCCAAGGATTGCGCAAGGCCAGCGCCAGAGAAGGGATGCTGCGGCTGATTTCCATAGCTGATTTAGACAAGAGTGCCTGCGGTGGAACCCACGTGCGGACTACCGGGGAAATTGGCCCCATCGTGCTGCGAAAGCTGGATAAAGTGCGCGGCAATGTTCGGGTAGAATTTCTTTGCGGCATGCGAGCCGTGGATCAAATTCGTAAAGAGTACGACGCTTTAAGCACCATTGCCCGTCACTTTTCCTGCCCACCAGAAGACATTGCTCCGGTCGTTGCTGCTTTGCTGGAACGCGCCAAAGATGTCGATAAAACGGTGAAGCTATTGTCTTCAAAAGTGGCCCAGCGCGAAGGTCGCGATCTTTACACTGCCACCGAGCCGAACGCGGAAGGGATGCGCTTGGTCCGCCGGACCATGGACACCGCCATCAATGACGATACCCGTATGCTGGCGCAAAACTTCGTAGCCCAAGGCAAAGCGGCAATCCTGTTGATATCGGCAAATCCACCTGCTGTATTGCTGGCGTGTTCCAACGATTCCAACCTGCACGCCGGTAATCTTCTGAAAGCAGCTTTCACCGCAGCGGGCGGCAAAGGCGGCGGAAATAATGCCCTGGCCCAAGGTAGCCTGCCTTCAAAAGAAGCAGCCGCTGTTGTTGAAATAGAACTGGCCAAGTACGGATTGTAGCCAGTTCATCGTAAAGTTAGAGTAGGGCAATGATGGATCAGGAAAACATCAACAGTTCCGGCACTCTTTACCTGGGGACTCTGGCAGGAGTTTCTATTCACCTTCATTTCACCTTTGTCATCCTGTTCGTTGTGCTTCTGTTTTCCTCCACCGGAACTCCTGTTGAACAGGGGCTGTATATGGCGGCACTGTTCTTATCTGTAGTAGCTCATGAATTGGGTCATGCGTTGATGAGCCATCGGTTTGGCATCAGCACTCTTGAAGTGATTATGTTTCCAGTGGGAGGGGTGGCTCGCCTAAGTCGCCAACCCACCAGCCGTTTGGAACTTTGGATTTCCTTGGCTGGCCCGGCCACCAATTTTCTAATTGCCGTGGCTTTGACGTTGGTTCAAATACAGCGGCTGGGCTGGGACAAGACTGCCGAATCTTTGCGTACTCCCGATGCCGATCTGCTCTCTAAATGTATTTTGGCTAACACGTCGCTGGCAATCTTCAACCTGCTTCCAGCGTTTCCGATGGATGGCGGCAAGGCCCTGCGCGGATTTCTTTCCCTGTTCCGGTCAGAAAGGGATGCGTCGCGTCTGGCCTATCTAATTGGCCGAACCGTAGCCATCGCATTGGGGTTGGTAGGGTTGTTTGCCGGATATTACCTTCTTACCGTAGTTGCTGTTTTTGTCTACTTCGGTGCAGCGCAAGACAACGCCGCCAAATTAGGCAGAACGCTGCTTGCCGGGGTACAGGTTCGCGAAGCGATGGTGACTGAATTTGACACGCTTCCCCATGGCGCAACCATTGGGGACGCAGCAAAGAAACTGCTGGCCACTTCACAACAGGATTTCCCAGTGGTTTCTGGCGAGCAAGTGGTCGGACTTTTGAGTCGTAATTTGTTGTTGGGCTCCATGGCCGAAGATGGGCCAGATACTTACGTTGCCGGTGCCATGAATCGCGAGTTTCTTCGCTTACCTCCAGAAGCGGAATTGATGGATGCGCTGCCGTTGCTGTCAGACTCCGGTGCCTGCGGCTTAGTGATGGATGGGGAAACACTGCTTGGTTTGTTGACCACGGAAAACCTGGCGGAATTTCTGGTGCTTCGTCGCATTGGGATTGAATCGAAGCAACTGGCCAAAGAAAGCAACGATCAGGATTTATAGTCGATCAGGATTAGTCCTCCATCGGCAGGTATGGTTTGGAAACCATAAAGCCCTTCTTCCCCCCAGCAGCCACAATATCCCCTTGATACTTCATCTTTCCATTGATCAATAAATCGATGGGACGATTCAAAGGGTAATCGAAATTGAGTACATCCCCTTCTTCCAGATTGAGCAGATTTTCGACAGTTAAAGTCGGACCCTGCAGCCGGACTTCAACGTTCATCTTGGCCTGTTTCACTAACCGTAATATCCGGGATTGATCTTGAATGGTGGAATCGGTTTTCCGGACAGACCATTGCTGATCAAACTTTTGACGCAGCATCTTGATGATGACACTGGGTATGCCAAGATTCATCATGCCGGTGATCTCGCCAATGCGAATCTCCAGGCTGATGGCCACAACCGCTTCGTTCGGCGCTAACATTTGCAGCAGAGATGGTTCTTTTTCGTGACTCTCAATGGAAAAGGACATCAACGAAATGGCCTGCCAGGCCTCTTTCAGATCTTTCAGAATAAGCCGATAGATGGCTTCAATGATGCTTTGCTCAATTTCTGTGAGCTCCCGATCAATTTTGACAGCGCCAGCTTTCTCTCCCGCACCCAACAGCATTTCAAGCAGAGGAAACACCAAGCTGGGATTTAATTCCAGAACAGCATTGCCGTCAAATGGGGTCAATCCCAAACAGAGGATAGACGAAGGGGACGGCATCACCTGCGTAAATTCGCGAAACGACAACTGTTCCACAGAAACAAGATTCACCACCACATAGGCCCGTAAATAAGCAGATAAGCTGAAGGAAAGGCTCCGCGCAAAACTTTCATGCAGCAAATGAATGCTACGTAGCTGATCTTTAGCAATGCGATCCGGTCGCCGAAAATCATAGGATTCAGCCTTGCTGCCTGCATCTGCAAGAGCCCGCGTCCCGGACGCTTTCTTAAATACACTGTCGATTTCTTCTTGAGAGAGCAAACGATCATTAGACATGTTTTCACCCCTGCCAGGGCTATAGTTGTCATCGACCGATTCAATCCAAACATCTATTCAGAAAAATTCTTACTACCATGCGTATCCTAGGGTGAGGTATATGAAACCATCGCTCAACTGGCTGCTCATTTTTGTCCCCATCACTGTCGGTATGGAATTCCTAAGCCCCCAATCCCACGTGGCGATTTTTGTCACCGCTTGCCTGGCTATCTTACCTCTGGCCGGTTGGATGGGACGAGCTACAGAGCATTTGGCGCACCATACTGGCGATGGGGTGGGGGCTCTGTTAAACGCCACATTCGGAAATGCTGCTGAGCTGATTATCGCCCTGATGGCGTTGCAACGTGGTCTCTACGACGTGGTCAAAGCGTCGCTCACTGGTTCGATTATCGGAAACCTGTTGCTTGTCACCGGGCTTTCCATCGTCGCCGGTGGCTTGAAGTTCAAATCACAACACTTTAATAAATCAGGTGCCAGGTCACAGGCAACCATGTTGTTGCTAGCCACTATCGCTTTGATCCTTCCGGCAACTTTCCATTTCCTGGCCGGCGACATGCAACGCAGGGAGCACGATCTTTCCGTGGAAATATCGTTCATTCTGCTGGGAGTCTATGCTTTCAGTTTGCTGTTCACGTTGAAAACACACAAGCAGCTATTTGGTGGCGATGCGGGCCATCCGCCTGATGCACACGAGCAGCCCTGGAGCGTGGGCAAGGCTGTGGGAGTGTTGGCGCTAGCAACTGCCCTCATTGCCCTGGTCAGCGAGATCCTGGTGGGCTCGGTTGAGGTTGCCGCCCATTCCTTTGGCATGACTAACGTGTTCATAGGGGTCATTGTAGTGGCCATCATCGGCAATGCTGCGGAACACTCCACGGCGGTGATAGTGGCAATGAAGAACCGCATGGACCTCAGTTTGGGAATCGCCCTTGGTTCCAGCATCCAAGTAGCTCTTTTTGTGGCACCATTGCTGGTTCTTGCCAGCTATTTTATTGGCCCAACTCCCATGAATCTGGTATTTTCAGTCGCAGAAGTAGTCGCTGTTTCGCTTAGCGTCCTTATCGCCACGCAGATCACCAATGATGGTGAATCGAACTGGATGGAAGGGGTCCTTTTGCTGGCTGTCTATGCGATTCTGGGCGCAGTCTTCTACTATCTTCCAGAAATCAAAACAGAGGTAAGACATTGATGCAAATTCCAGCAGGAAGTCGCGTATTTGATTTGGCTCAACCCTATTTTGTGGGGATGCCCCACCACCCTTCGCACCCTCCCTATCTTTTTGGATTGGTGAAAAAGCATGGCGATTTCATCACTCCCTCGGGCACCAGTTCCGCTTCCGACGCCATCGCCTTAGGCAGCCACGTGGGCACCCATATTGATGCCTTTTGCCACTTTTCGCAAGCCGGCAAACTTTGTGATGGCACGCTGGCCAATGAAGTCCAAAACTACAGCACCGGTTTAGCAAAGTTTTCTGTTGAAACCATTGCCCCCATCCTGCGGCGCGGTATTTTGTTGGACATCGCCAAATTAATGGGCGTGGATGAACTTGCCACCGATTTCGTTATCACGTCGTCCATGATGAAGCGCGCAGCCGGAGATCTGGTCATCGCAAAGGGTGACGTGGTTTTATTGCGAACGGGATGGGCTCGATATTGGAATGACGCCGCCCGCTATATTGCGCAAGTGCATGGGCCTGGTCCGGAGTTGGAAGGTGCCCAATGGCTTTCCAGCAAAGGAATATTTGCCGCAGGCAGCGACACCGTGGCTTTTGAAAAAGTCCCGTCCCGCGACATGCCCGTTCACGTCCATTTCCTGGTGGAACAACGCATTCACATTATTGAAGCGTTGAATATGGAAGAACTTTCCGCCGCAAACGTCAAAGAATTCCTGTTTGTTGCCGCTCCCATGAAACTCAACGGGGCCACAGGCGCGCCCATTCGACCATTAGCAATTGTTGGTGGATAGCATACTCAATTGTTTTTAGGGTGCAGCTTGAACATCGGAATGACCGAGTGTTTTTTCAGGGGCGATCCTATCCCGAATCCGCTGCTTCAATTCCTTTATTTCAGGGAATCGACCCTCTATCGCGCGCGACCAAACCACGTCTCCGTCAGCCCGTACTTCAAAAACTCCGCCAGTTCCAGGACGGAGTGCTACTTCCGCCAAATCCTGTTCAAAGGTGACCAGTAGTTCCTGCGCCATCCAGGCGGCACGCAACATCCAGCGGCACTGCGTGCAATATTCGATTTCAACTCTACTTCCCATACCGTTACTTTGACAAAGCCTTGCATACGCCCGCACCAATCGCTTCCCCAGCCACCCGATTGCCGGTTTGATTCCAATGGCCCTTGCCCATATTTCCAGGAAAACCATGCAGGAAGATATTTTCTTTCTGGGCCAGTTCGGCCATACCCGGTGCGATGGTGACTACGGGAATCCCTTCCCTCTCCCCGAACTGGCGAATGCGTTCATCGGGGTAAAAGAGCGTATTCACTCCCAGTTGGCGCATAAACTCTTCGCGCACTTTAACATCGGGATTTACTTGGGGGGAATTGCTCAATGTGGAAATAATTAGCGGCACATTGTGACTGGCTACTTCCTGTTTCATCAGTTGCAGAATGCCCTCAGTAACCTTCCAGGCTTCGGCCCAATCGCCATCTTTGGGTGGGACATAAACAAAATCGGTAGGCTGCAGCGTGCCTGTCTTTTCACTTTCATTCATCACGGTATTCTTTGACGCCTTCAGCTTTTGCATCCCAGTGAACATCCATTGCTTAATTTCATTCCGCAGATGAATTATCGCGCCTGCCAATTGAACTTTGTCCTCAACCTGTTGCTGAATCTTTTTCATCCTTCCTATTTTCAAATTCAGCTTAAAGGAATCGTCCAACTCAAGGCGGTCGTTCTTGTAGACGTAATAAGGCTCTCCGGCGTGTCCAACCAGGGCGCGGTAATTGTAGTAAACATCGTTGCCCGTTAAGAAGCCGACCAAAATCAGATCTGGAGAGTATTTCCACACATGCTTTTGGAGGGTAATCAATTCCTGAGCTGTTCCGTACCCGCCCACTCCGAAATTAATCATTTCCACTTTGTCCATCCCATTGGGTCGACATTTTTCCACTGTCTGCCCGGCAACTCGCCAAAATGTCTGTTCCAAAGGTACATGCAATGCTTCGGAATAGGAATTTCCTAACAACGCGATGCGAAACGTTCCCGCTGGTTTGGCTAGCTCATGGTCCACGTCGCGCAAACCGTCTTTGCTCATTTGGATAAAGACGCCTTCCTTATTCTCATCGCGGAAAATTCCTTTGGCACCCGGACGTTGAGCCCAGCCCCGGTCGGGGTCGCTTTGCGAAAACGAGGGGTAATTCCATCCTGCCAAACGCGTGATGACCTCTCCCAGCACCAGCAGCGTCGCCACCAGGCCAATTGCGATGACAAGAAATGGGCGCAGCAGTGCCCACGATGCCGCCGGGCTCAAATGAGGCCGGTCATTGGTATTGGGAGAGCTAGAACTGGAAGTAGATAAATGCATTCGATTCACTAGCTGAAAAAACCAGGGCGAGCACCAGCATAGCCAGGGCCGCCGAGATGCGTCGCCAATTCCCCTGTAAGGCGAAGGGATATTCTTCCTTCGTTTTTTCCAATAATAGATCCACAAGAAGCATGGTTATAACCAACGCCGATAAGAGGATCCAGGGCTGGGCATATTGAGGTTTCCATACAAAAGTCTTCAATCCACCAAGAAAGTGGAAGGCCGCAGTGACGGATGAGGCACGGAAGAAAACCCAGCTTAAACAAACAATGTGGAAAATAAATAATCGTTGGCCAATGCGGCCTAAGGCAGTGGAAGCTTGTTCCGGCTTTCCGTTGGTGACAAAACGCTCAATAGCCAGGCCAACACCGTGGATTGCGCCCCACACGATGAAGGTCCAATTCGCCCCATGCCAAAGGCCTCCAAGCAGCATAGTGACCATCAAATTGTAATAAGTTCGAGCCGTGCCCAAACGGTTCCCGCCAAGCCCAATATAAAGATAGTCCCTCAGCCAGGTACTTAAGCTGATGTGCCAACGTCGCCAAAACTCCTGAAGACTGGTGGAAAGGTAAGGTTGCTTGAAATTCACCATAAAGTGAAAACCCATCAATTGGGCACTACCCCGCGCAAAATCGCTGTAGGAGCTGAAATCGCCATAAATTTGCCAGGCGAAGGCGTACACACCCAGCAACATGACCGCAGCATTCGACCCCAAATGTCCGTCAAAAGCGGCATTGGCGATGGCCCCACAATTATCGGCGATGACCAGTTTGCGAAACAGTCCGGAGGCAATGAGCAGCAACCCATCGCAAAACCAGCCCGCGTCGAATTGGCGGGGCTTCTGGCATTGTGGCAACAGATGGCTGGGACGTTGAATGGGCCCGGCAATCAGGTGCGGGAAGAAGCTGATGAACAGAGCATAGTCCACCAGATTTTCAGCAGGCTCCAGCTTTTTGTAGTAAACATCGACAATATAAGCCACCGCCTGAAACGTGTAGAAAGAGATGCCCGGGGGCAGAACAATTTGCAGCAGTTGGACAGGAACGCTGACCCCAGCGGTACTCAAAACCATAGCGGCGGAATCAATGAAAAAATTGAAGTACTTGAAGAATCCCAGAAATCCGAAATTGAGTAAAAGCGAAAGCGTGAGCAGGCTTCGACGCTTCACCTGATCGTCAGATTTGGAGATGATTTTGGCGCAAAAGAAGTCCACCAAAGTGGACATCAGCATAAGGGATAAAAAACGCCAGTCCCAATAGCCATAAAATACGTAACTGGCCCCCAGCAGAAACAGATTCTGTTGGCGCCACGGCAATCTCCAATACACCAGGACCGCGATTGTTAGGAAAACAAAGTAGATAACGCTGTTGAACAGCATGAATATGCGGCTCCTCTTGAGCCTTATTAATGCAATCGGCAAGTCTTGCCGAAGTCTATAGCTTACAACGTTCCTGCCAACTTTCGCTAGTTACCCAGAAGGGCTGGCTCATTTGCCGTTTCGGTTACACTAGGAGAAGAATTTATGTGTGGAATAGCCGGATTTGTGAGTGCCAAGCCCCTTGATCAGGCTCGCTCCATTGTCGAAAGAATGAGTGGGGAAATCGCCCACCGTGGACCCGATGACTTCGGTTACTTTCAAGATGAATTTGTGGCTCTGGGGCATCGCCGATTGAGTATTGTGGACGTCGCCGGTGGGCATCAACCGATGACCAATGCCGCCCGTAGCCATTGGATTGTCTACAACGGTGAAGTGTTCAACCACGCCGCCATCCGGCCCGAACTGGAAGGCCTGGGATACAAATATGCCACCCGTTGCGATACTGAAACCATTCTTCATGCGGCAACCCAATGGGGTTCCGGTTGCCTGGAAAAGTTTCGTGGCATGTTTGCCTTCACCATTTGGGACACCCGCACCAAAACACTGTTTTGCGCTCGCGACAGACTGGGAATTAAACCCTTTTACTATTTCTTCAACGGTCGCATTTTTGCCTTCGCCTCAGAAATTAAGGCGCTACTGGAACATCCCGAAATCAGCCCCGAATTTGAGGATTCTACGATCAGCGAATATTTGGCTTTTGGCTACGTCAGCGGTCAACAAACCATGTTCCGCAACATTCACAAGCTGATGCCCGGCCATTCTGCCAAGGTCCAGTTAGCCAATGGGAAGCTGGAACTTTCCATAGAACAGTATTGGGATCTGCCCCATCCGACGTCCAGCGGAGAGGAAATTTCCGAAGCGGAATGGGTTGCTGAAACTCGCCGTCGCCTGGAAGAAACCGTTCAGATGCGCCTGATGAGCGACGTCCCTCTGGGATTGTTTCTCAGCGGTGGCGTGGATTCTTCAGCCATCGCCGCACTGGTCAAACGGATGGCCAATGGTCCGGTAAAGACGTTTTCAGTCGGCTATGCCGAGGAAAAATACAGCGAACTTGGCTATGCTGCCCAGGTCGCCAAAGCCATTGGAACCGATCACCATCAGGTCAAACTGAGTCGCGAAGAGTTCTTTGAATCTCTTCCGCGATTGATTTGGCACGAAGACGAACCCATCTGCTGGCCATCCAGCGTTTCCCTGTATTTTGTCTCTAAACTGGCCGCCCAACAAGTGAAGGTGGTTCTTACCGGCGAAGGCAGCGATGAATTGTTTGGCGGTTATGAACGCTATCACTGGAATCAATTGAACTCCCGATATTTAAGTGCCTATCAGGCCGTTCCTGCTGGGATGCGACGCTGGGTGCGCGGACAAATTGCCACCAGCCCTCTGCTTAACGCTTCATTGCGGCGGAAATTGGGACACACTTTTATTGGTCGCGAAGAGACCACCGAATCGCTGTTTCTGGACAATTTTTATTCAGCGTTTTCTGAATCGCAACAGGGGCAACTGCTGCGTGGGAAACCATCTGCGATCTACGACAATTATTTGGGCTATGAAAAAAAATGGGATAACGAAAGTCATCTGCGCCGCATGCTCTATGCCGATCAAAAAACCTATCTTGTGGAGTTGCTCATGAAGCAGGATCAAATGAGCATGGCCTGTTCCATTGAAAGCCGCGTGCCGTTTCTGGATCATACTTTTGTCGAATTCGCCATGCGCGCCCCGGATAGCCTGAAGATCAAAGGTGCCACCCAAAAGTATCTGTTCAAGAAATCCGTTGAGGATTTGCTACCTCACGATATTGTGCATCGCAAGAAGATGGGCTTCCCTACCCCACTGCGCCAATGGCTGTTAGATCCAGGTGTCGATTCCCTTTACGATGCTTTGACCGACAAAAATGGATTCGTCGCCGCCTATACCGATCTGGATCAACTTCGCGGGCTCATCGAACGTCATCGTGGTGGGTTTGAGGACGCCACCGATCGTATATGGCGGCTTCTGAATCTGCAACTATGGGGCGACATTTTCATAACCGGACGACGTGAAAAGTGGTGGAACGGCGCAATGTCCGTCCTGTCCACAAAGTAACGGCACGTCTACAATGCATCCAATCCCAGTTCTTTTGATGAGCGAACTGCTTGCCGAAGGCGGTACGGAACGACAGTTGGTGGAAACAGCTCGAACCTTGGATCGCGATCGCTTTGCCCCTCATGTAGCCACGCTGAAAGGCGGATTTCGTGAAGAAGAGCTGGCTGCAGCGAACGTTCCGGTGTTCAATTTGCACCTAAAGTCGTTTGCTTCATTCGATGCGGTCAAAGCGGGTCTAAAACTTCGTAGCTACATCCGCCAGCACCAAATTCAGGTGTTCCATTCGTTCGACTATTCGACATCCTGTTTTGGATTGCCCTTTGCCCGCCTTGCCGCGACCCCTGTAGTGCTTTCAAGCACCCGAGGGCATCGCAGCCTATTCTCGCCTTTCTATCAACGCCTGCTTCGCCTGACAGACCCTTTGGCGCATGGAGTGGTGGTCAATTGCGAGGCGATGCGCCAGCACTTGATACAGGATGAAAACATCTCCCCCGAAAAAATCTATTGTTGCCCCAACGGCATTGATCTCAACAAATTCAATGTCGCGCATCGATTCCGGGCAGCTAGCCTCCCTGCTGCTCTAAAAGACGCCAGCCTGATCATTGGAACGATTTGTGTACTGCGCGAAGAAAAAGGATTGCCGACTCTGCTGGAATCCTTTGCCCGAATTTTGAAAGGGCATCCCGGGGTGCGGCTGGCCATTGTGGGCAGCGGCGTGCTTCTTCAGGCATTGCAGACGCAGGCAGCACAGCTTGGAATCACGAATCAATGCCATTTTGAGCCTGTCACCAGAGAAGTAGCCAGTTGGTTGGGGAGCATCGACATTTTTGTTCTACCCAGCCTGTCCGAAGCGTTTTCCAATGCTCTGATGGAAGCCATGGCTTGCGGATGTGCCGTGATTGCGTCCAACACCGGTGGCAATCCGGAATTGGTTTCTGACCATCAGACGGGTTTGCTATTTCAGCCCGGCAACAGCGAAAGTCTCACCGTTTGTTTGGAGCAGTTGGTATCGCAACCCGAAACTCGACTTCGACTGGCAACCAATGGGTCGAATTATGTTGCCGAAAAGCTTTCCGTTCAAACCGCAGCCCGACGCATGGGTGAAATTTATACCGAAATGCTTTCTAAGCGTCGCTGAAGATATTCAGGCAAACAGCCGATACAGACTCTAGGGTGGAATCGGGGCAAATTGCAAATGCTTAAATGGAACAGTCGAAAACTCGGGCAGATTGAATACGATTCTGCTGACGTCGTCACCTTCCCTAAGGGGTTGGCGGGCTTTGAGATGGAGACTTCCTTTGTTCCCGTTGAAAAGAATGGGTACGAACCAGTGGTATTCCTGCAAAGTCTTCGTTCCCCAGAACTATGCTTTATTACCGTTCCCATGAACGTGGTGGATAAGAGCTACGAATTACGAGTTTTGAACGAGGATCTGCTGGTGATTTCCGGCGCCGGGCTTTCCACAGCCACGGAAGATCTGGCTTGTCTTGCGATTGTTTGCCTTCCAGAGCAGGGTGAGGCAACGGCAAATCTATTGGGCCCTGTGGTGATGAATCGTAAGAATCGGATAGCAGTTCAAGCGATTCGGGACGATTGCAAGTATTCGGCTTCGCACCCGCTGGAGGTGTCCCAGTGCTGATTGTCAGACGTCGCCGCGGAGAAGTGATCGTGATCGGTGACGGGGTGGAAATTGAGATCCTGGACATCAGCCCGACGCAAGTCAAAGTAGGCATCCGGGCACCCAAAGAAGTGGCCGTATTTCGTAAAGAAATCCGCTTGGCCCGGGAAGCAAATATGGCATCGGCCAACAGTCCGTCTACCGAAGCATTGCAAACTTTTGTCGGAAAACTTCGTACTAACGATAGCGGCCCGATAGCTGATACCAGCGAACTCGCACCAAGTCCAGAAACCCATTCAGCCCACTCATCAAGCTGACTTTAGTTCCTTCCACATTGGCCCAACGAACGGGAATTTCTACGGCTTTAAAACCGAGTAGGCGGGCTAAGAAAAGATTTTCCACGTCAAACCCAAACCCTTCAATCACCTGTCTGGAAAAAATGGCTTCCACTGTTCGGCGATGAAATAGCTTGAAGCCGCATTGGGTATCTTTGAAGGCCAGTCCGGTGATGGCGCGCATCACCAGATTGAAAAATCGACCGGAATATTCCCGGAACATCGGCTGCCGAACAGAAACCAGGCTACGATCAATGGCTCGCGAACCAATGGCGATATCCGCTTGCAGGTCCAGCGCACCTTGCAGCAGCTTACCCAAATCGTCGATCGGCGCAGAAAGATCGGCATCGGTCACCAGCACCCAATCGCCGCGGGAGGCGAGTGCACCGTTTTTGACCGCGAATCCCTTGCCACGGTTACCTGGGTTGCTCACTAATTTGTAAACCGGATTGGTGGAAGTAAGCGCGGTCACAAGGGCAGCAGTCCCATCACTGGAACCATCATCGACAATCAGGATTTCAACAAAATCCCAGGGATGACGCAGAAGATAGGCATCCAATTTTTGAATGGTGGTGGGAAGCCGCATTTCCTCGTTGTAAGCGGGAATAATTATGGAAAGAGAACTCAAACCGTTAGCTCATAGGATAGACGATCTGAAGGTTGAAATCGAATCGATGGATCTTCCGCTGGTAGCATCAGGAAACAGACATCGGCGATTGCAGCGCCTCAATCCTAATCCGCACAATACGATTTCGCTCCATCTCAATTACCGTGAAGCGGTGATTCATATGCTCTATCAAAACTCCTGGCTTTGGAATGTAGCCCAAGTGAAATAGAAGGAATCCAGCCAGGGTCTCAAACCCAGCTTCAGCCGGAAGTTCAATATTATATTGAGTGGCCAGATCTCGAATTGTAATGCTTCCTTCAACTGTTAAAACATCTCCCTCCTTAGGTTTAGTACGCATAACATCATGTTCATCTTCAATTTCGCCGAACACCTGTTCCAGCACATCCTCCAGAGTAACCAACCCGGTCACTGTCCCAAATTCGTCGACCACTAAAGTCAAATGGGCGTGATGAGTTCGGAACTCATCGATGAGTTCAGAAATATTCTTAGTTTCAGGTACTTCCAGCGGTTTTCTCATTATTTGCTTTAATCGAAATGCAGCCACGGGTTTACGGACATCATGCGCGGCTCGGCGTTCCAACCACACTCTAACCAGGTCTTTAAGGTGAATGATCCCCACAATATGTTCCGGGCTGTCCTGGTACACCAGCAAGCGCGAAAATTGGTGCTCGTTGAAGATCAGTAGAACGTAGTTTAAGGCTGCATCCATAGGCACCGAAACAAACTGATTGCGAGGCACCATGATCTGTCGTGCAGACAAATCCTTCAGCTCCAGCAGGTGGCGCATGGCCTCTTCCTCAAACGGGCGGAGGTTGCCCTGGGTTTTCACTGAAGAGATAATGAACTTCAGCTCCTCCACCGAATGGCCTCCGGCATGAGTGGCCCCTTGCACGCCAGCCAATCGGGAAATGTAGGCTGAAGTTTTCTCAATCACCGCTACAAACGGGGCACACAATCGGCTCAAAAACAAAAGAACAGGGGCGGACAGTGCGGCCAACCTTTCGGCCCGTTCCAAGCCCACATTCTTGGGAACCACTTCACCCAGCACAACGTGTGGAAACGCCATCAGCAGAAATGCTGCAAAAAAAGTGCCCTGGTCAATGAATGCAATTGTCGACGGGGTGATCCACGGATGAAGCACAAGCAACAGAAACTGGTGAATGGTCCCTTCGCCCACCGAACCAAGAATCAGGCTAAGTAAAGTGACCCCAAATTGGATAACGGATAACAGCCGTTCCGGATTTTCAAGAAGTTGTAACGCTACTTTGGCGCCGCTGTTGCCTTCTTCGGCCATGGCCACCAGTCGGGGTCTGCGCGATGACAGCAAAGCAACTTCCGCCCCAGCCAGGAATCCATTCAGCCCGATGATGCCGCCCAAAAGCAGAAATCGGTACAGATAATTTACGTCGACCACCGCAGCATTTGACATAGTGTTTTCGATTCGAGCTACAATGCCGGTTAATGGACCGGTTCCTCAAGTACGTTAATTATGCCATCGCTGCCAGCTTAGTGGTGCTGGCTGCTGCTCTTTATTGGGTTTTGTGGCGACCACTGGCTCAAACCACGGGCACGATTCTTGCCACAACTACAGACCGCGTCACCGTTCGTCGCGACAAATTGGGCGTTCCGCACATGGAAGCGGCCAACCTGGATGACATCTTTTTTGCCCAAGGTTTTGTCACGGCACAAGATCGCCTTTGGCAAATGGACTTCCTAAGGCGCGCTGCCAACGGTGAACTGGCGGAAGTGGTGGGACCGGCAGCGTTAGAAAGTGATCGCGAATCCCGGCAATTCCGTATTGCCCGCATCGCCATGGATCAGGCCCTTCAGCTCACCGATTCAGACCGCCAGGCCTTGTCCGCTTATGCCCGCGGCGTTAATTATTTCATCGAAAAGAATCTACACAACCTGCCCATTGAATTTACTGTCCTGCGCTACGACCCACGCCCATGGCGCATTACCGACACCTTGGCCATCGGATTGATGATGTACAAGTCTATGACCAACTCCTATAAATCGGACTTGGCCAAACATGCCATGTTAGACGGCGGCGATCCCCAAAAAGTGAATCAGTTGTTCCCCGCCCGTACGGGGGACGAAACCCATCCCGGCTCCAACGCCTGGGCTCTGAGTGGTGCCCTTACTGCATCGGGCAAGCCCATCCTGGCCAGCGATCCGCACTTGGAATGGAGTTTTCCCAGTTTGTGGTACACGGCCCATCTGCAAGCCCCAAATTTGAACGTGATTGGAGCCTCTATCCCCGGTGTGCCTGGGATCATTGTCGGCCATAACGAAAAAATCGCCTGGGGCATGGTGAATTTGCATTACGACGTGTTGGACTTATATTCCGAAAAACTCATCGGTCAGAATGCCTATGAGTTCCGGGGAAAGCAGTTGCCGCTTCGTACGGAAACCGAGCTAATCCGGGTGAAGGGTGCTCGAACCTTTGAGTTACTGCAGCAATCTACTGTGCATGGGCCTATTGTTTTGAACGAACCTAATCGGCAATATTCGCTGCGCTGGATGGCTGGCGAACAGCCTTCGTTCCGACTTTCTTTCCTTCAAATCAATCAAGCTGTCAACTGGACAGATTTTGAATCGGCTCTGCGGGATTACACCGGTCCTGGCATGAACTTTATCTTTGCCGATACGGCGGGAAATATTGGATTTCAAGTGGCCGGCATGTTGCCCGTGCGCAAAAACTTTGATGGAAGCATTCCAGTGGACGGCCCGAGTGGCGAAAATGAGTGGGAAGGGATTATTCCATTCGAGGATTTACCGCAAGCCTTCAACCCCGAATCCGGGATGATCGTAAGTTCCAATCAGAACCCTTTTCCCGACGATACGCCCTATCATGTGAATGGAAATTTCGCGCCCTATTACCGAAGCCATCAGATTGAAATGCGGCTTGGATCAAAGCAAGGGTGGAAGCCGGAAGAGATGCTTGGCATTCAGACCGACGTCTATTCTTCGTTCTCCTATTTTCTTGGTCAACAGGCCGTAGCCGCTGTGGAAAAGCGGCAGGCCACCAATCCCGCGCTGCAGGATGCGGTACGGCTTTTGAAGGAATGGGATGGCCAAATGGTGGAAGGCAAGCCAGCTCCGCTGATTGTTACCTTCCTGTTCCAGCATTTACGAAAGGCTGTCGCCGAACGGGCATCGCCGGGCAAAGGCACTGGCTATGAATTTCAGATTGCCCCGGCTGTAATGGAACACCTGCTGCGGGAAAGACCCAGCGAATGGTTCCCCGATTGGGACCAGTTGCTGATCCGGGTATTCGTCGACGCAATTGAAGAAGGTCAGCGGATACAGGGTCCAAATGTGAACAAATGGGATTATGGCCGCTATACCGAAATGGCCATTGTTCATCCTGTATTAAGCCGTATTCCCATGTTGAACCGGTTGGGATTCGCCAATGACTTTATCAACACTTCTACGGCGCCGATGCGTGGATCCAGCACCACGGTAAAGCAAACATCGCGCAGACTGGGTCCTTCCATGCGCTTTGTGGCCGATTTATCAGAATGGGATAATTCGCTGGAAAACATTACCATTGGGCAATCTGGACAGCTATTGTCGCCACACTACAAAGACCAGTGGGAAAGCTATTTGGCGGGACGCAGTTTCCCACTTCCATTTCAGAATTTGAAGGGTGGAGATATTTTAGTTTTGTCGCCCGCTGGCAAGTAAAAGGTCCCCAGCTACTGTGGATCACCCAGATCGTAGCCATTGGTTACGTGCAATTCCACACGAAAGCCGCCGATGTTGTTTTGCCAGTGTTTATTGTCGTTCACGGCAAAGTAGAGCCTTCCGAATGGCAGATTCGTTTTGCTCAAATTGGCACCAGCCAGCCAAATATCACCGCCTGCCCCAACCCGCCCAACCATTGCACCAAATGGGAATCCATCCACCAGATTGGTCTTGTAACTGGGGGCACCGGGAACTTTTATGCCATCGGCGTCCGATGCCCAACTATCCGTTTCCCAACTGAGCCGAACCACGCCCAGGGCCTTCGAATTCACGGTTGACCCGTTCGATAGCATAACGCCGGAATCCAGGTATTCAATCTGTGTAGAATGACGCAGCGAATGAATATCGAAATGTTTTGTGACCATTTTTTGCTGCACCGCTAATCGGCGAATTTGGACAGTATCCACTGCCCCGGCTGCTAATTGAATCTTGGGATCGACAAGACTGCCTCGCAGCACTTCCCCACCAACCAGCCGGATCACCGATAACGTACGATCCATGGAGTCAGCACCGGTGGGCATAATGCGGTCAAACAAGCGATACAGTGGCTTGGGTTCGTGCTGATCGGTGTCTTTATAGGCTTTCAATAAGGGAGCCATCACAATCATGCCCATATTGCTGAGTACTTCAACAGCCAGATCGTGCTCCTTACGGTCGCTTCCTTGCAGTGACTGTATGGATTTGTTGATTTGTTCAGTTTCCATGGCCGACGCCGCTGTTGCGTTGTGTATGGAAAGAATACGTTCCCAGGGCAAGTCCCGTACTTGGCCGCCAACACGAACGCTGATTTTTTTAGATGAGACTTGTCCATCCATCATCCGGTTATCGGTGGTGAGAATAGAGACGGTGGAGGCTCCCCACATGGGTAGAGCAAGTGAGCACAACAGAATGGATCGCAACATGGTTTGACCTTTATATCATTTGTGAACTGGCGTCAGCACTTGCCGTCAGCGTATTCTTTTAGAGATGCGGAAAATTAAGATTGGCGTGGCTGGCCTGGGATTTATGGGCAGCATGCATCTAAAGGCGTTGCGAAACATTCCCGGGGCTGAACTCACGGCAGTGGTCAGCAGCGATGAAGGGAAGCTTTCCGGCGACCTCAGCGGGATTCAAGGAAATCTGGGCGGGCCTGGTGAAAAGCTTGATTTTTCGCAAGTGCGCAAGTACCGGTCGGTGACCGAAGCCATTGCCGACCCGGAACTGGATGCGCTGGATCTTTGTCTTCCCAGCGATCAGCATGCCCCTGTTGCCATTGCTGCGCTCCGTGCCGGCAAACACGTCTTTGTGGAGAAACCGATGGCCCTGGACGCATCCCAATGCCAAACCATGATCCATGAGGCCAAGACCAGCAATCGTGTATTGATGGTGGCCCAGGTATTACGCTTCTTCCCTGCCTACACGGTGCTTCGTGATCAATTGCAAAACGGTGGCTTGGGGCAGGTTCGTACTGCGCTGTTCCGTCGCCGCTGTGCTGCTCCCGCCTGGGGGAAATGGGCCTTTGATCCAGCTAAGAGCGGGGGTGGAGTGTTCGATCTGTTGATCCACGATGTAGACATGTGTCTGCACCTGTTTGGTCCGCCGAAATCAGTTTCTGCGCAAGGTTACGTGAACTTGGAAGGCGGCATGGATACGCTAACGGCTTCGTTGGAATATGACGGCATTAGCGACGTGGTGATTAGCGGCGGATGGCATCATCGCAAGTCCTACCCATTCTCCATGGAATACACAGTTTCAGCGGATGGCGGCACGGTGGAATACAGTTCTGCAGGACGTCCACCAACACTCTACAAGGCGGACGGTGAAGTGGAAGTTTTGGCGGAACCTGCTACCGACGGTTATCAGGCGGAGCTGGAGTACTTCGTCGATTGCTGCCAACACAATCGTTGGCCAGTGGTTTGCGCTCCAGAACAATCGGCAATGGCAGTGGCGTTGGCAAGATTATTGGAAGTTTCCCGGGCGCGTGGCGGAGATCGTCTACCGTTCCGGGTTTGACTGGATTCAAGAAGAAGGAAATTGCAAATGAATACATTAGAAGTTGGTGTTATGATGTGGGCCGGTCGCGATTCACTGGCTGAAATGAAAGCTATGGGAGCGCACTGCGGTCAACTCGGCGTGGGCGGTGATTACCCACTTGCTGGCGCGTCATCGGGCTGGAAAGCGGATCTGGAACAGCAGCAGTTCACTTTGGGTACAGTGTTCTGCGCCTATACTGGCGAGGACTATGCCGATATCCCGACGGTGGAACGTACCGTGGGTTTCATTCCTGAATCGACACGCGTGGAAAGAGAAGCTCGAACCATTGCGGTAGCTGATTTTGGGGCGGCCCTTGGAGTAAAAAGCGTGGGCTGTCATGCTGGTTTTGTTCCTGAAGATAAAACGAATCCCAACTATATTGCGGTCCGCGAACTGGTTCGGCGCATTTGCGATCATTGCGCGGGCAACGGGCAAAGTTTTGTTCTGGAAACAGGTCAGGAACCGGCGGCAGTGTTACTGGAATTTTTCAAGGACATTGATCGTCCCAACCTGGGTATCAATTTCGATCCAGCCAACATGATTCTTTATGGCACTGGAGATCCCATTGAGGCGTTAGGCGTTTTGGGCAAACATGTAATGTCGGTTCACGCGAAAGATGGCGATTGGCCTCCTACTGGAAAGCCCGGTGCGTTAGGCACGGAGCGACCTTTAGGCCAAGGTGCAGTGGGAATGCCGCAGTTCGTAGCGAAGTTGAAAGAAATTGGGTTCACTGGCCCACTGAATGTCGAACGAGAGGTGGAAAATCAGCAGGAACGCCTTGCCGATATGGCCATGGGCGTGCGGCTACTGAAAGGCTTAGTGTAATTAGACTTCGCGAGCGTGCGAGATGGCAAACGGAATCGCCCAATGCCATATAGTTTTCCCAATTTCAGAAGTTTCCCAGGCACTCGAA
>JANMWO010000543.1:0-2861 GCA_031394025.1 Acidobacteriota bacterium
CGAACTAAAGCCGCCTGTTTTTGGGAACTTTGTTGACAAGTTAGAGATAGCTAGAAACGAAGGGCTTTCAGCGGATGCATGTTACGATTCTTTGGGCACGCTGAATTATCTGCGGCTACGTCCGTAGATCTGAAAACACTACAACTGATGTTTAGGTGTGTAATCACTTGCTGTAAAAAAATAGAAGAAGTGTTGTTATTGCCAGGAGTAAGTTTTGGCGGAGGAAGAGGGATTCGAACCCCCGGTACCCGTTAAGGTACAACAGTTTTCAAGACTGCCGGTATCAACCGCTCACCCATTCCTCCGCAGCGTGTAACGTGTTCAGTAACGACGCTACAATTTCATTTTACCACTACCCGCGCACTCGATTTCGATAGCTTAGGCATGCTTCCAACTCTTGACGAAATTCTTCAGCATCCACGTCGCGTTCGCTGCAGATCAGCATTAGCGCTCCATCGTCCTTAAAGTTGCCGTCCCACTCCATCAGTTCAACGTCGCTCCATTGCGCATCGTACTGGCGCATTTTGACGTCATCCATGCGATCCAAATAGGCACGCAAGTTAATGCCGGTTTCGTCGGGCGATTGCGGATACGGTTCCTGCTCGAAATTCCAAATTGGTTGATCCATGTCTCGAAGGTCAGCTTAGCAGATGGCTTCAGCGATAGGAAATCATATCTGGTGGCAGGTGGCTGGTGGCGTTGAATAAGTCCAGACTGATGCGGCCTTTACTGAATAGAAATTCCGTAACAGAACAATTGCGAACTCGCCAATTCAGTTCCAGAGCGGTGGCGGGTGGCGCTGCCGTTGTCCACTGTACAGTCCGACCAATCACTCCGCCAGAAGTGAATATTGCTATTCGTTGATTTCCAATAGCATCGGCCATAATTTTGTGCAAGCCTGTTTCTACGCGTTGGAAAAAAGCGGTTGCTGTTTCCACGCCATCAGGCTGAACTTGTCCAGCCATCCAAAAGCCCATGGCGCTTTCAAAAAACCGCTGAAAATACTTATTCCGATCTTCCGATTGCCGGTGCTCCAAATAAATATTGCGAAGTGCTTGCAGTTCCGGAACGGCGTCGGCAAGAGTTGTCGTAACACCGGTGGCGTCGTATTCATTGAACGCTGGCGAATATTCCAGGGCAGGGCACTGCGGCAAATAACTGCATGCGATCTCCGCAGTATGTCGCTGACGTTGCAATGTTCCGCAAAGGATCCTGTTGAAACTGACATTTTGCAGAGCCCACGCCTCGCCAAGTTTATGAACTTGTTGTTCCCCAAGTGTCGTCAATCGATCTGAGTTTTTGGCGAAGGCTGTGGCTTGCCCATGACGGACTAAAGTTAGGGTGCTCATTTTCGACTGTGCGGTGCAGTACCCGCTTGTAATCGCCGCATACCACGCAACCATCGTTCATAATCAGTGGACTTGCGACGGAAATATTCCAACACTTCCGGATGCGGCAGAATTAGAAAATGTTCTGATTCCAAACCCCGGACTACGGCTTCAGCCACTTCTTCAACTGACACGGATCCTTCCCGCAGGAAGGACTCCCGGTCTCCATCTTCGCCAAGCAACATGCGGGTCCGCACGCCTTGCGGGCACAGACAAGAAACTTTCAACCCACGATCGCCATAGGTGATCGCCAGCCACTCGGCAAAGGCCACAGCAGCGTGTTTAGACACCGCATAGGGTGCGGAACCGATTTGGCTCAACAGCCCAGCGGCGCTTGCAGTTGAAAGAAAGTACCCGCCACCGCGAGCGATCATTGCCGGGACCACAGCCCGTGCGGCGTGGACATGGGCCATCACGTTGACGTTCCACACGCGCTCCCATTCGCTAGTCTCCAACTCCTCGCCACCGGGTGTGAAAATTCCGGCATTGGCGCAAAACAGGTCGATTGGGCCATGGCGATTCTCTGCTTCCTTAACGAATCCTTCCACCGCATTCTGCGACCCGACGTCCACCGCATTAGCCCAGCCGTGCACCAAACCGGCAAGTTCTTCAGCGGATTCCAGGTCAGCAATGCTGATGGCGCGGGCTCCTTCGGCATGAAAGCGAAGACACAGAGCGCGACCAATGCCGTTGGCACCTCCAGTGATAGCGACGTGTTTACCGGCGAGATTCATCGTATTGACCCAGCTCCCATTTAGCGATGGCTTCCATGTGCACCTCATCCGGTCCATCGGCAAGCCGCAGAGTTCTGGAATTTGCCCAGGCAGCGGCAAGGAAGGTGTCCTCACAAACACCCATCGCGCCATGGGCCTGAATCGCGCGATCAAGGACGCGTAGGGCGACGTTGGGAGCTAGCACTTTGATTGCGGCGATTTCAGAACGGGCAGCTTTATTGCCCACTGTATCCATCATGGAGGCAGCTTTCAGCGTCAGCAATCGGGCTTGTTCAATCTCCATCCTCGAATTAGCAATGTCGGCGCGAATGGTACCCATTTCTGAAATCTTCTTGCCGAATGCAACGCGGCTGTTAGCCCTGCGGCAGAGCAGTTCCAAGGCACGTTCGGCCACTCCAATCAAGCGCATGCAATGATGAATTCGCCCCGGACCAAGACGCCCTTGCGCAATTTCAAATCCTCGACCTTCGCCCAGCAAAAGGTTCGATGCAGGCACCCGCACGTCCTGAAAACTAATTTCCCCGTGGCCATGGGGCGCGTGATCGTAGCCGAAAACACTCAGCAGCCGTTCGATTTTCACACCTGGTGTTTTCATGGGCACCAAAATCATAGATTGCTGTTTATGTTTTGCCGCAGAAGGGTCAGTCTTGCCCATGAAAATAATTAACTGACAGCGTGGATCACCAGCACCGGAGCTCCACCATTTGCGACCGTTAATCACATAACTATTCCCATCAAG
>JANMWO010000607.1:0-8435 GCA_031394025.1 Acidobacteriota bacterium
AGGTTTCCGGTACTGACGACGAAATCAAGCAGGCCATTTTCCATGTAATGCAGACGATTTCTCTGCCAGGCTTCTCACGCCATGCATGGGGCACCGAAATTGACTTGGATCCTCCGGCCCGCACGGAATGGGAGGGCAGCGGATCCAAAGTGTCCGTGATTCCTTTTCTGACCGCCGAAGCGGCGAAATTCGGCTTCTATCATCCTTATTCCGACAAGAGGCTGAGTGCCGTTCTTCCTCACTATGAAAACGAACCATGGCATTTGTCATTTTGGTCGATAGCAAAAACTTTGCAGGAAGAGTATATGAAACGGATCACCGGTGCGGTTCTGGATAACCTGATCGGGCGTACCGCCAAAGCGATTGGTGGCAAGATCGACCAGAAACGGCTAAAAGGCATTTTGACAGGCATGAATCTGACTAGCTTCCAGAGCAACGTAGCCCCGCCGCCGAAATGAGACCTAACCCATGAGCACATTCCCCAACTCGCCACGACTCCTGAAAGGCGGCATTGTCCTTGTCGGCACATCCCCCTTGCGCATTATTGGCCTACAATACAATCCCGACACCCTCACCCGATCCCTCCAAGTGCAAGGTCTCAGTGAGGGTGGCGACCGTTCGGAAGCGCTCCGCCTCAAAGGGCCACCTGTCGAAACCATTAAGCTTGATGCCGAAATGGATGTCACTGATCAGCTCGAATTCCCGGATCAGAATCCTAATGCCGCGAAGTTTGGATTGCATCCGCAGATCGCTGCCCTCGAAACTATCGTCTACCCCACCGCCGATCAGCTTCAGTTCAACAACACCCTTGCCGGATTCGGCACTCTTGAAATTGTTCCCATGGAATCATTTCTCACTCTTTTTGTTTGGAGCAAAAACCGCATTGTCCCCGTCCGCATTACGGATATGAGCATCACGGAGGAAGCCTTTGACGCCAATCTGAATCCGATCCGCGCAAAAATCAGCCTCGGCATGCGGGTGCTTAGTGTCACCGATCTCGGCTTCCAGCACAAGGGCGGAAGCTTGTATATGGCCTACCAGCAGAATAAAGAGTTGCTGGCCAAACTCAGCCCTGGCGCTAACGTCAACACGCTGGGCATTCCCCGGATTCCTTAACAAAACACTATGTTTCCTATCAATAGCCGATACCTCAACATCCCCACCGCCGAGCACGAAATGGCCACCGGCAAGAAGCATGTTTACTTGCGACGGCGCATGCTGCCTCCGCCGGAAAACTTCGATACAATTCACGAGCACATGGTTACGCAAGGCGATCGGCTGGACAACATCAGCGCCCAATACTTTGGTGATCCCGAATTGTTCTGGCGCATTGCCGACGCCAATCGTGCCATGCGCCCTCAAGAACTGACCGTAACCGTGGGCCGCCGTTTGCGCATCACTCTGCCGGAGGGCATACCCGGAACGCCGCATGCTTAAAGGTCTCTACTTGACGTTGATGGTGGGCCCGGTTGTGCCGGTGCCGGTGCCGCAATTCGTTCTGGATTCCCTATCCAGCGTCACCATCACCAACTCGGCTGAGGCCTTCACGCCCAGTGGTTTCGATCTAACCTTCACGTTAAGCACCCACTCGCCATTGCACACCCTTTTTCTGATTTCCGGCAGCGTGCCTTTCACCATTGTTCGCGTCATCCTCATCGCCACGCTCAATGGCATCCCGGATGTGCTGATTGATGGCATCATCACCAAGCAGGATGTCAGTCCAGGCGCAGGTGCTGGAAGCTCAACGCTAACCATCACTGGCGTGGATTTGACCGCAGCGATGGACCTTGTTGAGCTGGATGGCTTTCCTTATCCGGCATTGCCGCCCGAAGGGAGGGTGGCGGCTATCCTGCTTCGATATGCACAATTTGGAATTCTACCAGTGGTCATTCCCAGCCTCCTGATTGATGTCCCCATTCCCATTGAACGCATCCCTCGACATCAAGGTACTGACCTCGCCTACATCAACCAATTGGCAAACGAAGTTGGATACGTGTTCTTCATCACGCCTGGACCTCTTCCGGGCGTGAACATCGCTTATTGGGGGCCTGACTTCCGGCTTGGAATACCTCAGCCTGCGCTGAACATCAACATGGACGCCCATACCAACGTGGAATCCCTTAGGTTTTCATTCAATAGTGAAAGAAAAGTGCAACCCTATATTTACATTCAAAACCTGATCTCAAAGATCTCTATACCGGTTCCAATTCCTGACATCAATCCGTTAAGCCCGCCGCTGGGCCTGGTCCCTTCCATCCCAAAGAGATTCGTGAATGTGAGTGGCACAGCGAAGCTCTCACCGATCCAGGCGGTCTTACGGGGCTTGGCAAAAACCTCGCAGACTTCCGACACGGTGACTGGCTCGGGTTCATTGAACGTTTTACGCTACGGGCGCATTCTCAAATCGCGGGGCTTGGTGGGTGTGCGTGGCGCTGGTCTGGCCTTCGACGGCATTTACTACGTCAAAAGTGTGACGCACAATATCAAACGAGGGGATTACAAACAGAATTTTACGCTTGGCCGAAATGGCCTGATCTCGACGCTTCCCAGGGTGCCCGTATGAGTGAACCAAAAAAATATTACGGCAAATATCGGGGCACTGTAGTGAATAACATTGATCCTCAGCAGATAGGTCGGATTATGGTGATGGTCCCGGATGTGTCAGGCTTAATTCCCACAAGCTGGGCCATGCCTTGCGTTCCTATCGCAGGGAAGCAGATGGGAACTTACTGCGTCCCACAAGTTGGCGCGGGTGTGTGGGTGGAGTTCGAACAGGGCGACCCCGATTATCCAATTTGGGTAGGCGGCTTTTGGGGTGTTGTAGCGGAAGTCCCGGTGCTGGCATTGGCTGGTCTTCCCGTCAGTCCGAACATCGTGATTCAATCGGCGGCGCAAAACTGCATTGTGGTGAGTGACCTGCCCGGACCCACTGGCGGCATTATGCTGAAGAGCACCACCGGGGCAACAATTATTGTGAATGACACTGGCATATATATCCAGAACGGCAAGGGCGCCAGCATTGTCATGGCTGGCCCCAGCGTAACCATCAACAACGGCGCAATGGTGATCCTATGAGGAGCAACTGACATGCCTGGATTCCTGCTTCACGTCGGCGCGACGGTGCTGTGCTCTCATGGAGGGCAAGCTCAGCCGACAGTCCCCAATCCACGGGTGACGGTGATGGGCCAACCTATTGTGTGCATGCCCGCACCCTATGTGGTGGCCGGTTGTGCGCTGCCTCCGCCAATCATCGCCAACGGTCCGTGCATTGTTGCCCAATGGGTGAGCGCGGCTACGCGGGTGACGTCGAACGGGCAGCCGGTGCTGCTTTTCGACAGCCAGGCAATTTGCGCCCCAACGGGAACGCCATTAATTATCGTGATGACTCAAACCCGCGTAACTGGAATGTGACTTTCATGAATATTGATTTTCCACTTCACTTCAACCATCGCGGCGGCACAGCCGAAGCCAGTGATGACGATCACATCCGTCAGATGATTGAGCAGCTTCTATTCACCAGCCCAGGGGAGCGAGTCAATCGCCCTGACTTCGGAAGCGGCATCCTGCAAATGATGTTCGCAGCCAACAGTCCGGAACTGGCGGCGGCGCTGCAATTCACCATTCAGGCTGCCATTCAACGTTATCTGGCCGACGTCATTGACCTGCAAGCGTTGGAAGTTTCAAGCGAAGATGCCACCCTGTTGATCCGATTGGATTACGTTATCCGTCGCACTGGCCAGCCGGTGAACACGCAGTTCTCACGTCAGGTTTAACTAAAGATGAAACCAACTCAAATCTGCAACGACGAACAACGGCGCATAGAGGTTAGAAGGAAGCCCCTGAATGGAATCGACTACATTGAGGTCGAACGTGCTTCCGGCGCCCTGGTACCTAATCTGTTGGTCTACTTTTTTGGTAAGGTTCCAGTCGAACTTACGGTGGATCACATTGCGATTGATGGTGGGGTGCGCATCACCGGCGTGAAAGTAGTCGATGTCCAAATTGGTTCCATCGCCGATGCCGATCAGGAAGGCTTCGCCACCGTCACAGTGGACAAGGACGGTGATTTTTCCACCTACACTTTGCGCATCACCGACTTGCCAGGGTTCGACGAGGTCTACTCCAATTTCGACTTCACATTCAAACCGGACTGTCCCGCTGACCTGGATTGCAAGGATGAAACCACCTGCCTGCCTGACCAGGGTGACCAACCGGAGATCAACTATCTGGTTAAGGACTACCAGGGTTTCCGACAGCTTATCCTGGACCGCTGGTCGCAAATCATGCCGGATTGGAAGGAGCGCCATGTTCCTGATTTAGGAATCGCTCTTGCCGAAATTTTGGCCTACACGGGTGACTCGCTGAGTTACTACCAGGATGCTGTGGCAACCGAAGCCTACCTTGGAACAGCGCGTCAGCGTATCAGCGTGCGACGCCATGCGCGACTGGTGGATTACGCAATTCACGAAGGATGTAATGCAAGGGCACTGGTTTGCATCGAGACTGAATCGGACAAGCCTGAACTGGACCCGGCCGATATCTACTTTGTCACCAACCCTTTTACTGGCGATGCTGCGGGGGTTGTCCGCCAGAGTAAACTCGAACCGCTTCGACCGTCCGATTACGAAGTGTTCGAACCGGTGGCCAGCAAACCTTTGCGCTTTTTTAAAGATCGAAGTAGGATTCATTTCTACACGTGGCGCAATCATCAATGTGTGCTCCCCAAAGGCGCCACTAGTGCGACTCTTCTGGACGGCCTCCCTGTTGCGATAAACGAAGAAAAAGCTTCCCCGCACAAAGAGCCCGCCGGGAGCTACAAGCAGCCGGAACACAATACACCTCCGGTTCGAACACGTCATCTGGATAGTCTTGAGCTTGGCGATCTGCTGGTCTTCATGGAAAATCGTGGCACTGACAGCAACGCGCCCCCTCCCGATCCGTTACGCTGCCATGCGGTGCGCCTCACCCGCATTGAGCGCACCGTCGACACGTTGAATGACCAGCCAGTAGTCAACATCTGGTGGGGTGCCGCCGATGCTCTGCCATTCCCTCTCTGCCTTTCAAAACTCGGCTCTGCGCCTAAATGCGATCTAGTCGATGACTTGTATGTTGCTTGCGGCAATGTGGTGCTGGTGGATCATGGCCGCCGAGTTGACCACGATCCGCTGCCTGGCTGCGTGCCAATCGTCGATTCTGTGGAACGCTGTCTTGACCAAGGGCATCCCTCTGGCCGCAACCGAACGCCAGGTATCTTTCGACCGGTTCTGAATCATGGGCCTTTAACTTTCGCCCAACCATTGCGCACGCATACTCCCGCGTCCCAGCTTTTACGGCAGGACCCTCATCTGGCCCAGCCCCAAGTGAAGCTCTCCATTGTGACGCTGAATGGTGTGTGGGATGCAATGCTGAAGATCGGCAAAAAGGAACAGCCAGCCATGCTGATCCTTGAACAAGATTGTAAGGAACTTAGCGGTTCCTACTCTGCTGAACACGGCAGTTTCAAAATCGTCGGCACAGTGGATGACGGTCAGGTGTCTTTGAAGTTTACAGACGCTCATGGAGAACACTCTTTGAGTGCCACTCTACGGGACGGCGTGATGGAAGGCACCTTCGATCATGGAAGTTTTCGCGCCCAGAAGCGACGCAAAGACACGCCCTGGACGTCGCAGCCTGACCTGCTATCGAGCGGTCCGCGAGATAACCATTTCGTAGTGGAATTGGATAACTCAGGCTTGGCGCACTTGCGATTCGGCGACGGCGAACTGGGCCGTATGCCTGAAATTGGTGCATCCGCCGTTGCCTGTTACCGCATTGGCAGCGGATTGGCAGGGAACCTGGGCCCCAACGCGATTAACCTTATGGTGCTGCGAAATAAGATTTTCGGGTTCGATGATTTGAAGGTGTTCAACCCACAGCAGGCTGCAGGTGGCACAGTCCCGGAAACCATGTCCGATATCAAGCTGCTGGCACCCAGCGCTTTTCGCAATCGCCTGGAACGGGCCATCACCGCTGAAGACTACGCCACGTTGGCCGCGCAAAATCCCAAGGTGCAACGCGCCGCAGCCGAACTCCGTTTCACAGGTTACCGTTATGCCGTTCGGGTGGCCATTGATCCTTTCGGTTCCGAATCGCCCAGCCCGGACTTTCTGGAAGAGATCAAGAGCTATCTTTACCGCTACCGTCGCATTGGGCACGATCTTGAAGTGGTCCATGCCCGCTATGTCCCGCTGGATATCGAAATTGAAATCTGCGTGTGCCCCAGCTACCTTGCCGCCCACGTCCAGGTCGCGCTGCTCAACACTTTGGGGAATGGGGTTCTTCCCGACGGTCGACTGGGTTTCTTTCATCCCGACAATCTTACTTTCGGCGATAGCATTTATCTGAGTCGTCTGGTGGCCGCAGCGCAATCGACGGCGGGCGTTCAGGCGGTGGACGTCAGCAAGCTTCAGCGGCTCTATATCGGCGAGAATTCGGAAATTGAAAATGGTGTGCTGCCTATTGGTCCACTTGAAATCGGTCGGCTGGATAGCGATCCTAACTTTCCGGAAAACGGTCGTCTCAAACTGAGCATGCGAGGTGGACGATGAACCCAAATTGCGGATGCAGCGGGCAATTACTTCCCGATCCGGATAACCGGCCCGGCTTGGATGCCATTGTCTACCGCGCGGGAACCCACTTCACGTTCCTTGAAGCCATGAAGTCACGGCTGGCAGATCAGCCTGTTCTGCGTGGTTTAAGCAAGCGAGATGGCGCTGACTTCTCTATCGCCCTTCTCGACGCATGGGCCATGGTCGCCGACGTCCTCACTTTTTATCAGGAGCGCATTGCGAACGAAGGCTATTTACGCACGGCCACTGAGCGCATGTCCATCCTGGAACTGGCCCGGCTGATTGGCTACGAGCTTCGCCCTGGCGTTGCGTCCAGCGTGTATTTGTCGTATACCATTGACACGGACCGATCGAAAGTAAAGCCTCCGCCAAACTTCGTGGATATCCCAATCGGGAGCCGTGCCCAAAGTATTCCCGGACCTGGGGAACTGCCGCAGGCTTTTGAAACTTCCGTACTTCTTAAGACGAGCGATATATGGAATAACCTGAAAGTCCGCACGACCCGGCCCCACCAGCTCACACCAAACGACGCATTCCTCTATTTCAAGGGCATCACAACGAATCTTAAACCTGGGGACCGCCTGCTGTTTGATTTCGGCGATACCACGGCCATCAAGCACAATGTGGTGGTGCGATTCATTCTGACGGTTGAGCCGGACAATGACAATGATCGCACCAGAGTCACGCTCGAAGGTCTCAAACACCCCCCTGTCATGGTTGAAGCTATTGTGCAACCCTTTATGTCACTGCTGGCAGCTACGCAGAGTTTAACCAACACCTTCATCGACAAGCCATCTGACGACTTGCCGATCAGCCCCGTACAGTCTCCTCATCCCAACATGACCGCTTTCGACGTAAACTCCGATTTGATCCCGAGGTTGAAAAGCGTTTTCAATTCCGAAATGGCTCCACAGCAAATCTACGCCGCTCTGGAGAACGTCAGCATGCCCACCGCACCCTTTGCCGATGTCTACGTGTTTCGTACCCGTGCTTCCCCATTTGGTGCCAACGCCCCCAAGAAACAAAACTTCGGTGCAAACAATCTGATTTTGGACCCCGTTGAGTGGCCCCTAAACCCCGAGTTTAGAACCGCGATCAGTGATGCCAATCGTTCCTCAGGTGCTGCACTAGCTAACGCCAACCAGATCCCCATCGAACCCACTGAAAAGGCGAACATGATCTCGCTCGATAACGTTTACGACAAGATCGTCCCTGACGGCTGGATACTCCTTGAAGACGCCGCGAAGAAAGGCCCGCTGGTGAGCCGCATCAAGGATGTGAAGGAGCGTTCCCGTGCCGACTACGGCATCAGCGGCAAGATCACCGAGGTTGAACTCGATACAACTTGGATCGATTTGAGTAAGGACCTCAGTGCTGTCCGCAACGTCGCCGTCTTCGTTCAGAGCGAAAAGCTTGCGCTTGCTGAATTCCCCATTGATCCCATTAAAGAACCAATAGCCGGAAACAGCATTGAACTCAACGGCATCTACCCAGGCCTTGAAAGCGGTCGCTGCCTTATCCTATCCGGTATACGCAACGACCTTAAAATCCCCGACGTCGAATTAGTAAAGCTAGCCGGAGTGGAACAGAAACCCCATCCTAACGACCCCGGCGCAAAACGGCACACCTTCCTCACGCTGGCCGCCGACTTGGCTAACACCTACGACCCCAACTCCGTTTCCATCTACGGCAATGTGGTCCAAGCCACACACGGCGAAACTCGAGTTGAAGTGCTGGGCAGTGGCGATGCCAGCCGCCCGCTTCAGGAATTCCAACTAAAGCAATTTCCGCTTACCTATATCTCAGCCGCTACGCACAGCGGAATTG
>JANMWO010000451.1:0-3381 GCA_031394025.1 Acidobacteriota bacterium
CCGCCACTCAAAACAAAATCGCCAATGGAGAGCTCTTCGTCAGCCAAATGCGTGACCACCCGCTCATCCACCCCTTCGTACCTTCCGCAAATCAGCAGCAGTTCTTGTTCCCCAGCCAGACGACGCGCCACCGCCTGATTAAACAGCTTGCCCTGGGCCGATAACAGAATGATTTTCTGATCGGGCTGCCGTTCCGGGAAAATCTCTTCCGCCGCCAGGAATATCGGTTCGGCTTTCATCAGCATGCCTTCGCAGCCGCCAAATGGCCGATCGTCTACCGTTTTATGCCGATCCGCAGTCCACTTGCGCAGGTCGTGAATCTGAATATCCAACAACCCACTCTTCGCCGCCCGGGCCACCACACCATGCTCAAACGGACCCCGGAAGTATTCCGGAAAAATCGTGAGCAAATGAAATTTCATGGCCTCAATTCAGTTCCCGCAGGCCTTCCGGCAAGGTGGCCCGAATCAACTTCTTTTCCGGGCTGATCTCCACCAAAATATTCTTAACGTAGGGCACCAGCAGGTTGCCTTCCACTTCCAGCAATCCCGTGCCGCTATTTTCCAGGAACCCGACCACTTTACCAATCGGCTGGCCACTTTCGGCATCCACCATTTGGCAGCCGATAAGGTCTGAATAATAGAATGCGCCTTCTTCCAAGGGTGCCCGTTCGGCTGCACTAACGGCTACCTGCCAACCACGAAAGGCTTCGGCATCGTTCATGGAATCCACGCCATCAAACTTGAAAACCAAGCGTGCCTGATGTTGCCAGACTTCTTCCAGTTTGTGCTTGCCTTTGGGCTTGCCGGTAGGATCCAACAGCATCACTTCATCCATGGAATCGTAGCGTTCAGGACCATGGTCAGATAGGCTATCGGCGACAATTTCGCCACGGACTCCGCGCGGCCGGATGAGTACGGCTAAGATAATCCAATCGTCGTCAGATTCAAGGGACAGAAACCTACTCCAGAATTTCCAGCGTAAAACGCCGATTCAACTTGGTCCCCGCTGCACCCAACAAAGTCCGAATAGAACGCGCCGTTCGACCCTGCTTGCCGATCACCTTGCCAATATCCGACGCAGCAACCTTCAATTCAAACACCGAAGTCTGTTCCCCCTCCACTTCATGGACCGACACCTGCTCTGGGACATCCACTAAAGCCTTGGCAATGTCTTCGATAAGTTCCTTGATTTGGGCCATGCGAAAAGAATCCTCTTGCTTGGGTCTGAATGCTCGAGTCGGAATGCTTGGGTCTGAATTTGTTAGACGACGGCGGCTACTGGTACTGCCGGGTAAGTCTTCAGCAACCGCGTTACGGTGGCAGAAGGCTGTGCGCCGTTCTTGATCCAATGGGCCACGCGGTCGTGATCCAATTTCACTTCGGCAGGCTGCCGCACAGGGTTGTAATGTCCCAAAACTTCCAGGGCCAATCCGTTACGAGCCCGTTCTTTATCAATCACCACCAAACGGTAGGTCGGCTTTTTCTTTGCGCCAAATCGCGCCAGTCTGATCATCAGCATGTTATGTCTCTTACTCCAGTATCCACTAAAACTTGAAATTCGCCAGACTACCTGGCATTTTAAACTTGGACAGCTTCTTGCCCAGCATCCCTTGCCCCTGCAAACTGCCCGTGAAAGCTTTCATCATTTTCCGTGCTTCAGCATACTGCTTCAGCAGGTTATTCACATCGTTGACGGTGGTTCCGCTGCCTTTAGCAATACGCCTGCGACGAGCCCCATTAATCAACATATGATTATCGCGCTCTTTTGGCGTCATCGAATCAATGATCGCCACCACGCGTCCAATTTCTTTCGGATCCACTTTGGCGTTCTTCAGTGCTTTCATCGGGCCAATCTGTGGCAACATGCCCAGCAGTGCCTCCATGGAACCTAACTTCGCCAACTGCTTCATCTGATCCCGGAAATCGCCGAGGGAGAACTCGTTGTCCATCAGCTTGCGCTGCATTTCCTCGGCAGACTTATTGTCGATGTTCGCCTGAATCTTCTCAATGAAGCTGAGCACATCGCCCATGCCCAGAATTCGATTGGCCACTCGATCCGGGTGGAACGGCTCAAACGCATCGGACTTTTCGCCGATGCCCACAAATTTCAACGGCTGCCCAGTAACCGTGCGGATAGAAAGCGCCGCGCCACCTCTGGCGTCGCCGTCCATCTTCGTTAGGATCACACCAGTGATGCCCAGGCGTTTATGGAACTCTTCGGCGGACTTAACGGCGTCCTGTCCAGTCATGGCATCGGCCACGAATAGGATTTCCACCGGATTCAGGCTGGCCTTCAACTCTTCCAATTCCGACATCAACGAATCGTCAATGTGCAGCCGACCGGCGGTGTCAACAATCAGGACATCGCGACCAGTCTGAACAGCTTCTTTACGAGCACTCTTCGCCAATTCCAGAGGCTTCGTTTCGCCTTCTACGCCCTGGTAAATGGGAATCTTGATGTCTTTGGCAACGATTCGCAGTTGTTCGCGAGCCGCCGGACGGTAGACGTCGACAGAGACCAGCATCGGAGTGTGCGATTCTTTGGCCAGCCACTTAGCCAGCTTGCCGCTGGAAGTAGTTTTACCGGAACCTTGCAGACCAACGATCATGATGACCGAGGGAGGTTCGTTAGCAAATCGCAACCGAGCAGCGTGGGTGCCCAGGATTTTAATCAGCTCTTCGTGGACAATTTTGACCACTTGCTGACCAGGGGAAAGAGAGTTAAGAACTTCTTCGCCAAGAGCTTTTTCTTTAACAGCTTCGAGCAGTTGTTTGACGACGCGAAAATGCACGTCTGCTTCAAGAAGAGCGACGCGGATCTCCCGCAACGCGGCTTCCATATTCTCAGCCGTCAATTTCCCTTCGCCGCGCAGGTTTTTAAAGACCTTCTGCAGCTTGTCGCTTAATGCTTCAAACATGTTTGCTTTTATCGGAACCGGGTAAGCGTGTAAACGCGTGTCGGCAGACTACCGGGGTAGACTTCTCTATTATGGCACGGCGACGAGTTAGTTAGCTGAACGAGCCTCAGCAGAATCCGTCGTTGGATTTTATTTCGATGACCAACTGAGTGTCGAGATAAAGTTCGCCTACATTTTGGACGATCTTCCTTCTTTATGACTCTACTAACCTTGAACCTTTCAGACTTGACCTTCAACCGTCTCAAAGCTCTTGCCGTAGCAAGGGAAGTAACGATAGAAGCTTTGTTGTTGGATCATCTGAACGATTTTGCAGGGTCACAGTCGACACGACGCGCGATTCGTCAAGTCCGAACAGGGTCGCTTGCCGACTTGGGTTGGCTGGATGGGTACGAGGGTCAGGCCATTGATGAATTACTTGCCTTTACGGGCAAAGAGGATACAGTGGTCCTGTTGCAAACTAT
>JANMWO010000631.1:0-2169 GCA_031394025.1 Acidobacteriota bacterium
TCCACACCACCAATTTTCACGCTGGTCCCGTTCACTGAAGTGGGCAGGCGATTGTCATCCAACCCCTCTATAAGTGAACTAACTTTAACCAGATCGTTACCAAAGATGGTCATTAATCCACCTTGGGCAACGGTCGTCAGGTTTATGTCGCTAACGGCGTTGATGATGGCGCGGATCACAGGTGCTTTCGTATTGTCAGCACCCAGTTGCGAGCGAAGCACACCACCAGGGTTCACCACTGTGTGCATGTTTACATAGTGCTTTTCGGGATTGGTGATCAGCGAGTTCAACGACGTAAGTGCCTGCCCTCCGGTGAGGTTCAAGGTGCGGGTCACGTTGCCAAAACCGCTGGCCGATTTAACAGAAGTCGCCCCGCTGATGCCGGTGTTGATTGTCACTGGACCAGCCACGGTGGAGGTTCCATCGTGAATGTGCAGGCCAGTAACTTCAGCCGCTTCCGGGAAACGGTGATTGAAATCGAAATTCGTACGTGCAGCAGTGATGGCACCTGTGCGATCACGAAGCGCCCGGATATCAATAAATCCAACCCCTGTTGCGTTAATTCCGGTTACGGCAGGAACTTCATTCGCAGGAGACGCCACAAAGGGAAAGCGCAAGTTTTCCGTACGCATTAATTGAGACCGAATCACGCCACCGGGGAATACGGTGGTGTGCATATTGACGTAGTAATTGGTGGAAGCATCAAACAAACCATCCAGTGCGTCTAAAGTAGCCGCAGAACTAGTCGCGGGAACTTCAACGCCAATGGTCACATTGCCGGCACCAGTAGTAGCAGTGACTACGGTATTGGTTCCGCTCAGACCGGTATTAATGGTCACAGGGCCAGCCACAGAGGCGTTGCCTGTATGAATGTGCAGACCAGTAATGGTGGCTTGGGCACCCATGTTGTAATCCACTTCAAAGCCTACCCAGCCGACGGCGAAGCCAGTTGGATCATAAGCACGCAGGGCGACAATGCTACCCAATCCGGTAGCTGGCGAATCCACTGCAGGAACTTCTTTCTTGGGACTCATGCTTCCCATCAGATAGGTGACTTCGGCACGGCGCAACTGGCCGCGAATTACCCCACCAGGGTTGTCTGTTGTGTGTATGTTTACGTAGGCCTTGGAAGGGTCGGCAAGAATTGTTTTGATCAAGGCAATGCCGGTGGCATCCGTCCCCAAAACTTGTGCTTGACGCGTGAGTACACCTCGACCAGTGTCAGTGCTAGCTACCGAGGCGGCACCGGAAAGGCCGGTGTTGATGACCACGGGTCCGGCGACAGTGGAAATACCGTCGTGAATGTGCAATCCGGTAAAGGTTACGGCACCGGGCAGGTTGTAATGAATTGTGAAATCTACCGAAGCAGAAACTATGTTGCCAGTGGCGTCGCGCATCAAGTGGAACCACATCACACCGGTGCCAGTGGCCGCTACGTTCACTGCCGGAACTTCACTGGCAGCGGACATGGGGGCAATAAAAGCAATCGTCTCCGCAGTTTGTGCAAACGCGGCAACAGCAAAAAGGCTTAGTAAGCCTAGAACTTTTTTCATATTGGAGCTCTCCGACCTAACTTTACACCAATCCTGAGGGACTAATGCCTATCCGTTGAACGATTTAACACTTTGGCGTATCCGAGTGGCTATAATAAAGGCAATTATGTTCTTTCGCCGAGCAACCCCGCGCCTACTTTCCTTTGACGAACGAGTGGACGCGGCCAGCAGTTATGGATTTGAGACAACAAAGACTCCATCGGGAGCCAGAATCAGCCGAAAGGGTTTGGGATGCTGGGTAAAAGAAGGCGCTGGGGGCGTCCCTGAACCTGGTGAGCCCGGTTTACTGCTTGGGGAACACATTGCGGGCCTGGTCGATGCCGGTTATCAAAAGTTTTTCACCACCCACGATAACCATAAGATTGCCGCTTTGGCGGAACATCTTACGGCGATCCATGCGTTTCAAGAAGACTTGTATGAAGCTCTTGGTCTGACCAGTTTGTATAACACTTCCTTGGGTTCGGTCTGCAAAAACCATTTGTATGACCGGGTGAAGGATCGGGATCAAGGCGTTCCCAAGCGACCCTGGGAATAGGTCGACTTAACCTGAATTCCGAAGTGAGTGGACTAAGGCCCTCCAATGTCAGTAGTTTGTTGAAATCGGAATGAAAACTTC
>JANMWO010000640.1:0-11314 GCA_031394025.1 Acidobacteriota bacterium
CTGATCGTGCAAATATCCCCAGGGGCCAGCGCCGATTCCTCTGTCACAATAATGCCCGTACCGGTGAGCATCACCGAACCGGCAGGCACGGGATTGGCCAACATTAAGTACTCAATCAACGTTTCAATCTTGCGACCCAGCTTTGCAGTAGACGTTGACCCGCTGAACGTGGTCTTATCCCCACGCTTGATCACCAGACTCATCTCTAAGTTGTAAGGGTCGGTCAATTCATCAACGGTGATAATCACTGGACCCAGCGAGCAACATGCTGTATATACCTTTGATTGTGGCAAGTACAGCGGATTTTCCTTTTCAATGTCCCATGCCGAAACGTCGTTGGCCAATGTGTAACCCACCACGACCCCTTTACTGCCCAACACCACGCCGAGTTCCGGTTCCGGTGCAGTGAACTTGGAATCGGGTCGAATGCCAATGTCCTTGCCCGGTCCAACGCAAACGCGTGCGGTACCTTTGAAGAAAATCTCCGGTCTAGGGGCCTTAAACACGTGTGCGTAAAAACCTTCGCGGGTGCCATGTTCGGCATCGCGGAAGCTAGCAGACATTTCATAAGTGCAGCCACAAGCCCACACTTCCACCGGCTTAATGGGGATGATGGGGCTGGCTTGAACGAGTTGTTGACTGGCCATGCCTCCGGCAAGTTCAGATAAAGTGGTGTGTTCCACTTCACTGCGAGTAATCAGGTCCAACAACGTGTGACCTGGGATGGGCCTTGCGTGGCCATTTTCAAAAATGGCGGCCGTGATTTCATTATTCCAACGGATCTGTCCAATTCGCATATGTGCCTTAATACTTCAGATAAATAGTCTTGAAATCGCTATAGAAATCCATAGCCGCCGGCCCTTGTTCCTTGGGGCCGAAGCTGGAATCTTTGGTGCCACCGAAAGGCAGTTGATATTCCACGCCAGCGCTAGGCAGGTTGACGGTTAGCAGTCCCGCTTCCATCCCATAGATAAAGTCGAACGCGCGGGATAAGCTGGAGGTTTGAATGGATGCCGATAGCCCAAACGGAATGTTGTTAGCAATGCGCATGCAATCGGCGAAATCCTTTGCCCGCATGATGGCCAGCACCGGTCCAAACACTTCTTCCTGAGCCAGCGTATGCTCTTCTTTCACGTCGGCGAACACGGTGGGTTCCACAAAGTAACCTTTGTCGAAAGCCCCGCCTGTCAACTGATTGCCGCCACACAATGGAGCGCCGCATTCTTTCTTGCCGATCTCAATATAACGGAGATTGGTCTTCAGTTGATCGGCATCCACTGCCGGTCCAATGTCGATGCCAGCTTCCATGCCGTTGCCCACTTTCAACTTCTTGGTGCGCTCAACAACAGCAGCTACAAACTTATCGTAAATGGCGTCTTCCACAATGGCCCGGCTGGTGGCCGTGCACTTTTGACCGGTGGAGAACATAGCCGCGTTCACTACATTTTCCACCGCTGAACCAAAGTCGCAATCAGCCAGTACGATGGTTGGATTCTTCCCGCCCATTTCCAACTGAATGCGCAAACGGCGCTTGGATGCTTCAGTGTGTATCCATTCGCCAACTGCACAAGATCCGGTGAATGAGATAGCTTTCAAACCCTTGGCTTGCACCATGGCCGCACCCAGCGTTGCGCCTGAGCCAGCCACAAAGTTCACCACGCCTTTCGGGATTCCTGCTTCATGGCAAGCTTCCACAATGCGCCATGCGCAAAGGGGCGAAACGCTGGCAGGCTTGAGCACAACCGTATTGCCACAAACCAAGGCCGGGGCCAGTTTCCACGCTGGAATAGCGATGGGGAAATTCCAGGGAGTGATCAATCCTACAACGCCAACGGGCTTGCGGATGGCGAACATGTGGACGCGATCACGTTCTGAAGGGACCAGGTGCCCTGGCAGACGGGACCCTTCGCTTCCAAAGTAACGGAATATATTAATGGCCCGACGGACCTCCCCTTTGGCTTCGGGCAGGGTCTTGCCTTCTTCGCGAGTCATGTCAGCAGCAATGGCTTCAAACTTGCGGTCAAGAATGTCGGCCACTTTGAACAGCAGGGCTCCCCGCGCGGGTCCGGGCGTGTTGGACCAGGCAGGGAAGGCGGCTTCGGCTGCGGCAACGGCTGTTTCCATATCGGCAGCCGAACCCTTCACAAACAGACCTACCACTTCATCTGTGTTGGCTGGATTTCTGTTTTCAAATGTGGGTCCATCCACCCACTCACCATTAATATAATTACGGAACGTTTCGCTCATTTTTTCCTTGAATGATTACTTAGTTGAGAAATCTACTTTAGGCGCAGTGCGGGCACCGGCATCGGTTTTGAAATAGGCTTCTTCACGGGCAAAATTGAAGATGCTGGCAGCAATGTTATTGGGGAACAGGGCAATGTCTGTATTGTACTTCTGCACCGATTCGTTATACTTGCGGCGCTCTACGCTAATGCGGTTTTCTGTGCCGGAAAGTTCGTCCATCAGCCGGGCAAATTGTTCGTTTGACTTCAACTGCGGATAGTTTTCCTGAACCACCAGCAAACGGCTAAGGGCGCTATCAATTTGCGAGTTGGCCTGAATTTTTTCAGACGGCGTACGGGCGCCAGCCATAGCGGCGCGAGCATTGGCGATGTTCGTAAAAACTTCCTTTTCCTGGTTGGCAATTCCCTTCACCGTGTTGACCAGGTTGCCAATTAAATCTGAGCGGCGCTGCATGGCAACGTCCACTTGGGCGAAGGCGGCGGAGATGCCTTCCTTTTCCGTAACCATAGTGTTGCGGGCTCCCATTACTTGCCCACTAACCATGAATATCAGCAGGGCGATAACCCCAAGCGCGATCAATCCAAATTTCATATTTTTGCTCCTAATTTTCTAAGTGATCCACAGTTTGAACCAGGATCTGAATTTGCGCCAAATAGCGTTCGAACAACTGATTGGCGGCCACCGGAAGTTTCCGTGTTACGCCTTCACGTAGATCCAACAAAGTATAGAACGGTTCGGGATCAATTCCGAATTTCGTTTTCAGTTCCGTTATGGCGTCGCGCTTCTTCCATTGTACCGGGTGGCCTGCCGCACTCAATGCGTGACGCGCCAAAACAACAAAGGTTGCCGAGGAATCCACCATCAACGTACCCAGCAGACTGTCATCATCCCACACGCCAGCGGCCTTTTGACGCAAACGCAGCATTTTGGAACGCAGTTCATGTTCGATCTGCGTACGGTAATTTACTGTACTCACTGTTAACGTTGCGATTACGTCCTTACCCACCAATACTTTTCGATTCGCCTGCATATCTTTGAACTCGATAGGGAACGCATCAGTGGACCGTTCCACTTCTTCTTCACTCATCAGCAATGGGGACGGATTGCCTTTTTCACGCCAGAAACGGAACATACCGCCTGCCGCACTCAGTTCCGCCGATGTCACCTGCGTCAGCACGCAAAGAATGTTCAAATCGGAATAGTCTTTGTGTATTTCCCCGTCAGCGCCCGACCCGTAGAGAATGACTGAGACCACCTTTGACCCGAAGGCGTTGTTGATCTTATCCACCAATTGTGTAAGTAGCTTGTCCATTATCCCCTACCAATCCCGTGAAGCCCCGCCGCCGCCCGAATCGCCGCCGCCGAAACCGCCAAATCCACCGCCATCATAGCCCCCGAATCCGCCGCCATCGCCACCACGACGCCCACCACCGCCACCACCGCTCATCATGCCCAGAATATTGCCAATCAGGAAACCACTGCCGCCACCACCACTGGAAAGCAGGATGATGATAAAGACAATACCAACGATAATGAGAGGCAGCGGGATGCCTTCGCTATCGCGCATGGGCCGCGAGGTGCGTGGAGATTGGATGGTGACGCCTTTTTGCTTGGCGATCCGTTCCCCAATAATGCGCGTTCCCTGAATTACGGCATCGGAAAAATTCTGTTCACGTAATGCCGGACGCATCGCATCCAGGACGCTACCGGCGAAGCCATCGGGCAGGATCGGCTCCAAACCATAGCCCACTTCCAGGCGTACTCGGCGGTCCTTTACGGCTAACAGCAGAAGTGCGCCTTCATTCTCTTTTTTTGATCCAATGCCCCACTTGCGGAAAAGCAGATTGGCCACATCTTCCACAGGTTCGCCTTCCAGAGTGTCAATGGTGACAATAGCCATCTGCGCCCCAGTGGCTTGTTCAACCGCAGTGCAATAGCGTTCCAGTTGGGCTTTGGTTGCCGGTGGTATGACGTGCGCAAAGTCACTAATGTACCCTTCTGGCTTGAGCGCAGAAAAGTCGAAGGAAAATGCGAATGTAGATAGCGTAGCTAGGACAAAAGCCCGTAGCAATCGACTGAAAGTAGTCAAACCACGATTCTACTAAATTAGAAGGCCGTTGTATGCGGAAAGCTTTCTGCCGTCAACGCCCGCACCTCAGCCATCCCCTCTGCCAATGGCATGTATTCCACACCGTTAGAATCGGCATAGCGGTGGCTACCGGTATAAATCACAATCCGCCGCTCCGCACCCACGTCAGCCGAGGCCAGATGAAACCCTTTCGATGGAACAGGTTTTGAGCTATGTTTCACTTCCACTGCCCATAATCGACCTGGAGCAACTTCCAGCAACAAATCAATTTCCGCCCCAGCCGATGTCCGGTAATACCAAGGGTGCACGTCAGCGCCACCCGCCGAAATCAATTGTTCAATAGCGAAGGCTTCCCAACTGGCACCCAAAGTGATGTGACTCAACAAATCGCGCTGCCCTGAAATTCCCAGCAAGGCGTGTTGAATTCCACAATCGCGCCAATACAGCTTGGGTGATTTCACCAGCCGCTTGCCTGTATTCACAAACCATGGCTGCAAGCGGCGCATTAACATGAGGTCGCAGAGCATGTCCACATGGGAGGAAATCGTGTTGGGACTTACGCCCAAGTTGGTGGCGTAGTTCGATGCGTTGAACTGGCAGCCTTGCGCGGTAGCCAGCATGGTCCATAAGCGGCGCATGGTGCCTGTCGGCGTGCGAATCCCCAGCAGCGGGATATCCCGTTCCAAATATTGCGTGATGAAGTTGCGCCGCCAGGTAAGGCTGGCTTCGTTGGAACGGGCCAGTAAGCTTTCAGGAAATCCGCCGCGCAACCAAAGTTGATCCATGGGAAGCGAAGCTGTTTCATCCACCAACAAGGGTGTCAATTCGTGATAGACAATGCGGCCAGCCAGGCTTTCCGAAGTCTGCTGCAGCAGGTCGCGCGAAGCGGAGCCGAGCAAGAGGAAATGGCCGACGCTCTCCCCATTTCTGCGACGCGCGTCAATAACTCCGCGCAAGGAAGAAAACAGATCCGGCACCCGTTGTACTTCGTCGATGATCACCAATTTCCCGGCTTGACTCTTGAGGAATTCTACTGGATCAGCCAGAATGCGGCGGTCTTGCGGGGTCTCTGCATCAAGGTAAACAGAAGGTCTGGCATCTGCAATCTGAAGTGCGAGTGTAGTCTTCCCAATTTGACGTGGTCCAAGGATAGCAACTGACGCAAAATCATTGAGATGCGATATAAACTGACCTAGTATCTTCCTAGGGAACATACCTTGCATATTAGCATTACTATTGCGAATTTACAAGGTTCAAAGACCGATACAAAGCTTGTGATCATTCGGCAGTCTTCTGTTTGCCGATGCGGAATTCTACGTTTGCTGTTAGTTTGTCGACGTATTGAAACAGAGGCGCTTCAACTCCCCGTGAGTAGTTAAGCGCCAAGCCAAAGCCGCTGGTGGCTGTGAAGCTGACTTGCGTTGTAAGGTATGCCCGTTTTCCCTTGAAAAAATCGTTCTGTAAGGTAGAATAGCTACCTTTGACGGATAGTCCAGTTAGATAATCGGGCAAATCCTGCCCAGGGTTAAAAGAACCGGTGGTTGCGAATTTAATTGGGGTAAGGTAGTTCTCAGCACTGAAAAGACGCAAATAAGTGTATTCCGTCTCGAAAACCAGTTTCTTCAGTTGCTTCTTCAGGCCAGCATCTTTTTCCGGATCAAAGGCCACGGAAAACTTTCCCCCAAGTATCCCCCGACTAATAAGCCCACCTGCCTGATGCACAACTACCCGCGAATTAGGATCTGTGGTCTTCTTGGGAAGATCTTCAATCCGACGGGTGAGTGCTTTGCCTGTGGCGAATCCAGAGAAGACTTTTATGCTCAAAACGGCGGCTCCAACAGGATTGTACTTCTTAGTTGTCAGCTCGAATCTGGGAATGGGAATAATGAAGTTCTTATCGCGACCATTCTTGGTCATTTCAATGACCGGTCCGGTGAGAATCGCGAAACGCTGAATTTGGGGCTTCCTTATGTAATCTTTGGAGCACGGCATGTCAGGAGGGTTAGAACATGTGGCTTGGGGTGACAACCGGAACTCGAAGTACATTCCGGCCTTCACTGAATTTTCGTCATCGGCACTAGCTCCACTGTTTCCGGCAGCCTTGATAAATGGCGAGTAGTAGTAACGCCAACTACTATCTTTCCCTTTTTTGGCGTCCTTGATGAAACGCCAGTTTCCATCGGGGTTAAAGTCCAGCTTGAAGTTAAAAACAGTTGAGGTTGAATTGTCCGCCTCACGGGCTCGTATAAATCCACCCTGAATATAAAAAGGGAAATCACTGAAAGTAACTGGGGAATCGGCCACAGTTGTGATTGGGTTGGTGGTCACGGGACGATTATTGCGTTTCCGGGTAGTCGCAGTAATTTCCGATTTGAATCTAGTCATGCTGCTGGTTTGAGTGGCAGGGCCTGTCCTCTTGGGGAGCACTCTGTACTTGTTCTTGTTTCCCTCGACTTTTAATGAGCTCAAAGCGCCTTCCACTTGTGCGGAATCAGGCGCGACAGGAAGAAAGACTAAGTTAATTTTTTCGTCGGTGAGCAGATCACGGGGCTGCCTTAAATAGAATGTGATTTGGCGTTTCTTCTTGTCGTAACTAATAGCGAGTAGGCCCAGATCCACGTCCCCTTGCGTAACTTCCCAAAACTTGCCTTCCGCCAAATCTCCTTCGGCAAGCCATTCCGGGGCGTAAATAACATCCAGCGTAATCTGATGATTGGTAAAGTCGGTGCTCTTTTCAGCTACCTGAAACGCGGCGTAAGTGGGAATTTGGATTACCTGATAAATTTCATGTTCCGAATCCCCTTTCTTTACAATCCCGCGGACGTGTAGCGTGGCCTCAAAGCGCTCGCCTTCGTCATACTTTGCCGTGTACTTTTCAAGCAGTTTGGCAGTATCATCTGTCCAGCAGAAACGCACCCCTTCGGCAGTGTCGAAATAATCAGTGACCTCTCTGAAAGTCGTATTTGGATCTGGTTTTGGCAATACCAAAACAGCTCTGGTGTCTTTACCAGCAGCGATTACGGTGGAGGCATCCACCGCAGTAATTACCGCGCACAGTTTGTCTCGATGCAGAAGTTTCAGTACAGGTTGTTGCGCAACTAACGGAAGGCCCAACAAGCAAAGAAAAAGCAATTGTAGATTCACGGTTTCAGCTCTCATGAACTGAAAAGCGTAATCTAGCTCACAAAAAGGACACTGTTAGCTCAAAATTTAATTACCCTAGCAAAACAGCATCGGCCGCCAAATATCCGCTGCGTACGGCGCCTTCCATGGTCGCTGGCCAGCCGCTCTTGGTCCAATCTCCTGCCAGGAAGAAATTCGGGAACTCTGTCCGGGCCCCAGGACGTTTGGATTCCAGCCCAGGCAATGCAGAAAACGTGGCGCGCACTTCTTTCACTACCTGCGCTTTTTCCAGCTTTGCTTCTTTAACTGCCGGGAAGAATTCCCCCAACTCACTAACCGCCAAATCAATGATTTCCTGTCGACCCATGCCAACCAAACTGCGACTGGCGCTGACTACCAATTGCAGGTAGCGACCGTCCTGTTTGTTGTACATCCATTGAATAGTACGATCCAGCATGGCCGCATTTTCAAGGTCTGTTACTTTGCGATCAAACCATAAATGGATGCCCGTGATCGGCGAATGCTCAAATGGCGAATAATCAAATCCCAACTGTGGAAACAGCTTCTCTAACCGTTCAAACGGCAGTGCGCTGATGAAGGTATCAGCCGTAAGCCGCTCCCCCTTCACGATCACACCGGTGACGCGTCCGGCTTCTACTTCAATGGAATCCACCATGGAACGAAAATCGAAGCGGACATTGGGTAGCCGCTTCCAACACTCTTCGCCGAAAAGATCTCCTAACGGCACCTCCGGCACACCCATTTCGTAACTGTGGGAATCATTCAAAAAGCCCAGCCAGAACACTTGAAACCCATGCGCCGCTGCCATCCGATCCAGTTCCTCATTGATCGCGCTAACCAGCACCGGACCCCAGAATCGATCAATGGCACGCTGGGTCTGCCCCTTTTCCCGCAGCCATGCCAACATGGTGATATCGTCCAAATCGTTGCGTCGCCCATGTTCAAGGAAGATGGCCAGCATTGCTCTGGCGATGGCCAACTTATCGGCTAGCCCCAGGAACTTCAGCTTCAGAAATGATCCGGCAAAATGAAAGGGAGCAGGAAGAATTCCGGCCTTCAATAGCGACAATCGACCGCCGGGTTCAATCAGTGGAAATTCTTTGTGGAACTTGATGCGATCCGCAACACCCATCCGTTGATAGAAATCCATCAGACTGGTGCAGCAGCGCATTAGGATGTGCTGGCAATTGTCGATGGCTTCGTTATCTTGCTGTGGAAGAGAAGTGGCGCGACCGCCGGGAAAGGGTCGCATTTCCAGGATTCGAACATTCCGGCCAGCTTCACCCAGTCGAACAGCGGCTGCAAGACCAGCCAAACCGCCACCGATGATAATGACCTCAGACATCCGTTAACGAACGGGGATTGGAACCAGTACCCTATCCCTATGACCACCACCGCCGCCGCTGCCATCGAAATTGATAGCCAGCCAGATGCAAATCACCAGAAGCAGAATATGTGTTAAACCGGAAAGATCAATCATAAATTAGCCCTTTAGTATGCCTGCTTCTACGCGTCCCTTGCAATAGCCTATGGGGTCCAGTACCCTTGCGCGCTTCCTACTAAATAAGCAACCAATCCCCCAACCACCGGGAAAGCTGCAATACACATACCTAATCGTACCAATAACGATGGACCTGCGGCTCTGAATGCGATCCAAGCCTGTGTGCCGAAGACCAAAATGCCGGTCACCGCAAATCCTACTCCGCCGTGCGTGCACCAGGGACAATGTTTGGGACCGGTATGAATATTGCAGTACAGCGCACCGACCTTCCAAAACGATTGGCATCCACAGCCATAAATCCACCCACAGAAATCGATTAGAAATACACCACTCAGCAACGCAGCAACACCGAACACAGCGGCACGTTTTTGCAACGAAATCATTTTAGATGTCCGTAGATCCGCACCATATTCTCAATCATCTTCAGTCCTGCTCCGCCATCAAAACTAAGGATGGATTCGGGGTGGAACTGCACTGCTTCAATGGGCAATGTTTTATGCTGCACACCCATAATTACACCATCTTCCGTGCGCGCCGTCACTTCTAAAACATCGGGGAACGTTTCTGGATTCGCAAAAAGAGAATGATACCTACCCACGCGAATATTTTCCGGTAAGCCTTCAAACACGCCCACATTGTTGTGGTGAACCACCGAAGGTTTTCCGTGCATGGGATATCCCAGCACGCCCAAAGTCCCACCAAATGCCTCTACAATTCCTTGTAAGCCCAAGCAGACCCCGAACGTGGGAATCTTCCGTTCCGCCGCGAAGCGCACCAGTTGCGGGACCCCGAAATCTTCCGGACGCCCCGGCCCCGGTGAGATTAAAATGATGTCTGGATCCAGATCCAGGATCATCTGCGGCGGCATCCCCCAACGGTAAGTAACTACCTCCGCACCGGTTTCCCGCGCGTAACTGGCCAGTGTTTGAATGAAGCAATCTTCGTTGTCAACCAACAGCATTTTGACGCCCTGGCCCACTTTCAAAGATACTGCCGCAGTTACTCTTTTTTTCGGCTTACCCATTTCCAATGCACGGAAAAAGCCGGTCGCTTTGACGTGGCATTCGGCATCTTCACTGGCCGGATCGGAATCATACAATAGTGTTGCACCAGCCGGATACGAGGCCATGCCATCTTTCAAATGCACTGTACGAATCAGGATGCCGGTGTTCAAATCACCATTCAAAGACAGCATTCCAATGGCACCGCCGTACCAGCCGCGCGCTGTTTTTTCACGATCTTCAATGGCCTGCGCCGCAGCTTTTTTCGGTGCGCCGATAATGGTCACAGCCCACATATGAGAAAGGAAAGCATCAATCGAATCGAAGCCTTCTTTCAACATTCCTTCCACGTGATCCACAGTATGAAACAGTCCGGCATAGGCTTCAATCAAGCGCCGACCAATCACTTTCACCGTACCCGGTTCGCAGACTCGGGACTTATCGTTGCGATCCACGTCGGTACACATGGTCAGTTCCGATTCTTCCTTGGTGGAGTTCAGCAGGTTACGAATGTTGTCATGATCCACCAGCGGATCACCCGTGCGACGCGCTGTTCCTGCAATGGGACAACTCTCAACCCGGCGGCCTTCCACGCGGATGAACATTTCTGGCGAAGCACCAATCAACTGTTCATCGCCCAACTGCAACAAAAATTCGTACGGCGACGGACTGGCCTTCTGTATCCGTTCAAACAGCTTCGATGCCGGATCGGCATAAGGCGTGGAAAAAGTTTGCCGCAGCACTACTTCGTAATAATCACCTCGCCGCATTCCTTCGCGGACTGACTCCACTCCAGCCATATACTGTTCCGGCGTATGATTACTCACCACCGGTCCAGGCGTTAACTTGGGTGGCGTGGGAATCTCTTCCCCAGTCCGTTCCAAAGCTACCGTTGAAAATCCCTCAAACTCAAAATCGTATTCGTAACGTTCAATTACTTCCCGTTTACGATCCATATAATAGACGTCGTCGGAAAGGAAAAGGTGAAGATCTTTTTGTTCACCGCGGGGCAGCTTCAATTCGATGGGGTCGAACTGGAACAGCAGATCGTACCCGAAAGATCCAGTAAGTCCTAATCGCCCATCATTCGGATTGCTGAATTCAGCGACAAAGGCGCGCAGGATTGAAAAGACCGACGGCTGCTTGGACCGTTCTTCTTCAGAAAACAGTTTCGGCAGAGGCAGCAAGGTGCCAGTGATCACCCGACCCCGATGATGCAGCGATTCCCAATGCGGATGCTTGCTGAGGAATGGCAGCAACATGTTGAGCAACATTTCCCCACGCAAGTTCAAGGCGCGGAATTCCATGTTGCGAGCCTGAGCAACAATTTCA